>CAJOGF010000165.1:5109-15713 GCA_905233995.1 uncultured Bacteroidales bacterium | reverse complement strand
AACCCCACCAATACGGAATCAGTGTAATGATAACCAGAACACCAGTCCCAGCCCTGCGTCTGCTGCGAAGGGCCCAGCTGTACAAATCCGAATGGCACATTGGCACCAATGAACACATGTCCATGTCCACCCGTACCGATGAACGGGTCCACATACTGTGTGAAGCTGTCTTCCCCCGCATTGGCAGAAGACTGGGCGTTCATAGAGCACTGCACATGAACCAAGAGCAATGCCGCACACGCCATCAAGAATACCAGTTTTTTCATATAATAGTTATTTAAGTTTTATCCCCCTACTCCATTCTCCATTATCCCAAAAATCACCTATTGAAGATCTCCAACGTCAGCTTGAAGCCAAACTGGCGCTTCTTCTGCGAAGCGAACGACATGAAGAAACCGAAATCAAACAGATGCGTACCAATGCCATAGCCCACCTCATAATAAGGTTTCTGGTTTGGCAGGAACAAAGTATTGAAGTATATTCGCTCATTCATCACATATTTCAAGTACTTAGCCACATGCGGAATCACCAGGAACGGAGCCTGATAGGTGGCATGCAACCTCAGATACTGGCGAGATGAGTTATAGATATCTGATTGCAGCAGATGGAACACACCGCCGATATCATCGCTCCAGCCAATCGGTAGATTGTGGCGGCGGAAACGCTCGAAATCGATGAAATACAGATGATCCTTGTAAGCGAACGTACCGGCACCGAAACGCAAGTACAGCGTACGCTGCAAGCCCAGCGGCAAATCGTCTTGAACATCCACCTCAAAGCGGTCATATACCGTAGAGTTCTTCAAAATACCGTCCAACCCTTTCTCCCACTCAAAGATAAACGTAGGATAGGAAGAATGCAGGTTCACCTTTCGCCTGCCATCCATATAATAATACATCCCAGGGGTGAATGTGAGCCTCATCATCGGTAGGTGCGGTTGTACTGCGGGTTACTGTTGCCCGTGGCTGCACGCCTGTGCAAGTTGAGACCGAGGTCTAAGGAAAAGCCGTTGAATATCTCCCAGTTATGCGAAAGCTTGATATAAGTGTGGTTGAAATACTCCAGATTCACTTCCTCAAGGTTGACCTTCTCGCCTGTGGCAGCCTCCAGGTCGCTGACCACCTCGTTGTTATACACCTTGTCGCCATTACCCAACTCAAAAACCCAGGAAGCGCGCTTCTCAGGCCAGTAATCGAAATGCCCCCTCACCAACCAATAAAACTCACGGTGTTTGAAGTTGAAGCCCAGCCGAGGGGTAATCTCCAGCACTTTGTCGCCCACCATCCTGCGTGTAAATCGCAGATCCATCTTGTAGGAGATGCCATTGCGGTGGCTGTATCCCACCAGCTGGGGGTTGAACAGGGGCGAGAGGCGGAAGTTTCCCACATCTTTCACAAAGAAGCGGCTACGGCTCACCAAGGCCTCACCCACATTGCTCCAGAAGTGGGCGGTCTTCTGCTTGCGGATGCCGCTACTGTCACGCTGACCAACCAACTGTGTACTGATATAATCAGTGTATAGGTCTAACTCCTCTATGGTCAGCGGTATGGGGCGGTGCTTGTCAAAATACTGATAGTCCCTGACGGGGGCACTGTCGTCGCTGCCCAGACTATAGTAGCGGGAAAGGTCATACTTGTTGTCCTCCTGGCGGCGCAACTCGTTCAACGTGAGGTGGGGAGTCTCGTGCCTGATGTCCTGATATGTCATGCGGGCGGTATAGGCGGCATCGATGCGGTTGCCCATGAGATGGAAAAACACTTGCAGGTCGTAGCTCTCAGGCAGCATCTCGGTAGGCGAGCCTATCCACCCCATCGACACTTTGTTTTTGAAACGCAACATCTCGTTGCGCCCTTCGAAATACAGCTCCCTGACGCTCCATGCCCCATTGGAGATTATGAAATAGCCCTCCACTAACTGGTAGCTCAGCACATGGGGCTGAAACCTCACCTTATAATGCTGTATGCCCCCCACATGGAAAACGGAGTCGAGGGTATAGGAGTAATATTTGTCGCCCTTAGGGGAAAGGGGGGAAATCAGCTTGTCTTGCAACAGCATGTGATGGTAGGGGGTGATGTGGAAAAAGTCTGACAGCCTGCCATCGCCCTCAAAGAAGCTGTTGGCGGTGCCCAACACCGCCTCGGTGCGCTGGTCGTATATGTCAGGCGAGGTGAAATGCACCTGGTTGATGGTCTCTATAAAGAACTTGCGACTGCCGTGGCGGCTGACGTGAAACATGCCCGGAATCTGGTGGTAGAACACATTCTTCTTACGCACATTAACCTGCCCTTTGATGTAAAGCTGCGCATTGAACTCCCTCGCCAGCCCCACACTGTCGGCGGCACGACTGACGGTAAGCCTTACAATGCTGTCGGCCAGCTGGTCAATGGGCGTATGCCTTTTGGCACTGACATCAGCAAGTGTCAGCGTGAAAGTCATTATCAAGGCTAACCAAGCAGTGCATATTGTTTTATGTTCATTTTTCATATTCCAAACAGCAAAAGTATAAATTAAATTTGTACTTTTGTGGCAAATTAACGATAAAAGATAAACCGATATGTCAAAAATGAGATTTTTTGCCTTGCAGGAGCTGGCCAACAGGAAACCTGTGGAAGTGACCCTCCCCTCAGACAAACTGAACGACTACTACGGCATACATGTGTTTGACCAGCAGAAGATGCAGGAGTTTCTTCCCAAAGAGGCGTATAAAGCTGTGCAAGATGCCATTGAGAAGGGGAAACCCATCAGTATCGATACGGCCGACCTGATAGCCAACGGCATGAAAAGCTGGGCAAAGCAACTGAACGTGACGCACTATACCCATTGGTTCCAGCCCTTGACTGACGGCACGGCAGAGAAACATGACGGTTTTATCGACTTCGATGAGGACGGTGACGTGATAGAACGCTTCTCTGGCAAGCTGCTGATTCAGCAGGAGCCAGATGCCTCCTCGTTCCCGAACGGTGGCATACGCAACACCTTCGAGGCCCGTGGCTACACCGCATGGGACGTATCGTCGCCAGCCTTCGTGGTGGATGACACCCTCTGCATCCCCACCATCTTCATCTCCTACACGGGTGAAGCACTGGACTACAAGACTCCCTTGCTGAAAGCCCTCGCTGCAGTGGATAAAGCCGCTACCGCCGTATGCCAGCTGTTTGACGAGCGCGTTAAGCGGGTGCATGCCAACTTAGGATGGGAGCAAGAGTATTTCTTGGTGGATCGCGCCTTGTATGACGCGCGCCCCGACCTTTGCCTGACAGGACGCACGCTGATGGGACACTCATCAGCCAAAGACCAGCAGTTAGACGACCACTATTTCGGCTCCATACCTGCCCGTGTCACCGCCTTTATGAAAGAGTTAGAGATAGAATGCTACAAGCTGGGCATTCCCTTGAAGACACGACATAACGAGGTGGCTCCCAACCAGTTTGAGTTGGCTCCTATATTTGAGAACGTCAACCTGGCCAACGACCATAACCAGATAGTGATGGACTTGATGAAACGCATAGCGGAGAAGCATAAGTTCGCCGTACTGCTGCACGAAAAGCCCTTCAGCTCAGTCAATGGCTCAGGCAAGCACAACAACTGGTCGCTCGGCACCGACACAGGCGTTGGTCTGCTCACTCCGGGCAAAACTCCTGCCGAAAATCTCCAATTTGTAACATTCATGGTGAATATCTTGATGGCTGTTTACAAAAACAATGCGCTCCTCAAAGCATCTGTTATGACCGCGCAAAATGCTCACCGTCTTGGCGCAAACGAAGCACCTCCAGCAATCATTTCAGCGTTTTTAGGAACTCAACTTTCGCAACTTCTCGACAAAATCGAAAACTCCAACTCCGAAGACGGAATCACTCTTGACGACAAGAAAAAAATGCAACTTGGCATCGGCAGTATTCCAGAGGTTTTTGTTGACAATACCGACCGCAACCGCACCTCGCCTTTTGCTTTCACTGGCAATAGATTTGAGTTTCGCGCTGTTGGTTCGTCAGCAAACTGCGCCTCGGCAATGATTGCACTTAATACTGTTGTTGCGGCTCAACTCAAGGAGTTTAAGGCTGAGGTTGACAAAAAAATCAATAGTGGAATTGCCAAGGAAAAAGCAATTTTTGAAGTCATCAAAGAATACATAAAAATTTCTAAACCAATCCGTTTTGACGGCAACGGCTACAGCGACGAATGGAAAGCAGAGGCAGCAAAACGTGGTCTCGACTGCGAAACGTCAGTGCCAAAGATTTACGATGCATACACAACGCCAGAATCTGTCAAATTGTTCACTTCGACGGGCGTATTTTCAGAGAAAGAACTCGCTGCTCGCAACGAGGTGAAATGGGATACTTACACCAAGAAAATTCAGATTGAAGCACGTGTTCTTGGCGATATGATAATCAGTTCGGTGATACCTGTTGCAACCAAATATCAAAGCATTCTATTAGATTCTGTAACAAAGATGGAAAATGTTTTTGGTCGCGACAAAGCATTGAAACTCAGCGAAAAAACGCTTCAAACCATAGAACAGATTTCTGAACACATCTCAATATTGGAAACTTCGGTAGAAGCGATGGTAAACGCCCGCAAAGTTGCCAACAAAATCGAAAGCGAGAAAGACAAGGCAATTGCTTATCACGACACCGTTTTGCCGTATTTTGACACAATCCGTTACCATGCTGACAAACTCGAACTATTGGTTGACGATGAAATGTGGCCATTACCAAAATATAGGGAATTGTTGTTTATCAGATAGTTAAGCAATGAAAATCCCATTTACAAAAATGCAAGGTGCAGGCAACGATTATGTTTATATCGACTGTTTTGAAACGTCGGTGGAATCGTTGCCCGACATTGCAAATCTTTCACGCCGCATTAGCGACCGTCATTTTGGTGTTGGCAGCGACGGTTTGGTGTTAATAATGCCTTCTGATAACGGCTCAAATGTTAGAATGAGAATGTTTAATTCTGACGGTTCGGAAGCACAGATGTGCGGCAATGCGTCGAGATGTGTGGCTCGTTATGCATACGATAATCATTTGATTAACAGCAAACAACTTACATTGCAGACTCAAGCCGGCAACAAGCAAATCGAGATTCAAGACGACAGTTTGATTACTGTCAATATGGGAAATCCCGTTGTCATCGCCGAACATGAAACGCTAAAAATCGACGATGAAAAATACGATTACACAGCCGTTTCGATGGGCAATCCGCACTGCGTTATTTTTGTTGACGATGTAAAAAACTTTCCCGTGGAAATAGTCGGCAAAAAAATTGAAGTGCATCCCAATTTCCCTGAACGCACTAATGTAGAGTTTGTTAAAATTATTGATAATCAACACCTTGAAATGCGAGTTTGGGAACGAGGCGCAGGCGAAACTTTGGCTTGTGGCACAGGAGCATGTGCAACGGCAGTGGCAGCAATTTTGAACGGCTTTTCTGACAGAGAAACAAACATTCAACTCTTGGGTGGTTGCTTGAAAATTCACTGGTCAGTGGTCGACAATTGCGTTTACATGACTGGCGGTGCAGAAAAAGTTTTTGACGGCGTTTTCGATTACATTTAAACACAGAACAAAATGGTACAAATCAACGATAATTTTACGAAACTATCTGATAGTTATCTTTTTACAGAAATAGCACGGCGATTAAAAGCATACACCGCAAGCAATCCCGATGCTCCAATTATCAGAATGGGAATTGGCGACGTAACATTGCCGTTGCCCGATGCTTGCATAAAAGCCATGCACAAAGCCGTTGACGAGATGTCCCAAAAAGATACTTTCAGAGGTTACGGACCAGAGCAAGGCTACGAGTTTTTGCAAGACAAAATTCGACAGTTCGATTTCAAAAGTCATGGGGTTGACATCAACAATGACGAAATTTTCATATCCGATGGAGCAAAATCCGACACTGGTAATATCACCGACATTTTGGGCAACAATGTCATAGCAGTAACTGACCCAGTGTATCCCGTTTACGTTGATACCAACGTGATGTCGGGACGCAATATCGTCCGTATGCCCACCACG
The DNA here is from genome assembly GCA_905233995.1 of uncultured Bacteroidales bacterium. Taxonomy (GTDB): domain Bacteria; phylum Bacteroidota; class Bacteroidia; order Bacteroidales; family UBA3824; genus UBA3824. The sequence goes on along the minus strand of CAJOGF010000165.1, from coordinate 9,690 downwards.
AAATCCAACGATTTTGTCCCCGAACTTCCAAAAGAAAAAGTCGATGTCATTTATCTTTGTTACCCTAACAATCCGACCGGCACAACACTAACCAAAGAGCAGTTGAAGGTTTTTGTTGACTATGCGATACGCAACAAATCGTTGATACTTTTTGATGCTGCATACGAGGCATTTATTACCGAAAGTAACGTTCCACATTCAATTTATGAAATTGACGGTGCAAAACAAGTCGCAATCGAGTTCAGAAGTTATTCCAAGACGGCTGGATTCACGGGTACGAGATGTTCTTACACTGTTGTACCAAAGGAATGTAGGTATCGTCGTCAGTGTACTAAATTCAACGGTACGCCATATATCATTCAACGAGCAGCAGAGGCGACGTATAGCGAAGAAGGTCAATTGCAAGTGCGTCAATTGATTGACTATTACCTTCTTAACGCCAAAATAATCCGCGAAAGTCTTTCGGCGAAAGGTTTTGAAGTTTTTGGAGGCATCAATTCGCCGTACATTTGGCTCAAAACACCCGACGGTGATTCTTGGGCGTTTTTTGACTACCTTTTGAAAGAGAAAAACATCGTCAGCACGCCCGGCGCAGGTTTCGGAGCATCAGGCGAGGGTTATTTAAGATTGACCGCTTTCAACACAAAAGAAAAAACAATTGAGGCAATGGACAGAATATAACAATCAGGGCGGAATCGAGCAAAAAATCGTCGATTCCGCCCAGATTGTTTTGGAAAATTGAAATCTTTAGTGTAATTTTACACTCAGAAAAAATGATTTCAATACTATGGAAAATACTATTGGCAGAGAATACGAGATTGGGCTGTTAAAACAATACATAAACTCCCCAAAACCCGAATTTATAGCAGTTTATGGACGACGACGTGTTGGCAAAACATACTTAATCGACCAACTCTTCCGCAAAGATTTTGCATTTTCGTTGACGGGTATAATTGACGGCAAAAAGAATGTCCAAATGGCTGCACTCAACGATGCTTTTGACTATTATAACATATCGCCAACAAAACAACCTCAAAATTGGATGGAGGCATTTACAGAAATACGCATTTTTTTGCAACAAAAAATAGAAAGCGAAAAAAAAAGCATTATGTTTATTGATGAACTTCCGTGTCTTGACTACAAAAGTTCATCAATAATTGAAGCATTGGGATATTTTTGGAATAATTGGGCATCAAAACAATCAAATTTCAAACTGATTGTATGTGGCTCGGCAACATCATGGATGGTAAAAAATATAATTGATTCCAAAGGTGGACTACACAATAGAATCACACATGAAATACATCTTCATCCATTCTGTCTTGGCGAGACAAGAGAGTACCTTAAATCTCAAAATATCAATTGGGACGACCTTTCTTATCTTCAAGCATACATGATTTTTGGCGGCATACCATATTATTTAGGACTGTTGAACAACAAGTATAGTCTTGCTCAAAACATTGACAATCTGTTTTTTAACCCTGAAGGCGAAATGCGTAGAGAGTTTTCAAGACTATTCAAAACTTTGTTTTCATCGTCAGAGCCTTACATCGAAATAATCAAGATTTTGGCAAAAAATTCTACTGGCATGACCCGCGATGAAATTGCAAAAAAACTTGGCAAAAAAGACAACGGACACCTTTCAGAACGACTTGAAGACTTGAAAAACTGCGATTTTCTGCGTTTTTACAACGTGAAAGTCAACAAAATAAGTGCTAAAAACGGAATTTACCAACTTACAGATTTTTTTTCAGCATTTTATCTAAAATTTATCAACAAGAACTCTGTTGATAGTCATTATTGGGGTACGCACCTAATGAGCAGCGAGTTGAAAACATGGGCAGGATTGACGTTTGAAAAAGTCGCCCTAATGCATATCAATCAAATTAAAAGGAAGTTGCACATTGATTACATATCGTGTGAATATTATTCTTGTAGATTGAGCGATGCACAGATAGATTTGGTAATAGAAAGAGCCGACAATATAATCAATATATGCGAAATCAAGTATTCAATTGACAAGTACTTGATAACCAAGCCGGAATACGAAAAAGTACTTCATCGCATAGAGACATTTAGTCGCGAGACCAAGTCTCAAAAGTTTTCAATTCAACCAATTTTCATAACCACAAAAGGATTAGCAGAAAACATGTACTCTCAATCAATAAGTTTTGATGTTACATTAGAGGACTTGTTTGAAGTGATAACGTAAGACAAATCAAATTAGGCATTTAATCACATTTTTATACTGCAAAGCATAATATTTATTGTCTATAAACAACAAAAATACATTTTTTTTATTTTTATTGTGAAAATAAAAAAAGTTTAATTGTCGTTCTAATTTATTGATTTTTAATTTATACCAAAATTTTCCAAAAAAAATATATAAAATTTTTTGTTCAAAAGCAAAATAATACATATCTTTCGCCATTAAAGACATAAAATTGAAAGGGCGTTTGCACGGGCTGACTCCCTTATAAATCGACCAAATTTTGCACAGTCAGCACTTGCGAATGCTCGCATTCCATATAAGGGGTGTGGGCTTACTTTATAGTTGTGCATGGTCTTGGTCGGCCTTAAGGGAACTATAAAGTGGCTTACACCCTTTCTTTTTTGTGTTGGATTTATCAAAAATGTTTAACATAAAAAAAGGAATATTATGAGAAAAGTTGTATTATTAGGACTTTTTATTGTTTGCTATCTGAACGCATTTTGTCAAAGTTTGCCATCGTATCAAAAAGTACTTTATTTTACTAATGGGAAAGATTATCCAATTGAAATTGTATATAATCCTGCTCCAAATATTTGGTTTTCCGATAAGGCAGAAATAATTTGTTATGGAGCGGGGGCTGGTGAAACTTATTTCTTTGTTTCAAGCAATAGTACAGAATTTATTTTCAAATTTGCAGTACATAGTTTAAATGGATGGTTTTGGTATGACAATAAAATAATAAAAATTTCAAAAAATTGGAATTATGTGTCACTTGCGGACGGAACAATTTATAATCGACAAATAAATAAATCTGAATATGAAAAACTTCGTACTCAATGGAATACTGCATTATATAATCTTGCAGAAATGGCAAATGTGTCATCTTCCAATTCTGTCAGTGGTAGTTATTCGTCATCATCAAATTCTAACAATTCATCTTCAAAGGACAATTTCCCTTCGGATGACTTATGCCGTAGTAAACAGAAATTGTATTTTCAATATGAAAGTAGTCTTTCCAAAATGAAAACAGACCCATCAATATATTACAATGATTCTGAACGAAGAAATTTACAAAGCAAAATGCGTCAGCTCAGAAACGAAATGATTCAAAAGGGATGTGATAATAGTCCTTATAAATCATATTTAGAAGATTGGAGCGGTAATTGATTATAACCTAACAAGCGGTGTTATCTTCAAAAATTAATTTGTTGAACCGTCTAAAATTACAATCTAAATAACGGCTGTGGCAATGTCATAGCCGTTATTATTTATTCCTTCTACGTAATTCCCTTACAAAAAAAATACGTGGTTTTACGGACTGTGTTTACGTTTTTCCTTTATTGCATGGACGGATTCTTTTCTTGAAATTTGCACAGTGAAAAAAATATTACTGTCATGCAAAAAAATCTAACAGCAATCAACGGACTATACAATCCCGAAAATGAACACGATGCCTGCGGCGTGGGCATGGTGGTGAATATTCACGGCAACAAGTCGCATGAACTCGTGGACAACGCTCTCAAAGTCCTCGAAAACATGATGCACCGTGGCGCAGAGGGTTCTGACGGCAAAACCGGAGACGGCGCAGGAATCCTCCTCCAAATCCCACACGAATTTATCCTGCTGCAAGGTATCCCCGTCCCCGAAAAAGGCAAATACGGCACAGGTCTTATTTTCTTGCCTAAGGACGAAAACGCTCAAAGCGAAATTCTTCAGATTTTCATCGAGGAAATCGAAAAAGAAGGTCTTAACCTTATGCACCTACGAAATATCCCTGTCAATTCCGACTGTCTCGGAAAAGGTGCAAGGGAAACCGAACCCGACATCAGACAAATTTTCATCACTGGAATTTCTGACGACAAAGTGCCAGAATTTGAGAGCATTCTCTACAAAATCCGAAAACGTGTGGAAAACCGCGTGTCAAATCCCGACTTCTACATTGTATCGTTGTCGTCAAAATTGATAGTTTTTAAAGGAATGTTGACCTCGATGCAACTGCGCGAGTATTTCACCGACCTTTCCAACGAATATCTCACAAGCGGATTAGCACTCGTTCATTCGAGATTCTCAACAAACACTTTCCCCGAATGGAAACTTGCTCAACCGTTCCGTATGCTCTGTCATAACGGCGAAATCAACACCATACGCGGCAATCGAAACTGGATGAAAGCCCGCGAATCGGTTCTCTCGTCAGGCAAACTCGGCGACATCAAAGATTTAAGACCGATTGTAACTCCAGGAATGTCAGACTCGGCTTCGTTGGACAATGTTTTTGAATTTTTCGTAAATTCAGGAATGTCGCTGCCGCACGCAATGGCTATTCTTGTGCCGGAAAGTTTCAACGACAAAAACCCCATAAGCGACGAACT
>CAJOGF010000165.1:0-5029 GCA_905233995.1 uncultured Bacteroidales bacterium | reverse complement strand
GGCGGAATGTTGGACAGAAACGGCTTGAGACCATCACGATACACCATCACAAACAACGATATGATGGTTGTAGCCTCAGAAACAGGCGTTATGGATTTTGAACCGTCGCAAATAAAAGAAAAAGGTCGTCTTCAGCCCGGAAAAATCCTAATGGTGGACACTCAAGAAGGCAAAATATATTACGATGGCGAACTGAAAAAACAACTTTCTCAAGAGCATCCTTACAAACAGTGGCTCAACACAAACCGTATTCAGTTGGAAAACTTGAAGTCGGGTCGCAAAACCGATAATTCAGTTCCCGATTTTGAACGCAAACTTGTTAATTTCGGTTTTGCTGGCGAAGACATCGAGAAAACTATAATTCCGATGTGTACAACGGGAAGCGAACCCGTTGCCGCAATGGGAAACGACACGCCACTCGCGGTTGTGTCTGACCGTCCGCAAATTTTCTTCAATTATTTCCGTCAACAATTTGCGCAAGTTACAAACCCCGCCATCGACCCAATCAGGGAGGAACTTGTAATGTCGCTGACAGAATACATAGGCTCCGTCGGAACAGACATTCTCACCCCTGACGAGACCAACTGCAAAATGGTGCGTCTTCCCCACCCCGTACTCAACAACACAAGGCTTGATATTCTTTGCAATATTCGTTACAAAGGTTTCAAAACCACCAAGTTGCCACTCCTTTACGACCCTAAGAAAGGTGAGCGCGGACTTCGTGAAGCCTTGGATTTGCTTTGCAAAAAAGCCGAAGAATCTGTTGATTCTGGTATAAATTATATCATATTGTCTGACAGAGATTTGGACGAAAAGACGGCTGTTATTCCGTCGCTATTGGCTGTATCGGCGGTTCATCATTATTTGATAGCCGCCGGCAAGCGTGTTCAGACGGCACTCATCGTGGAATCGGGCGAAATTCGCGAAGTTATGCACGCGGCATTGCTGCTCGGTTATGGTGCGTCGGCGATAAATCCGTACATGACTTTTGCCGTTTTGGACAGGCTCGTTAAATCGGGCAAAATTCAAGAGGATTACGAAACCGCCGAAAAAAACTATATCAAAGCCGTTTGCAAAGGCTTGTTCAAGATAATGTCAAAAATGGGTATTTCGACAATCCGCAGTTACCGTGGCGCAAAGATTTTTGAACCTATCGGTCTTAGCGAAGAATTGTTACGAACTTATTTTGGCACAGAAGTTTCCACAATAGGCGGCATTGGTCTCAAACATATTGCTGACGACGCTCAAAAACTTCACGATTTGGCTTATAGTCAACAAAATAGCCAAACATTTCCACCGCAAAACCAAGGACTTTTCTCTTTTAGAAAAGACGGAATCGTTCACGCATGGAATCCTGAAACTATTGCAACATTACAAATTGCAACTCGTACTGGTAATTATCAGAAGTTCAAGGAGTTTACTTCTCTTGTTGACAACAAACAAAAACCAATTTTCATTCGTGATTTCTTCGATTTTGCAGAAAGAAAACCTATTTCTATCGACGAGGTAGAACCCGTTGAAAATATTGTCAAACATTTTGTAACAGGTGCGATGTCGTTTGGTGCAATTTCTAAAGAGGCGCACGAGTCTATTGCATTGGCGATGAACACTCTCGGCGCACGCTCAAACACTGGCGAAGGCGGCGAAGACAACAACCGTTATCACACCAACCTCGCCTCCAAAACCAAACAGATAGCCTCTGGACGTTTTGGCGTTACGGCGGAATACCTTGTCAACGGTGAAGAAATTCAAATTAAAGTAGCCCAAGGCGCAAAACCGGGTGAAGGCGGACAATTGCCGGGTTTCAAAGTCAACGAAATAATCGCCAAAACACGAAATTCAATACCCGGAATCTCATTGATTTCGCCGCCGCCGCACCACGACATTTATTCAATTGAAGATTTGGCGCAACTTATTTTCGACCTCAAAAACATCAACCCTTCGGCAGCCGTTTCGGTGAAACTTGTAGCAGAAACTGGTGTAGGTACAATTGCGGCTGGTGTTGCAAAAGCAAAAGCCGATTTGATTGTGATTTCGGGTGCTGAAGGCGGCACGGGCGCATCTCCTGCATCGTCGATGCGATTTGCTGGAATCTGCCCTGAAATTGGACTTGCCGAAACTCAACAAACACTTTCGCTCAACGGTTTGAGAGCGCAAGTAAGGCTTCAAACCGACGGACAACTAAAAACTGGTAGAGATGTAGTGCTAATGGCAATGCTCGGTGCTGACGAATTTGCGTTTGGTACGTTGCCGCTAATCGTGCTTGGTTGTGTAATGATGCGTAAATGCAACACCAATACTTGTCCTGTTGGCGTTGCAACACAAGACCCGATATTAAGACAACGTTTCATGGGCAAAAGCGAATATATCGTCAACTATTTCAAGTTTTTGGCTCAGGAAGTTAGAGAATATCTCGCAAAATTGGGTTTCAAGAAATTTGAAGATATTATCGGCCGTACCGACCTAATAAAAGTACGCAAACAAGATGCAGGGTCAAAAACCGAAACTCTTGATTTTTCAAGATTGCTCACCAAAAGTCAAGGCGAACAGTTGCATTACGATTGTCGTCCTTTCACCAAAATACCCGAAGTAAAGGACAATGCAATAATCGCACAAGCGGCGCAGGCAATAGAGTCAGGACATGAGATAACACTCGATTATGCTGTCAAAAATACTGACCGTGCTGTCGGCACAATGCTTTCTGGTGTCATCGCTAAAAAATACGGAGAAAAAGGTCTCAAGGACGACACTATAAATGTCAAGTTTAAAGGCTCGGCAGGACAAAGTTTCGGAGCGTTTTTGGTTAAAGGCGTTACCTTTAGACTTGAAGGCGAGACCAACGACTATTTTGGCAAAGGACTATCTGGCGGTAGGATTTTTATTTTGCCGCCCTCATCAAGCAATTTTGCCCCAGAGAAAAATATAATTGCCGGTAACACAGGACTTTACGGTGCAACGAGCGGCGAAATTTATATTAACGGACGTGTCGGAGAAAGGTTTGCCGTCAGAAATTCGGGCGCAACAGCCGTCATCGAAGGCACAGGCGACCATTGTTGCGAATACATGACAGGCGGACGTGTTGTTGTGCTTGGTCCAACGGGCAGAAATTTCGGCGCAGGAATGTCGGGCGGCGTGGCTTACGTCTATGACCCTCAACACACTTTCGACTATTTCTGTAACCCCGATATGGTGNNCCACAAAGAACTTCACGAACTCATCATGCGTCATTGGCGTTACACGGGTTCGGCGTTTGCAAGACATATTCTTGACGATTGGAACCGTTCAATCGAAGACTTCATACAAGTAGTGCCGATTGAATACAAAAAAGTTCTTCAAGAGGAACAACTCAAAAAACTTCGCGACAAAATCGCTGATATTCAACGTGATTATTAAAAATTATTTTTTTTAACACCGAATTAAACGAATTGAACAAATTATAATATTGACGAAAGAAAAATATTATAAACAATATTTTTCGACAAATGTAACTAATATTAATTTCCGAAATTAAATGAAACTTTATTCGTTCAATTTGTAAAATAAAATTTGCTTGTAAATTTTATTTATGCGTTAAATAAGGCTTTTCGTTTTATTTGTTTAATTCGGTGTTAGAAAAATACAAAATATTGAAACAAAAATGGGAAATCCAAGAGCATTTTTAACCATTCCGAGAAAAGAGGCAGGACATCGTCCTGTAAGCGAGAGGATTCACGACTTCTCGGAAATGGAACAGACTTTAAATACAAAAGACCGTCAACTCCAAGCCTCCCGCTGCATGGATTGCGGCGTACCGTTCTGTCATTGGGCTTGTCCGCTTGGCAACAAGCAACCCGAATGGAACGACGCTCTTTACAAAGGAGACTGGGAACTCGCATACAAACTACTTTCCAAAACCAACGACTTTCCCGAATTTACAGGAAGAGTTTGTCCGGCACTATGCGAAAAATCGTGCGTTTTGAACCTGACGATTTCTGAGCCCGTAACTTGTCGCGAAAACGAATGTGCAATCATCGAGCGTGCTTTTATGGAAAGTTACATCACGCCAGAAATTCCTCAACGAAACGGAAAGAAAGTGCTTGTGATAGGTTCGGGACCAGCAGGGCTGTCAGCAGCAAACCAACTGAACAAGAAAGGTTTTTCGGTTACAGTCTTCGAGAAAAACGAAGCCGCAGGTGGATTGTTGAGGTTTGGTATTCCTAATTTCAAACTTGCCAAAAACGTCATCGACCGCCGCATTGCACTCATGGAACAAGAAGGAATTGTGTTTTGTTACAATAAAACCGTTGACACAGAACATCTTCCAGAAGGTTTTGACGCATACGTCGTTGCAACTGGCACGCCAGAGGCTCGCGATCTCAAAATCGAAGGTCGAGAATTAAAAGGCGTTCATCTTGCTCTCGAAATTTTGTCGCAACAAACAAGGATACTCATGGGCGAGAATTTCGACAAGAAAGATCTTATTAACGCCAAAGGCAAAAAAGTGCTTGTAATTGGTGGCGGCGACACTGGAAGCGACTGCATCGGCACTGCTCATCGTCAAGGCTGCAAATCGGTAACTCAAATCGAAATCATGCCCAAACCACCTGAGGGTCATAATCCCGCAACACCTTGGCCCTATTGGCCGCAAATTCTCAAAACGTCTTACGCTCACGAGGAAGGTTGCGAGCGACGTTGGCTTCTCAACACCAACAAGTTTATTGGCAAAGACGGTGTTTTGACAGGAGCCGAAGTGGAAGAAGTAGAATGGATTCCCAATCCAAACGGCGGTCGCCCTACAATGAAACTGACTGGCAAAAAAGAAATCATCGAATGTGATATGGCTCTTTTGGCGATGGGATTTTTGAATCCTCAACACCCACAATTTGCCGACAATGTTTTTGTCTGTGGCGACGCTTTTTCGGGAGCATCGCTTGTTGTAAGAGCAATTGCGTCGGGTAGAGATGTTGCCCGCAAGGTCGAACAATTCTGCTGTCAGGCGGATGCAAATTTTTAATTTTCAATTTTTAATTTTCAATTCATTATGTGTGGA
>CAJOGF010000164.1 GCA_905233995.1 uncultured Bacteroidales bacterium | reverse complement strand
AAGGTTTTGCAAAAGCCAATCTTTCTGATAGAAAATATTTTAAAGAAATTTTTTCTGAACACAGAACCTTTGCAATGACAAGTCCCGATATTTCAAAATCAACAGGCGAAAAAAAATATACCTTGGCAGTTCCTATTCAAAAAAATTCTCAAGTAGTGGGTGCAATTTGTGGAAACGTAAGTTTATCAACATTGAAAAAAGTTGTTGAAGAATGTCGTTTTGGTCAAAACGGACTTACATATATGGTTGACGAAACGGCTCAAATAATTGGCTCAGTGTATGAAGATGTGATTATGAACTATAATCTTTTGACCGATGGACCAAAAGATTACGATGGTGTAGAGGTGATTGCAAAAGCGGTTGTAGCAGGCAAAGATTGTTCTGCGTATGCAAAAGAAGTAAAAACTGGCAAAATGTTGTATTCAATGAGCCGCAGAATCGAAGGCACGCCCGGTTGGTTTGTTATCGGATGTTTGCCCGATGAAGACATCAGAAAAACAGCAAACGACAATCTTAAAATTATGATTCTTTTTATGATTGTAACTCTTGTTGTGATAATTGTGCTTGTAACTTACAGATTGAAAAACGTACTTACTACACCTTTAAATACCCTTTCTAATGCGTTAAAAGACATTGCTGACGGAAGTCTTAAACACGATATTTATTTTAATTCCGATGACGAAATCGGTTTGATGTGCGATAACGTAAAGGATATGAAGACAAAACTTTCTGAAATTGTAAACGTTATAAAGGCTGGCAGCGAAAATTTGGCTTCAAATTCCTCTCAAGTTAACACAACCTCTCAACAAGTAATGCAAGGCGCGTTGTCGCAATCAAACAACATAGAAGACCTTTCGGCGACAATGGAGCAAATGACAAGCAACATTGAGCAAAACACTTACAACGCAAAGGAGACAAATTCGGTTTCTCAAGATGCTTGTAACAAATTCAACGAGGTTGTTGAAAAAATAAACAAACTTCTTGACAACAACAAATCGATTTCAGAGGCGATTTCTATTGTTAACGAGATTGCTTTCCAAACCAACATTTTGGCTCTTAACGCAGCAGTTGAAGCCGCTCGCGCAGGAGAATACGGAAAAGGATTTGCTGTTGTTGCAAAAGAAGTTCGCTCTTTGGCTGAAAAGTCAAAAGTGGCTGCAGATGAGATTATTGAAATGTCTCGTAAGGGTTTGAGCCTTTCGGAAGAGGCAAGTTCGGTGATGCAGCAAACAATTCCAAAAATAGAAAACACTCGCGTTTTGGTGAATGAAATCGCAAACGCAAGTATGGAACAAAGCATCGGCGCAAATCAAGTGAACGATATTATTCAAAAACTCAATGGAACGGTAAAAATCAATGCCTCGTCTTCAGAAATGCTTGCCGCAAGTGCTGAAGATTTGGCTCGTCAAGCCGAAAACTTGAGAAATGCAATTAACTATTTTAGTGATTAGTCTATTTTTTTACTTTTAGGATAAAATTTTTATTTAATAACACTTAAATTTTTTTTAATTAAACAGTATGAAAATAAAATATTTATTGAGTGCATTGTCTTTGACGGCAAGTCTTGGCTTGACGGCTCAGACTCAGCATGTTATGGAGATTAATACCTCTAAAGTAGGCTCAACAATTCAGCCTACAATGTACGGAATTTTTTTCGAGGACATAAATTTTGCCGCAGACGGCGGACTTTATGCCGAAATGGTAAAAAATCGCTCGTTTGAATTTCCTCAAAACCTTATGGGCTGGCGTACTTTCGGAAACGTAGAACTTAAAGATGATGGTCCTTTTGACAAAAATCCACATTATGTAAGACTTCGTTACGCTGGACACCCTCACAAACACACTGGAATCGAAAACGAAGGCTTCTTCGGTATTCCTATTAAAGAAGGTGAAGAATACAGATTTTCTGTTTGGGCAAGATGTCCGGAAGGCGGAAAGGCAACTATACTTGTGCAAATTGTTGACAATGCGTCAATGGGCGAAGTTCAAGAGCAAGAGGTTTGCTTTGTAGATGTTGAAGGCACAGAATGGAAAAAGTACACTGCAAAATTCAAAGGAAAGGTTACAAATCCTAAAGCCTCAATGAGGATATTTTTGCGTGGTTTCAACAATCAACCAATCGTTACAACCGACCTTGAACACGTTTCTCTTTTTCCTGTTGACACTTGGAAAAGAAGAGAAAACGGCATGAGAAAAGATTTGGCACAAGCACTTTACGACTTAAAACCGGGAATTTTCCGTTTTCCGGGAGGTTGCATAGTTGAGGGAACTGACCTTGAAAGCCGTTATCAATGGAAAAATTCAGTTGGTCCGGTTGAAAACCGCAAACTCAACGAAAATCGTTGGCATTACACTTTTGATTTTAGATTTTATCCCGATTATTACCAAAGTTACGGACTTGGTTTTTACGAATTTTTCCAACTTTGTGAAGATTTTGGTTCAGAACCGTTGCCGGTTATAAGTTGCGGACTTGCGTGTCAGTTTCAGAACGAAAACAAACAACCCGGTAAACCTGACATGGAATCGCATTGTCCGATGGACAATCTTCAACCGTACATCGATGACGCTCTCGACTTAATTGAGTTTGCAAATGGCGACAAGTCTACAAAATGGGGAAAAGTTCGTGCCGAAATGGGACACCCCGAACCGTTTAATCTTAAATTTTTGGGTGTCGGAAACGAACAATGGGATTATAAAGACAATCCAGTTTTCAGCGAAAGGTTGAAAAAATTTACAGCCGCAATTCGTGCTAAATATCCGAATATCAAACTTATAGGAACGACTGGTCCCGATTCTGAAGGTGAAAAATTTGATATTCTTCAGCCCCAAATGAAAGAAATCGGCGTTGACCTTTATGACGAACATTTCTACAGACCTGAAACTTGGTTTTTGGATAATGTAAACCGTCATCGTTATGACAATTATGACAGAAAAGGTCCGAAAATTTTTGCTGGTGAATATGCTTGTCATGGCAAAGGCAAAAAATGGAATCATTTTGAAACATCACTTCTTGAAGCCGCATTCATGACGGGAATTGAAAGAAATGCTGATGTGGTTCACATGGCAACATACGCTCCTTTGTTTGCTCATGTTGAAGGTTGGCAATGGAGACCAGATGCTATTTGGTACGACAACTTAAATTCCTTTAGAACAGTATCTTACTATGTTCAGCAAATGTATTCTCTTAACAAAGGAACAAACGTTTTGCCGCTACTTATGAACAAAAAAGTTGTTGCAGGCGATAACGATCAAGACGGTCTTTTTGCAAGCGCAGTTGTTGATTCTAAACAAAACGTTGTGATTGTAAAAGTTGTCAACACAAGCAAAAATGCTCAAGCGGTAAAACTGAATTTGAATGGAATGAAAGGTAGTCATAACGTTGAAACTCTGACACTTACATCGTCAGATATGGACGCTGATAATTCACTTGAAAATCCAAACAGAATAACTCCACAAAAAGGGTCTACTAAAGCAATGGGTGAAAAAGTTACAGTCTTAGAAGACAATGTCCCTGCTATGACTTTTAGAATTTATAGGATTCAGAAATAATTTTTTATGAAAGTTTTATCTTTTTCAGCGGTATTAATTTTGCTACTTGCATCGTGTTCTATTTCTTTCAATAAGAATGTTTTGGAAATTGATGAAGCATTTTTTTACGAAAATGTATGCAATATTGATACCGTTGAAAAAGATTTTAAAGTGATAGGTATTCGTCCGCATATTTGTTTTTTTTATGTTGACAATGTGGTTGACTGTAAGAAACAAGCGGAGATTTTTAATTCAGTGGCAGTTTTTTATTCTGCTTATATGGATTTTTATGCGGTTAATGTCAAGGAAAATAATGTTTTAGCAGAAATTCTTTCTATAAAACGCGATGATAAACTGCCGCAAATAGGGATTTTCCCACCAAAAAGACAATTTGAAATCATAAAATGTAACGGTAACGTTATGGATTACAATACTTTAACTCAATATTTAGAATATGCCTTTGGCATCAATAGTTTTTGATTATGAATTTTTTCACACCAGTAGAAATTGAAAAACCTTCATTTTCAATTGATTATAATTCCAAAATAGTTTTTATAGGTTCGTGTTTTGCCGAAAACATAAGTTTGTATTTTGAAAATGCAAAGTTTCAGAGCCTAAAAAATCCTGCTGGAATATTATATAATCCGCTATCAATCAACACAATGATTGAAAACATTTGGAACAAAAAACATTATACCGAAAAAGATTTTTTCTTTGACGGAATCCAATACAACAGTTATGATTTTCACAGCCGTTTTTCTTCGTCAGATTTGTATCAAACGCTTGAAAATGTGAATAATAGTTTTGAAAAGGCATATAATTTCTTTTGTTCAGCAAATGTTTTTTTCATAACGCTTGGCTCGGCATACGTATATTTTTTGAAAGAAACTCTTTTACCCGTTGCAAATTGTCATAAACAAAAATCGGAAAAATTTTTTAGACGATTAATAAGTGTTGACGAAGTGAAAAATGCTTTAATCAACATTGTTGAAACTATACAAAAATTCAATAATCAAGCACGTATTGTGTTCACAGTTAGTCCGTTAAGACATTTTCGCGATGGAGCACACAACAATAATTTATCGAAGTCAACGCTTGAATTAGGAATAAACGAAATCATCGAAAAATATGAAAATGTAAGTTATTTTCCCTCGTTTGAAATAGTAATTGACGAACTTAGGGATTATCGTTTTTATGCTTCAGACATGATTCACTTGTCGGAAGTGTCAGAACAATATATTTGGCAAAAAATACAGCAAACTTATTTTTCTTCTAATGTGATTTTACAAGTAGAGAAAGTTGAAAAATTTATGAAATCGGCTAATCATAGGGTTCAAAATGCGTTTTCAGAGACTTCAAAGGCGTTTGCAAAAAAAAATTTTTTGTTGGCTGAGGCTTTAGAATCTGAAATTCAAGGACTTAAATTAGATAAAGAAAAAGAATATTTTTCAAGGTTTTGTTAAAAAAAATTATTAACTTTGACTTCAAATTTAAAATTGGTATTATTATGAAAATAAGATATATTTTGTTTATTGTATTTGTATGTATGTTTGCTTCAAATATTTATGGTCAAGATGACAATTTGACATTAACAGAATTAGATGGGCAAACAACTACTTCTACCATAATAGTTCCTTATGGGGAATCAATAACTGATTATTACATCATCCAGACTCCATGCAAAAATGGTAAATATATTGCAGGAACGTTGTATATAGGTTTAAACTCTGGTAATGGTGAATCTGCTATTGCAAGTGTAGTAATTGGAGAAAATATACCTTACACTGAAAAGGGAATAGGTGCGGTAGATGGAATAGATAAATTGTTAATATCAATTGACAAATATGATGCAACTATAACATCATATAAGTTATGGTTTACAAAAGCAGAAAGTAGTATTCCTTATAGTACATTACCGACGAAGTATACAATAACTATTACACCTCGACCAATAACAATTGATTACAACTTTGATGGTTCTTTTGTAAAGACTTATGATGGCAATACCAATGCTGAGATTGATAATGAAAAA
>CAJOGF010000163.1:1791-7352 GCA_905233995.1 uncultured Bacteroidales bacterium | reverse complement strand
GCAATCGGGAAACTACCTTTTCCACCCGCCATACGGTCGCGAATTTCACCGCCCGAACCAGTGGCTGCACCGTTGAAAGGTTCAACCGTAGTTGGGAAATTATGCGTTTCGGCTTTCATAGAAAGAACCATTTCAACGTCTTTTATTTCAAATTCTGACGGCTCCGCAGGATTTTCTGGTGCAAACTGCTCGCTTAAATGTCCCTCCAAAAACGCAACATTATCTTTATAAGCGGAAACAATATTTCTCGGATTGGCTTTTGAAGTATCTTTTATTAATTGGAAAAGTGATTTTTCTTTTTCTTTTCCATCAATAATAAATGTTCCACCGAAAATTTTATGACGACAATGTTCTGAATTTACTTGAGAGAATCCAAACACTTCACTATCAGTAAGTTTTCTGCCGAGTTGTTTGCCCAAATTTTCGAGATAAACGATTTCTTCTTCGCTAAGAGCCAAACCTTCTTTCTGATTGTATGCCCTCATATCGTCAATGTAGACAACGGGGTCGGGTTGTTTTGAAACTTCAAAAACGTTTTCATCAAGTCCGTTGTAAACTCTTTGAAGCATTTTATCGAATTGAGGTTCTTTGCCGTTTTCAACGGGGAAAAACTGTTCAATTCTTTCAACGCCCGAAATTCCCATGTTTTGAGTGATTTCAACAGCGTTTGTACTCCACGGGGTTATCATTTCTTTGCGCGGACCGATAAACACACCGTCTATTTTATTTTTGTCCAAATGTTTAGAATTTCCGAAAAGCCATAATAGTTTTTCGTCATCTTCACTTAAAACAGTCTTTGAGAGTTTAACGGCATATATCACCGAAGACTCCGATTGATAGAATATTAACATACTTTTTGATATTTTCTTTTATTGCCAAAATTAGAAAAAAATTTTATTTGTTTAGGAGATTTTTGTGGCAAAGGTAAATGATTTTCATGTATTTTGCAAATGTTTTTACGAATTAGGCGTTTGTCAACTTATTTGACCGTGGGTTTACACCCACGGCTATTATATATCACCCCTACGGGGTTTGGCTACCGAATTATATCTGAAACCAAGTCCTGAAAGGACGAAATATAATAGCCGGGGGTGTGAACCCCCGGCACAATGTGTATTAAAACGCCTAATTCGTTTTATTTTCTTGTTACTTCTATTACCACCATTTCTGGCCTTGCTGAAGTCCTAATTGGAGGTCCCCATGTGCCGTAACCAGAGGTCGTGTAGAAAATAGAGCCGTTTTTGGTGATTTCGCCAAAGTCGTTTTCGTATAATTTTCTTGTTAAAAGGATCAATGGCCAAAGTTGTGCTCCGGCGTGCGTGTGTCCTGAAAGTTCAATGTCTATCCCTAAGTTTTGTTCTTCTTCGTAATGTCTTGGCGGTTGATGGTCAAGAACTATGGAATAATTGCCGTTTGGAACCTGTTGAAGTAGGTCTTTGAGCGGCTTTCTTGGTGAAATACGGTTTTTGCTAAGGTCTTCTCGCCCTACAATTGAAACACCAAAAGGCAAGTGCGCAATCGAATCCCTCAAAACAACTACTCCGTGTTGTTTTAAAAATTCTGACGCTGTATCGGCATTTCCGATGTATTCATGATTGCCTGTTATGACATAAATTCCGCAACCTGTTTTTATTTGTTCTAAAATTTTGCCCACTTTGGAATGTATTACAGGATATGGATCTCCGTCAAAAAAATCGCCTGCAATAACCACAAAATCAGGATTTTCTGCGTTAATTTTGTTTTTCAGCCTTTCAAAAAAATTATCACCGTTTATCATTCCAAGGTGTACGTCTGAAACCAAAATATATTTGAAATTTTTTTGTATCTCTTTGTTGGTTTGATATTTAAGATTTTTTGTAATCGGAAATTTAGCATTAAAATACCCTATTATCAGTATCAAAGCCGTTAAAATTGAAACAATCATGCTGTAAAGTTTGCCTTTAGAGTCCTCAGCAGTGTATTTAAACGATAGAAAATCCAATTTGAGAGGCAGATTGATAAGTCTTAAAATGTCAATAACCAAAAAAAACAATACAAAATACAGAATTGCAGCCAAAACCCAAGAACCGATTATCGTAAAAGGCGTGCTTAGAGGGTAAAAACCTCTACTTTGAAGTATAAAACCGATAATAAAACTAATAAGTGTAAGCACAAAAACTATTCTTGATATTATTTGCCATATCCCTGATGACGGCAAAAGAGGTCGTGTTCTGAAATAAATATACGTTCCTGCTAACGAAAGAACTACAAGTATCAGAACATAAAAAAATATGAATCGCATTATTTTATGAAATTTTTTTGAAAATAATTGTAAAAAATTTGTCAAAAATATCATTTAAATATTAACTTTGCGCAAAAATAAATCTTAAAATTCATTAAAATAAATATGAAACCGACATTGGTAGTATTGGCAGCCGGAATGGGAAGTCGTTACGGCGGACTTAAACAAATTGACAAATTAGGTCCTTCGGGACAGGCTATTTTGCAGTATTCGTGTTTTGACGCTGCTCGCGCAGGCTTTGGCAAAGTAGTTTTTGTGATAAGGCGCGATATTGAAAAAGATTTCAAAGATTTAATTATTTCAAAAGTCAGCAAATCAATTGCTTGTGAGTATTGTTTTCAGGATAAAGACGATTTGCCTGAAGGTTTCACACTTCCCGATACAAGGGAAAAACCATGGGGAACGGCTCATGCAGTTTTGGCGGCAAGACGCAGTGTAATGGAACCTTTTGCTGTTATCAATGCTGACGATTTTTATGGAAAAGAGGCTTATCAAACAATTGCTGATTATTTCAAAAAACTTCCTAAAGATGTTAATAATCAGTATTGTATGGTTGGTTATCCTGTAAAAAATACTTTGTCGGAATACGGTACCGTGTCAAGAGGAATTTGCAATACCGATTCTACGGGCAATCTTACAACGGTTGTTGAAAGAACCAAAATTATTCGTAAAGAAAGTGGCGAAATTGTTTTCATAGAAGATGACAAAGAAACTTCAATTGAAGAAAATACACCTGTTTCGATGAATTTTTGGGGCTTTACTCCAAGTTTCTTCAAACACTTAGAAGAGGCTTTCAAAGTATTTTTGAAAGAAAATATTGACAAACCAAAAGCAGAATTTCTTATTCCTTGGGTTGTTGACCGTCTTATTAAGACTGGTACTGCTTCTACAAAGGTTTTGTCTTGTGATGCAAAATGGTTTGGCGTTACGTATAAGGAAGACCGTCCGGCGGTGGTTCAAAAATTCAAGGATTTGACTTTACAAGGCGAATATCCCGAAGATTTTTAATATGAAATTTATCCATCTTTTGTACATACCTTTTTCTGCGTGCAATCTTTCTTGTAAATATTGTTATTTGCAAGAGGACGGAGTTTCTTCTAAGGCTGAAAAGTTTTCGGCGTTAGAAACATTAGACTATGCCGTAAAAAAGTTTATGGACTTTTCTGTGATGCCTTTTAATATTTCGTTGCACGGAGGTGAGGTAACAATGCTGTCAAAAGAGGATTTTTATTCGGTTGTAAAGTTTATACATGATTATTATCAAGAGAACCGACAAAGAATTTCTTCTGCCGGTTTTCTTGTTGGTAAACCGCATATCAAAACCAATCTTTATTCGTTGGACAAACATATCGAAACGATAAAAGAATTTTCGGTTTCTATAAGTGGTAGTCTTGACATTCCTTTTTCGTTGCATAGATTATTTCGTACAACCAAAAACGGACATGATACTTTAGATAAAATATTGAGTAATATCAATTTGCTAAAGGATATTGACAATAAGAAAAAAGTTTCCGCTACTATTTTCAACGAACATTATTTAAGACTAAAAGAAATCATTTCTGACATAAAATTTCTTCATAAGAATACTTGTCTTGATATGAATGATTTTAATTTTATGATTGGTTTTGATAATGGTTCAGGACTTTTAACGCCTTTATCTGAAGAAAATCAGAAAGATTTTTTCTTGAAAATGCACGCCGAATTTGACGGCACAGAACTCGACAAAGGTGTTAATGGAGCATGGTTCAATGAGTTTTCGCCAGAATATTGCACGAATTGTGATAATTGCGGTGAAAAATTTTTCCTTTTGGAACGTAATGGTGATATTTTTTCATGTGTAAGAGGGCAGGGGCATCAAGAGTTTTATTACGGAAACATTTATAAAGATTCGGTTGCTCAGATTCTTTCTAAGGCTCAAAACCAAATATTTTTGGCTCACAATAATGTTGGTTTCAACAAAGAATGTGCTTTATGTCAATGGCTTTATCTTTGCAAAACGGGTTGTCCGTTTGTAAAAAATGTCTATAAAACTTCAAAATCGTATACTTGTCTTTTACAACAGGAACTTTATAAAAGCCGAGGGTATCTGCCTGATAATGATGTTTCACGCACAGCATTTGAATACATTGGGAAAATGCACCCTGAAATCGCAAACGATTTTGTTTTTGAAAAATTTCAGGAAAATTCTCTGTTGGATTTAATTCAGAAGGACGAAAAACTGAAATATATTTACGATGGTAATTCTTTTGTTTTGTCTGTCAACGGGAAGGATTATCCGCTAAAATCGCAACTTTTGAAAAATTTTAGTTTTATAATTGAGATTTTTTCAACAGATATTGTAAAAATAAAGGTTAAAAAAGACGTTATTTTTGCTCAAAGCGATTATCCGGAAAACAATGCTCTTTACATTCAACTTTTAAGCGGAGATACTCATGTTTATGGTGATGAACAACGTTTAAAACAAAAACATGTTGCGACACTTTGTGTTTATAAATTTGTGTTGGACAAAAACATCGAAGACGGTTTTTATGTTTACGACATAACAAATTTTTTGAAAAATTATTCGGAATTTTTGTCAAAAGAAAATGCTAACAACATTTTCTTTACAACCTCAGCATTAAGGGATTATCATTATTTGAAACAAAAAAACAACGCTTATTATCATATTGCGGCTATTAATTTGCCTTTTCAGAATATGGAGTTTAACTATTGGAATTTGTAAGAAAATGATTAATAAGGAGATAAAAACTTTAAACGAATTGCGACGAGCCAAAAGTGCTTATAATTTTGCGAAGTATTACGATTTGGATAATGCAGAACTTAATTATATTTACGATTTTATTGCTGATTCCAATAATAAAGTGGTTGGCAACGATAAAGGGTTGTTTTTTTATGTTTCTGATAAACTTGTTAAGCAGATTAATAAGTCATTGGCTTCTGAATTTGCGGGTAATGTTAGTAGTGTCAGCATTTCTGATGATGGGTTTTATGTTGTTCCAATTGTAACAAGTTCAAGTTATTCGTCATATTCTTCTGATAATTCTTCAAGTTATAGTGGTGGCGGAAGTTCAAATAACAACAATAATAACAACAATAATAATAATAACAACGGCTGATGAAAAACAAAAAGTTAACAGAGGAAAGTCCGCTGAAAATTGGCGATAATTGGTTGAAACCTCAAAAGGGTAGAATTTTGATTTCAGAACCTTTTGCTGGTGATTTTGTATTCAAAAAGTCGGTTGTGTACATCGTAGAACATTCCGAGCAGCAGACTATGGGT
>CAJOGF010000163.1:0-1773 GCA_905233995.1 uncultured Bacteroidales bacterium | reverse complement strand
ATCCTTTTTTCAAGATTATTGGTCTTTTGCCCTACGAACTTTCGTTTGGTGGTCCCGTCGGAATGAACAGAATCCTTTATCTTCATACTTTGGACTCTGAGACTATCCCCGGTTCTAAGGAAATTTTTGATGGCATTTTCTTGGGTGGAAATTACAAATCGGTGATGAAGTTAGTAGAGTCTGGCAAAATTGGAGAAAAAGATGTTAGGTTTTTTCTTGGTTGTGCTGTTTGGTCGCCAAAACAACTTGAAAGAGAAATCGCTTCAAAGTTTTGGATTGTTGGCAACCTTCCCAAAGATAAAATTATGGATTACAACGGCGACGTTTGGGCATCGGCTGTAAAACAACTCGGTGGACGTTACAAACTTTGGGAAGATTTACCTTCTAATCCTATGTGGAATTAGTCTTATTCTGCCTCTTGATACAATTGGTTGATTTTTGTTGCAACCTCTTGAGCCAGCGTTCTAAAAAAACGTCTTTTTGTGTATGCGGCAACCCATCTAATACCAAAGGCGGTACTTGCAAGAAAAATTTGATCGGCTTGTTTTGCAAGTTCTTGTGTGATAGTTTTTTGCGTTTCGACTTTGTACCCAGATTTTGTAAGAATTTCAATTACTTTGTCTCTGAAAACATCGTCTAAAGCACCTTCTGAAAGCGGCGGAGTGTAAATCGTTTTGTCTTTCATCATTATAAAAACATTGCCGTAAATTGCGGCTGAAGCCCAATTGCCGTTATGATTCAGAAGTATCACGTCGTGAAGTTTGTCCAAAGAACTTTCCAATTCCTTGAAAGCAGTGATTTTCAAAAATGTATTTTCGTGCGTTTGATAGTTCCAAAGTGGGGAAGGATATTTCTTAAACTTATCATAATCAGAAATCCAAAGTCCGTCTTTGTTAATGTCAAAGCCGGTTTGATTAAGTGTTTCGATTGTTACAGCGTATTCAATGCTGTTGTTTTTTGTTATAATTGCATCTTCGCTGTCAGTCCTGAAAACAATAATTTTAACATTTGCACCTTTGAAAACTTTGTTCTTGACCAACATTTTAGAAATCTCGTCTCTTAAAGTTTCTTGCTCTGACAAAAAGAGTTCTGGTATGTCCATTCCTGCAAGTTTCATTGCAGAAGTCAGCCTTTGGATATGCTCCGAAAAATAACAAAGTCGTCCTGCGCAAGAATGTATGATTTCGCAGATAGAATCGCCATACATAAATGCACGGTTGCTTAAATTCAGAATTGCGCCACCGTTTAGATGATAGCGTCCATTTAATAAAATTTGTATAGATTGTGCCATTTTTTTTGATTTATGTGTTTTGAGAAAAGTTTTTATTGTTAAAACGGTAAATTTTGTAAAAA
This sequence comes from uncultured Bacteroidales bacterium, assembly GCA_905233995.1. Lineage (GTDB taxonomy): Bacteria > Bacteroidota > Bacteroidia > Bacteroidales > UBA3824 > UBA3824. The sequence goes on along the minus strand of CAJOGF010000163.1, from coordinate 420 downwards.
AATGTTTATGTTTGACGGTTTTGTCAGCACTGGAAAAATTAAACCATAAACGGCACCCATAAAGTGTGCTGAATGACCTATGTTGTCGATTCCTTTTTTGTCCATATATACGCAATACGCTAAATACAGAATTCCGAACAGCCAACCCGGAATCGGTATCGGGATAAACATAAAATTTATTGGTATTGACGGATTAAAAAATATCACAGCAAACAATACCGCCGACACCGCTCCTGAGGCTCCAACTGCATTGTAATAAGAGTGATTTTTGTGTCTAAAATAATCCAACAAAACCGATACTGGCAGAGCCGTAATGTACAATATCAAGAACCATATTTTTCCTATTTTGTCCGACTCACTGACATAAGAAAATGCCGATTCCAAATATCCACCGAAAAAATATAAAGTTAGCATATTGAA
>CAJOGF010000162.1 GCA_905233995.1 uncultured Bacteroidales bacterium | reverse complement strand
AAAGGCGAGTTTTTAATTTCTACTATTGTAGATACAAATCTGCTTTTTCCTTATTTCCTTCTAGTCAAAGGCGAGTTTTTAATTTCTACTATTGTAGATTTACTCTTTCATTATTCGTATAACGAACTGTCTAAGGCGAGTTTTTAATTTCTACTATTGTAGATTTCAACATCCGTCAGAATTATTATCTGTTGTCTAAGGCGAGTTTTTAATTTCTACTAAAAGGTTCAAAAAGATATTGCAAATAGGTATACAGATTTGGTAAATAGGTGGGGGTATGTCAGAAATATACATAAAAAAAGCCGTCAATTTACTTGGCGGCTTATCAAAACTTGTCGGAGCAGTGCGACTCGAACGCACGACCACTTGCACCCCATGCAAGTACGCTAGCCAACTGCGCCATGCCCCGTTTAATTTTGCGTTGCAAAGGTAGATATTTTTTTGTTCATAACAAAGTTTTTTTATAGTTTTTTTCACAAAAAAATATCAACCTTCTAATAATTAAGAATTTAAAAACTTTTCAACATCCAACGCCGCTTTACAGCCAGATGCCGCCGCTATCACCGCTTGACGATAAACAGGGTCAGCACAATCTCCAGCAACAAAAACTCCTTCAACATTGGTCTTTGTGGAAAATCCATCAGTCTTAAAATACCCCTGTTCGTCGGTATCTATTTGATTTTTAAAAACATCCGTTTGTGGCTTCCTGCCAACAGCAGCAAAATATCCCGTTACTGAAATATTTCTGACACTTTCCTCCGATGTGCCACCTTTATGCTTTACTGTTACACCCTCAACACCGTCTTTTCCAAAAATATCTACAATAACCGTTTCTGTAAGTATTTCAATATTAGAGGTTTGTTTCATTCTATCTTGAAGAATTTTTGACGCACGAAGATAAGGCTTCAAATATTACTCAAATAAAGCGCATCACCAGCAGCAGTATCTCCTCCACCAACCACTACAACGTCCTGCTTACGATAGAAAAAACCATCACAAACAGCACATGCAGAAACACCTTGACCCAAATATTTTTTCTCGGCTTCAAGTCCAGTATATTTTGCAGTTGCTCCAGTTGCAATTATAACACTTTCTGATACAAACTCCTGATTATCATCGGTTTTAATAATAAACGGACGCTTTGAAAAATCAACCTCAGTTACAACTCCTGTCAAAACCTTAGTACCAAATTTTTCCGACTGAAGTTTCATTTTTTCCATCAAGTCATAACCCGAAATATTTTCAGGAAAACCGGGGTAATTCTCAATTTCATGAGTATCAGTTAATTGCCCACCTATTTGCGGACCTGACAAAATTGTTGCCTCAATACCCGCCCGCGACAAATACAGTCCAGCCGTATAACCAGCAGGTCCTGAACCAATTATTAAACATTTTGTATTCATCTGCAAATTATTTTTAAGAGATTTTTTTCCCGTCCGAAAAAGCATTGCCAACCTTCTGCCCTATCACATGATAAGTATGAACCGAAGGATTATAAGTTATCGGCTGAAGTTTTTCAATGTCAATTTTGCCGTCTGAAAGAATACTTTCGTCAGCACAAACATTAACAATTTCACCTAACAAACAACATGTTTTTTCATCATAACTAATCACTTTACATTCAAGCGCAAACGGAAGTTCTTCAATCAAAGGAGCGTCAACATTTTGCGACTTAACAGCGTGAAATCCCGCTTTTGAAAACTTGTCAGACACCTTATAACCACTTACAATGCCAACATAATCACACTCCACAACGTGCTTTTTGTCAGCAACAGACACAGTAAAAGCACCCCTTTCTTTTAGATTTTCAACCGTTTTATGCGTAGGACTCAAACAAATAGAAATCTTTGTATCATCGGCAATACCACCCCAAGCAGCATTCATCGCATCAGGATTACCGTCTTTATCGTAAGTGCCAATTATCAAAACCGGCATCGGAAACAAAAGTGCTTTTGCACCAAAATTTTTTCTCATGATTAATACCTTTTAAAAATTTTGTTCCAAATGTACAAAAAAAATATTTTCAGAATATTTTTTTAGGATTTTTTTAGAATTTAACGCCCAAAGTAAAAACATTAGAATTTCTTTCGATAGCCCTTTCCATTTTAAAAGCGTAATCAAAAGCAAATCTCAACAACTTAACTCCCGCCCCAAACGAGGGCGAACAAGAAAAAGTTTTGCTGATTGTTAAAGTGTTATCTTTCTGAAAATCTGACACTCCAGCACGCATAAAAACAATGTCAGAATAAGAAATTTCAATTCCGGCTTTTATATCGGACGAGAAAAACTTAGAACTTATTAAATAATTCTGCTGAAGAAAAAAATAACTTTCGGTTGCAAACGAAGTTGCAAAAACAAATTTTTTCAACTTCCAAAAGTATGATGCTGATAAATTTAGCGACGGACTTGTTTGTTCAAGACCGCCAACGGGCAAAGAATTGCCTGACTGAAAGAATGTTGAGTCAAAAGACTTAGAATTTATAGTCCAAAAATTAAAAGTTGTAGTCAAGTCTTTCACAACGGCTGAAACCGAAAATTTATCTTTTCTATAACTTGCGGCGACATCAAAACCAAAACCGTATGCGTTAGCAAATTTGCCCTGATGACGATAAATAAGTTTTAAAGATGTCCCGAAAAAAAAGTTTTTGTATTTTCTTGAAACTGACATAAATAAAGCATAGTCAGCAACCGAAAAATAACTAATCCTCGAAAAATCCATATTTCCGTCATCATCAAAAAGATTAATTGTATTTTGAATATCATCAACACCAAATCTCAAAAAACCGAATCCCAAAAAGGTCAAAGAATCCGCTTTGAAAACTCCCGACAAAAGGTTTAATGTTGCCAAAGAAGAAAAATAATTATCGTGCATGACAGAAAAATCTGCCTTGTAATCCTCAAAATCTAACCTCGAAGGATTAGAAAATATGCTCAAAGAACCGTTTTGAGAAGAAAAATTGCTGCATCCTAACGCTTCTTCCTTAGAAAAACTACCTGTGGAAAGAAAATCGTTGGAATATTTAACAATTTGACAATCAGCATTTTTAACAGCAAAACACAAACACCACAAGAAGATTTTGAAAAAAAATTTCATAAAATACAATATAATTTTTGCGCAAAATTAAAAAAAACACGAACTTTACGACATATTTTTTGATGAAAAAAACGACAAAAATGGTCTTATATTTGCAATCAAACAAGTACAACAAGTATAGAATAGTAGAAAAATGTCGAAAATTATAAGTAAATTGAAATTTGTACCGAGTCTGTTGACTTGTTCAAGCGCGTTTTGCGGGATTTTGGCAACTATATTAGCCTTAGAAGGAGAAAAAGGCTTGGTTTATGCAGCGTACCTAATTTTTATTGCAGCCGTTTTTGATTTCAGCGATGGATTTGCTGCAAGGCTTTTGGGTGCTGCCTCAGAGTTAGGCAAACAACTTGATTCTTTGGCTGATGCGATTAGTTTTGGAGTTGCACCAACAGCCATTATGTATCAAATGTTAAAACAATCGTTTCACATTAGTGGAAAACTCTTTGATGCACCAGTTTGGCAAATCATTATAATAATGTGTGCGGCGTTAATAGGAATTTTTGCGATTTTAAGGCTTGCAAAATTCAATATTGACCCTGACCAAGCACATAGTTTCAAAGGGTTAGCATCACCTGCTTGTGCTATTTTTGTGGCCTCGCTTGCGTTGATAGAACCAATGGTACCAGAGGATTTTTGGCTTTATCAAATGCTTCATACCACAACAGGAGCAACATTTCCCTACAAATTGGAATTGGCTCTTATAGGTCTTGAAGTTTATGTATGCCGAAATTGGCATTGGCTTCTTCCGATGTGCATTTTTATCGCCTCAATGATGATAACAAACTTGCCGATGTTTTCACTCAAACTCAAGAGTCTAAAATATTCTGACAACAAAATAGTTTACAATTTTATAATTTGTGCAATAATATTGTTTTTCTTGCTGAAATGGATTGCTGTACCGCTGATTACAGTTCTTTATATTTGCGTGTCGTACTTCACGATGTTGTCAAAACGGAAAAAATCAAATTAAAGAATTGAAATAATCACAACAAGAATTAAGACCGCAAGTCTTACACAAAGGATTTCTTGCTTTGCAAGTGTATCTACCGTGAAGAATCAACCAATGGTGCGCCTTTGGTAACAAATTTTTGTCAAAACCCTCTTCCAATTGCTTTTCGGCTTGGAGCGGGGTTTTGGCATTTTTTGTAAGTCCCAACCGTGCTGAAACCCTAAAAACATGAGTATCAACCGGCATAACCAACGCTCCAAACAACACACTTGACACAACATTTGCCGTTTTTGGTCCTACTCCGGGAAGTTTTTGTAAATCCTCAACATTTTTAGGCACCTTAGAAGAAAATTCTTCAACAATCATTTTGGCAATTCCCAAAATATCTTTAATCTTAGTATTAGGATACGAAATTGACTTTAAGTAAGGATAAATTGTTTCAAAATCAGCCTTATACACACTTTCAACATCAGGAAAATCCTTAAAAAACTTTTCGGTTACGATATTCACTCTTTTATCAGTGCATTGCGCTGAAAGTCTAACGGCAACAAGAAGTTGAAACGGAGAATTATATTTCAATTCCGTTTTTGCCTCGCCTAATGTTTTAGAAAAATATTCGCTTACTTTTGTATATTTAGCGTTCACAGCTATTGAATTTCATTTTTTTCGTCCTCAGGCACAATATCGTCTTCTGAAAGAGAGATAATTCTTTGCCTTACAACTTTTGCAATATCTTCGGGTTTTAAGCCCTCGTATTCTTCAACAGGGATAGGACTTCCGTATTTTACTTTCACAGGGTTAGGCCACAAGAAAAATCCACCTTTGGGACTCAAATCATACAATCCAGTTAAACCAACGGGCAAAATAGGAACTTTCACAATTTGAGCCATCTTGAAAGGGATTTTTTTAAGTTGCTGAATTTTACCAGTTTCAGAACGATGACCTTCTGGAAAAACCAACAAAGAAGCATTCCGCTCTTTCATTTTTACGGCTGCCTCTTCAAAAGTATGAAACGACTTAAGAACACTTTTTCTATTAATCGGAAGAGTTCCATATTTCTTGATAAAAAAACCATAAATCGGCCATGAAAAATGACTTTCAGCCTCAATTCCAAAAGTATAATTTGGAAGAGTTGAACATACAACAGGAATATCAAAAAAACTTATATGATTAGGCATGATTATATACGACTGATTATAATCAAAACCTTCTGGCATTTCACACTCTACCTTTATAAAAAGTATTTTAAACATTATCTTAAGCATTCTTTTAACCGTTTTGCAAACAGTTTGCGGTTTTACAAAAAACAATGCTATTAAATTGATAGTCAAAATGATAAACGCTGACACAAACATCACCGTCCACATATAAATAGAGACAAAAAACTTTGCTACTAATTTTAGAATTTTCATACTGAACAATTTTTTGCAAAGATACGCAAAAAAAAATATATAAAAAAACATTGTTTTGTCAGTTTTAGTTTATAATTTTGTTAACTGAAACTATTTTTTTTAATTCTTATGAAAATAAATCAAAAACAACAAAATAGATTTTCATGGGCTGGAGCATTAAGAATTTTGCTTTATGCAATAGCCTGTATAATAGTTATATACGCGATTCCAAAAGAAAGCAAATTTAAATACGAATATCAAAAAGGCAGTCCTTGGCGACACGAAAACCTTATTGCACCATTCGACTTTGGAATCTACAAAAGCGAACAAGAACTCACGCAAGAGAAAGCCGAAATTCAAAAAAACGCAAAAATGTATTTTAAGAGAAACGCTGAAATTCAAATTTCAAAACTTGAAAGTTTTCTTAACGACTATTCCAAAATTTTGGAAACTACCGGCAATCCTCCTGACACTTTATCTATTGAAATAGAAAAAGGTACAAGCATTGTTCATAGATTTAAAATATTTATCTACAACACTTTAAATAATATCTACAACGACGGTATAGTTGAAAACGAGCAAATACTTTTGGCAAACGAAAACGACAACACCGAAAAAAAATTTATTTGTATCACAACCGAAAATATCACAACTCAAAAACCAATTAACGATATATTCACCGCGAAATCAGCATATTTAAATTTAAGCAATGCAATAAAAAAGTTTTGCAACGACAATGCCAAAAAAACATCCGATCAAGATTTTAAAAATTTACTAAAAATAACCGAAAATATTCAACACGGCAAATGGATAAGTCCAAACCTTGAATATGATGCCGCAACAACTCAAAAAATCATAGAAGAGAATTTAAACTCAATTTCGCTTACAAGAGGCTTTGTTCAGAAAGGTCAACGAATAATCTACAAAGGCGAAGTTGTTGGAGAAGAAGAGTTTCAGATTCTTGAATCTATAATTCTGGTTACAGATATATTTTTGCAGGTCAGGCACTTTTTTATATTATGATTTTCAGTCTGATTTACATGTTTTTAAGAACCTTTAGAAAAGAAATTTTTTATCAGACCAAATATTCTGCGCTTATTCTTTCGCTGATTACATTTATAATTGTAGCAATGAGCATAAATATAAGGTACGGATTTGTAAATTCATGGATAATTCCGTTTTTGCTTTTTGCGATTATAATCAAAACTTTTTTTGACACCAGAACAGGTATGTTTCTGCATATTACAACCTGCGTTGCGGTTTCAATAATTATGGATAATCCATTTGAATATTTTATAATGCAGTTTATTACGGGTTATTTTCTACTTATGAGTTACGAAAAACTCAACCGAAGAAGTCAAACGTTTTTGACATCGGTGATTTGTTTTGCAATTTATTGTCTTATTTATATCAGTTACCAACTTTTTCATACAGGCATAATAGACGAAATCAACTGGAAAACAATCGCTTTGCTTGCCATGAATAGTATTTTGTTGCTTGTCTCCTACCCTCTTATATATCTTTTTGAAAAGACATTTGGACTTCTAAGCGATGTTACACTTATAGAACTCGCTGACAGCAACCGTCCGCTTTTACGACGACTTGCAGAGGAGGCACCAGGAACGTTTCAACACTGTATGCAAGTTGCAAACCTTGCTGAAGCAGCAATTTTCAAAATTGGAGGCAATCCTCACCTTGCACGCACAGGAGCGTTATATCACGACATCGGAAAACTCGGCAATCCCGGTCCGCAATATTTTACGGAAAATCAAGTGTCAGGCAACCCTCATGACAAACTTGACTATTTAAAAAGTGCTGAAATTATAATCGGACACGTCATAAAAGGTGTTGAACTCGCAAAAAAATATCAACTTCCGTCTCAAATAATTGACTTTATTAAAACGCACCACGGAACTTCAAAAGCGGGATATTTTTATGCAATGTACAAAAAAGAACACCCGGAAGAGAACGTTGACGATAAGTTTACTTACCCCGGACCAAGACCTATAAATAAAGAATCCGCCATTGTTATGATGGCGGATTCAATTGAGGCTGCCTCAAGGAGTCTCAAAAAATACGATACTGATACAATAGGCACTCTTGTAGAAAATATTGTCAACAATCAAATCAACAATAAACAATTCGACAATACTAACCTGACATTCAAAGACATAGATACCGTAAAAGAATTATTCAAAGAAAAACTAAAGAACATTTATCATGCTCGAATAGAATATCCTAAATAATCTCGAAATGCTCCTGCGTTGTAATTTTGCCACAATAAGCACATTTCAGCGCAGGCGGCTCTTTAGAAACAACGGTAAACTTCGTAAACATCGGTTCTGCATTAGTTATACATTTTGGGTTCATGCACTTGCATATCCCTTTTATAACTTCAGGAAGTTCCACAGACCGTTTTTCGGTTACTTGATAACCTTTGATTATATTGAGGTTAGCATTAGGAGCCAAAAGAGCAATTTTGTTGATTTCGCTGTCCTCAAAAAAACGATCCGAAATTTTGATAATCGCTTTTTTGCCAAGTTTTTTGCTGTCAAGATTAGTTCCGAATGTAACTTGATTGTGCTCTTTTTCAAGATTCAAGATTTTAACAACCTTAAACAAGGCATTAGCCGGTATATGATCGATAACAGTTCCGTTTTCAATTGCGGTAACTTTTAATTCTGACTTGTCCATTTTTTTATTATGAAATTAGAATTTTAACTATTGTTTCAACCCCAAAACGTATGAAATCACCGCTTGACGAGCAAAAACTCCATTCAAAGCCTGCTGAAAATAGTACGCTTTTGGATTAGAGTCAACATCTTGCGAAATTTCGTTTACACGAGGCAAGGGATGAAGAATTTTCATTGTCGGCTTTGTATTATCAAGCATAGAATTATGAAGAATATACAAATCTTTTGTTTTCTCATATTCCATCAAATCCTGAAATCTTTCCCTCTGAACTCTTGTCATATAAATAATATCAGCCTCAGAGATTATGTCGGTGAATTGTTCGTGTTCAAAATACTTCACCTTTTTAGCGTCAAGAAAGTCCAAATATTCTTGCGGCATTCTGAGTTTTGGGTGCGAAATAAAATGAAATGTAGGATTAAATGGCGACATTGCCTGAACAAGCGAATGTACCGTTCTTCCATATTTTAAATCACCAACCATAAAAATATTGATATTATCCAAACGCCCTTGTGTTTTTTTGATTGAATACATATCCAAAAGGGTTTGCGTAGGATGCTGATTTGCACCGTCGCCAGCGTTTATGACAGGAACAGTTGCAACCTCGCTCGCATACCTCGAACTTCCCTCTAACGGATGACGCATCACAATTAAATCACAATAATTAGAAACTATCCTTATTGTGTCTTTTAATGTCTCACCCTTTGAAACACTCGAAATGTTAGGGTCGGAAAAACCAATAATTCTGCCTCCCATACGATTTATAGCACTTTCAAAAGAGAGTCTTGTACGTGTAGAGGGTTCAAAAAATAATGTTGCAACAACTTTGCCGTTAAGTAGTTGCGGTTCTGGAGAGGTTTCAAAACGGCTCGCTATTTCCAATATTCTGACTATTTCCTCTGTTGAAAAGTCAGTAATTGATATCAGACTTTTTTTTCCCATAGAAAATTATATGTTTAGTATTGCAAAGTTAAAAAAAGATTAATACATCTCAAAGAAAATATCAGAAAAAAAAATATAATTTTGCAAGGATAAAAAAAATAAAAAATTGGAAGAAAATTACATTAACGAACCCAAATATTTGGTTTCGGTGGATTGCGTTATTTTTGGTTATGAAGACCAAGAACTAAAAGTGCTACTTTGTCCGAGACTTGTAAACCCAAATTACGGCAGTTGGTCGCTTATGGGCGGTTTTTTGCATATAGACGAATCTCTTGATAAAGCAGCAATAAGAGTTCTAAAATCAACCGTTGGACTTGAAAACATTTACCTTGAACAAGTTAAAACTTTCTCTGAACCTGACAGAGACTCTGGGGGTAGAGTTATAAGTCAAGCATATTTTGCGCTGATTAGAATTTCAGAGCAAGACAAACAACTTGTAAGAAACAAAGGCGGACATTGGTGGGAAATTTCAGGGCTTCCAGAAATGATTTTTGACCACAAACAAATGATAGAAGAGTCATTAAAAAAACTTCAGTCGGTGGCTTTTACCGATTTGATAGGAAGAGAACTTCTGCCCGAAAAATTTACTCTTTCGCAGTTGCAAAAACTCTACAACGTGATTTTCGGCAAAAATTTTGACACCGCAAATTTCCGCAAA
>CAJOGF010000161.1 GCA_905233995.1 uncultured Bacteroidales bacterium | reverse complement strand
CGGACTTGTAAACATCAAGAAAAAGTTGCTGACCATTTTTTTCAGCATACATAAAAGTCTTTTGCGCAAAACCAAACAAAGGCAAAAAACTCAAAATAACAAATAATAATCTCATTTTTTTTAAATCAAATTTTTTGTTAGCAAAATAAATATTTTTCACTAAAACAACAAAATTTTTATAAAAACTGATAGATGTAATATATAAAAAATCGTTTTTAATAGATAATTTTACATATTATATTTATAAATTACTCGATTTAGTAATTGTCTAATATTTTTTTATTACTTTTAAGAATAGAAGATAATGTTTTATTAAAACAATGTTAACAATACAATACAAAATAATATATACTTTTGCGCTATCAGAAAATTAAAGAAGTAAAAAAAATGAAATTAAACTCAATTTTCACCGCATCAATTTTTATAATGTTGAGCGGCAATGTTTTCGCACAAAGCGACAGTATTCAAAACATCGACCTAAATGAGATTAAAGTACTTTCAACTCGTGTACCTTTAACTCAGAAACAAACACCGCAACAAGTTACGGTGTTGCAAAGAGAAGAAATTCTTGCCTCTAATGCTTCTTCGGTTGAAGATTTATTGAAACTTGCAGCAAAAGTTGATGTGCGTCAGCGCGGTAGCGGAGTTCAAAGCGACATTTCGCTACGAGGCGGCACTTTTGACCAAGTAACAATTCTATTGAACGGTGTCAACATAACTTCACCGCATACAGGACATTTGAGCGCAGATTTTCCTATTTCAAAAGACGATATTCAAAGAATTGAAATTCTTGACGGACCATCGGCTCGTGTTTTTTCAACACAATCGTTTTGCGGAACAATCAACATCGTAACAATTGATAATCAAGACAATACAAAAAAAGTCAACGGTTTGGTGAATGTTTTTGGCGGCGACCACGGACATTTCGGCACAAACGCAAATATATCTGTAAAACACAACGCAGGCTACGGTAATGATGGTTTTCCAAATCATTTTTCGCACAATCTGTCAATTGGATATATTTCTGACGATGGCGATACCGACAACTCGGCTTACAGTATCAAAAGAGCCTATTACAGAGGAAATTACAATTCCAAAGATGTAAAAGCGGACATTCAAGCAGGCTATTCTTACAAGCCATTTGAAGCAAATACTTTTTATGGTGCAGCCTCAAAAGACCAATGGGAAAGCAACGAACATTTCTTAATTTCTGCTTCCGCCGACATAACAGCAGGAAAAGTTCACATCAATCCCATTTTTGCCGCTGACAGACGTTACGACCATTATCAATGGCATAAAGATTCACATGCGGGCGAAAATTTTCACCTTTGTCAAGTTAGGACAACGGGTCTGAACGTTTGGGCAAAAAATCCATTAGGACGCACAAGCATAGGAATTGAAATGCGGTCAGAACAAATCTTCTCCACAAAACTCGGCGAAATGCTTGATTCTACCAAATTCTTAAAAACACGCGGCGCAGATGCTGAAAATGATATTTATTACACTCATCTTGGCGATAGAACAAACATCACAATCAATGCAGAACACGATTTTGTGTTTGACAAATTTACCGTTGCAGTGGCTTTGCCAGCCGTTTACAACACATTTCTTGACGGGAAATGGCGTTGGTCGCCGGGAATGGACGCTTCGTTTGTGCCGTCAAGAAATTGGAAAATATTTGCTAATTTGAACTCTGCCCTCAGAATGCCGACATATACCGATTTGTATTATTCAGGTGCAAACATTCAAGGCACTTCCGACTTAAAACCCGAAAAGACAATAGATTATGGCATTGGAGCAAGACTTCGTCAAACTGGATTTAGTTATGAATTAAGACTTTTCGGTTCTAACAAAAAAGACATGATTGACTGGGTTGTTTATGCCGACGAACCTGACCAAAAAACATATCGAAGTGGAAATTTCAAAACAAAAATTCTCGGCGGCGAATTTGATTTTACATTTTTACCTCAAGAAATTTGGGAAAATTTTGTTATCAAACGTTTTGATTTTCAATACTCTTATCTTAGTTCTGATATTGAATACACAAAACAAATTATTGCCTCTAAATACGCACAAGAATATTTAAGGCACAAAATTTCAACAAATATTGACTTAAAAATCTGTAAAACATTGGATTTCAACGTTGCATACCGCTATCAATACCGTATTGGACAAGGCAACGACCCTTACGCATTAGTAGATTGCGGCTTGAAATTTAATAAAAATCAGTTTGGATTATATGCCGAGATAACTAACCTTTTGGACAAAGAATACACCGATTTTTCGTACATTGTTCAAAGCGGCAGACGTTTTGTGATAGGCGGTAAATTCAGATTTTAAAAAGAAAAGATTTTTCTGCAAAAAAAAGTTTTTTTTCTACAAAAAAGTTTTTTTTTTCTACAAAATTCTTTATACTTTTGCGCTCTGAAAATTAATTATATCATTAAACAAAAAGAAAAAAAAATGAACACTCGTAATTTTTTTGCTCTGATGATTTCAGCAGCGGTACTTTGCAGTTTTTCGTCTTGCGACAAAGATGATGACAACAAACAAGAAGAAGAAAAACAAGAAGTTAAAATTGAAAACAGCGATTCTTTTGAAGGCTATTTTCTTGCAAGCGGTAGCGGACAAGATTTGATGTTCGAGAAAAAAAGTTTCAAACTCGAAAAAAAGTCAGACGGAATTTATCAAATTGTAATTCCAGAATTTACTTATCAAGGTAATTCGATGACAATGAAAGAGTTTGTGGTTGACTCCTTGAATGTCAACGGAAATACTTTCACGAAAGAATTTGCCGTTGTTGACGATGCAAATAAATACAACAAAGGTACTCTTACCTTGAAACTTTCAGATGACAAAAAAGTAGAAAGTTTTGTTTACTCTAATCAATACGGAAATATGCCGTTTGCGATAAACTTCACTTATTATAATAGTGTTGCCGCAAGAATGGTTGGTTCGTACAAAGAAAACCTCAATTACACAATGAATTACACAACGTCAATGGGAACTTTTAGCGTTGACGAAGATATTGACGCAGAAGTTGTTATCAACCAAAACGGCGAAAAAATCGACATAGTTTTCCCTGAAATTTCAAAATACAAAATGCCGGCTTTTACGGTAGAAAATGTTGAAGTAAAATACGAAGAGGGTTTGTTTAAAATTTCAGAAACAGATTTTGTAACTTCGGAAGACGAATCAGGCAAAACGCACACTGGCAAAATAATTTCAGGAAATCTCAAAGACGGTTATTTAACAGTTAACTATTCTGACAAATACGGTAATATGCCGCACGATGTAAACTTTAATTTCGGCAAAGAAAAAAAGTCGGAATAATTTTAAGCAAAAAAAACTAAATAAAAAAACACTGCCATTACGCATTTTTTTTGTAATAGCAGTGTTTTTTTATTTAGTTTTTTTTAAATTTGTCGGCAAAAATCATTTAATTTCAACAAAAAAACATGAGGAAATATACATTTTTGCTGACAGCAATGCTAATATTAACATTGTCTGTTTCAGCGCAGAAGAAACATGTTCAAATTCTCGCCCTAAACGATATGCACGCATATCTTGACAGAGCAGCGGCATTAGGCGGCGTAATTGATAGTCTAAGAGCGTTGAACCCCGATTTACTTGTTTTCAGCGCAGGAGACAACCGAACAGGAAACCCCGTAAACGATATGTACGAAGAGCCGTCAAGACCAATGACAGAGGTTATGAATGCTTTTGGTGTCAACGTGTCAGTACCCGGAAATCACGAATTTGACGCAAAAGTTGCAGGCTTTAAAAAACAAGTTGAACGTTCAAAATTTCCGTACATTTGCTCGAATGTAATCATTCCTGATTCAATGGGTTTTAAACTTGACCCTTACAAAATTTTTGATGTTAACGGCGTGAAAATCGGAGTAGTAGGCATTTTACAAGTAAATCAAAGAGGTACTCCTGACTGTCTTGCCGACAACGTAAAAGGTCTTACTTGGCTCGACCCTCAAAAAACTGCTGAAAAATACGTTGACATCGTAAGAAAACAATGCGACATTGAAATTCTTCTTTCACACAACGGCATTGACGAAGATAAAATTTCAGCACAAAATATGCCTCAATTAGATGCTATTTTGGGCGGACACACTCACACACTTGTCCCGGCAAACACTATTGTTAACGGCGTGTTAATAACTCAAAGCAAAAACAAAATGCAATATTGCACGCTTGTGGATTTTGATATTGAAAACGGTAAAGTTATAAAAAAATCGTCAAAAATAATCAGTATTCTTGCCACAACACAATACAACAAGAAAATTGCTGACATGGTTGAAAAATATTCCGACAATCCATTCTTAAAAACAGTAGTCGGAAAACTTTCAAAACCAATCAACAATATAATTTCGATGGGAGCCTTTGTCTCTGACGGTCAGAGATATGGCACAGGTTGTCAGATAACTCTTCAAAACGGCGGCGGAGTAAGATACAGCACAAAAGAAGCCGGTGATTTTACAATGAAAGACGCTTTGATGCTTGATCCTTTCGGCAACAAAATGGTACATTTCAAATTAAGCGGCTCTGACATCAAACGCCTTATTGCAGATTGCAGAGAAAACGACGAAATGATTGAATGTTACACTTCAGGAATAAGTTATACAATGAAAGTAGATAAAAACAACCCCGCAAAAGTAAAATCATTGGAGGTCTATACCGAGAAAGGTAAACCTCTGAAAAATAAAAAGTTGTATTCTTTTGCTTGTAACAATTACGTTGTGTCGATTACATTCTTGAAAGATAGAGAGGGCAAAATATCCGACAAAACAAGTTGCGATTGTCTTGTTAAATATCTTCAGGACAAAAGTCCGCTCGACTATTCTAAAACTATGAGGACAAATATTATTGAAGAGTAAAAAAAACAAAAAAAATTAACGATTTGTTTTTTCCGCAAAAAGTTTTTTTTATATTTGCCAAAACATTTTAATTTTGTAAATCATGGAAAAAAACTATCAGAAAGTAAAAAACTACTTATTGGATTTGGAATATTCAATAGTTGCAGAAAGCGAAGCCGATGGTACATTTGCTATCAGCAAAGAAGACGAAGGCATAAAAAATATGGTAATCGCATGTGCAGACCCTATTTTGATTATGGAACAGCCACTTTTTGTACTCAAACAAGAAAACGTTGCGGTTTTGAAAGAACTTCTAAAGAAAAACCGCGAAATAGTACACGGTGCATTTGCTATTGACGAGAAAAACAGAGTGCTTTTCCGCGATACACTTCAAATCGAAAATCTTGATTTAAACGAATTGGAAGGTTCGTTAAATTCGCTTTCAATATTGCTTAGCGAATATGGTCAACAGTTGGTTGAATTTGCAAAATAATAATTTTTTTTTTAAGGAAAAAAATATGGCAGTAATACATTTAAATACTGAGAATTTTCAGAAGGCGTTGGAGTCTTCTAAAGTTGTGGTTGTTGACCTTTGGGCAGAATGGTGCGGACCTTGTAGGTCTATGATTCCAATTGTTGACAAACTCGGCGACGAATACGAAGGAAAAGCGTTAATCGCAAAAGTAAACGTTTGCATCGG
>CAJOGF010000160.1 GCA_905233995.1 uncultured Bacteroidales bacterium | reverse complement strand
CTTCCATAATAAAATTCTCTGCGGTGAACTTTTCTACTTTGAGATGTTTGATTTTCTGTTTCAAGATTTTTCTTCGAAACCGAAATCGTTAAAACATTTCTATCGGTGTTAACGTTGAAATCCTCCTTTTTGTAACCCGGAGCCGCCATTTCAATAACAAAAACGTTATTATCTTCGCTTATATTTACAAGCGGAAGATTGTGAACTCTTTCGTTTCTGTAAAAACGATTATCAAACCAATCATAACCATTGTTGTCTAAAAATCTCTGTAACATATCAGCCTCCTTATTAAAATTTATTATGTTCATTTTTTTTAATTTTATTCGTTAATACTATGTTTTGTAAGTTTGTCTTACACTGATGGTATAATCAATTTGAGTGCCAATACCAAAAAACGTATTTTTAACTGCCATTTTGTCATAAAAACGACAATTTCTCACTGACAATTTGTCGAAATTGAAATTTTGTCATATATTTTTTGTAATTTTGCAAGAAATTTCAACAAAAAAGTATGGAAAACTTAGAAAATAGAATCTTTGAAGTAAAAAACAAAAGAGAATTTCTTGAAACAGCATTGGAAATATTTAACTTTCAGAAAGTTAACAATCCTATATACAAAAAATATTTACAACTTTTAGGCAAAAATTACAACAAAATCAATTCTTTGGAACAAATTCCGTTTATGCCAATTGATTTTTTTAAAAATTTTACCATCAAAACCACAGACTTTGAACCCGAAAACGAATTTTTGTCGTCTGGCACAACGGGAAAAAATACGTCGCATCATTACATTAAAAAAAACGAAATCTATTTCAAAACATTAATCAAAGGCTTTAAACAGTTTTACGGCGACATTAAACAGTACAAAATTTTGGCACTTCTCCCCTCTTATTTGGAGCGCAAAGGGTCCTCGCTTGTTACAATGGTAGAACAACTTATGAAAGAATCTCAAAACGGAGACGAAGGTTTTTATCTTTATGATTTTGAGGCTCTTGACAAAAAAATAGAAGAAACTTTAAAAGAAAACAACAAAAAAATTCTACTTATCGGAGTAACATTTGCGCTTTTGGATTATGCCGAAAAATACAAAAGAAATTACGGAAAAAATCTCATAATCATGGAAACCGGCGGCATGAAAGGTAGAAAAAAAGAACTCGTTAGAAAAGAAGTTCATGAAAAACTCATACAAAATCTCGGTGTTGAAACCATTCATTCTGAATACGGTATGACAGAACTTCTATCTCAAGCCTATTCTTTTTCGAGCGGAATTTACAACGAGACAAGTACCATGAAAATACTCATTCGCGATTACAACGACCCCTTTGAATACGTAAAAAATGACATTACTGGCGGAATTAATGTTGTGGATTTATCGAACATTTATTCTTGCAGTTTTATAGAAACCAAAGACTTAGGAATCAAGCACTTAGACGGCAGTTTTGAAGTATTAGGACGGTTTGATAATTCTCAAACAAGAGGCTGCAATTTATTGTATACCGATTAAATATTTTTATGAAATTAAATTATAAAAGTTTAAAAAAAATTGTTACTTTTGCACAAAATTTTTGAATAGAATGACAATACCGCATGAAGAATGTAATACCTGCCTTTTTAAGCATAAATTGTGCAAAGGCCTTTCAGAAGACGAATTTCGCTCGATTTTCGACCTTACACAACAATACACATACAAAAAAGGTGAAACAATTTTCAAACAAGGCGCAAAATGCAACGACCTTATTTTTTTAACATCTGGTATTGTTAAATTCGTCAGCAACAGCAACGGAAAAGAACTTATAATCGCAATCGACAGAGCGCAAACCCTTCTCGGTCTTGCTAACATATTAAACGAAGATGTAAATTTGTTTTCAATTGTGGCAGTAGAAGAGTGCAAAGGTTGCGCCATAAATCTCACAAGATTTAAACTTTATGCACTCTCAAACCGCAAATTTATGGTTGAAGTTATGAGTCTTTCAACACAAATGTTTAGAGATGCGATTTTCAATTTTATCTCCGTTGCAAGAAAACAAAGCAACGGCAGAATAGCCGATGTGCTTTTGTACCTTTCCAACAAAATATACCAAAGCAAATCGTTTAGTTTAGGACTTTCAAGACAGGAACTTGCTGACTATGCAGGTTGTTCGAAAGAACAATTAATCCACACTTTAAGGACTTTCACTAACGACAAAATAATCTGGGTTTCGGGCAAGAAAATAGAAATTCTTGACGAAAGCAAATTACTCACAATCAGCAGAGTTGGCTAAAAATTTCCACCAAACTCATAAGAAAGTTTTACAAAAAAGGTCTGTTGAAAGTATAATTCAACAAGTTGTATTTGATTATTTGTGATATCAACAAGAAGACGAGGATTGTCAAGTTTTAAATTCTCCGTGCCTACCGAAAGATTAAATTTCCAAAGCCTTGCACCAATAGACGGACAAAGATACAATCCCGAAAAAGTATTGTAATCATCATCACTTGCGGCATAACCAATTCTGAAATCAACAAACGGCGTAATTTTTTTGTTGAAAAAATCGTAACGAACGTCAGCAAACAAAGGTAAAACAAGCACACAACGCGCCTCAGAAGCATAATATCCTAACTTCCAATGGTCAATATAAGCCTCTTCGCCAATACCAATGCCAGCATAAAAACACTTATTAAACTGCCAACCAAGCGACATGGAAAAATCAATAACATTGCACGAATAATCATCGAAGCCTTTTTCGATAGCAAATTCGGCGAACAATCTCCAACCTCTTGTCAATAAAGGAGATAAAAGAGGATTTTTACGCTTCTGCCTAACAATAACAGGCTTAGAGTTAGGTGTTGCGAAATTATTTTTAGGATAATCAAATGTACTTTCTTCAGAAGGCGACGAAATTATTTCAACATCATCGTCAATCTGAGAAAAAACATTTAAAGATAGTATTACACAAAATATTGTAAAAAAGATTTTTTTCATTGTAACTTTTTTTGCAAATATAAATAATTTTTCGATATTTACGCTGTAATTTTTTTATTCTAATTATGGCAATAACACAAAAAATAGCACAATTAACCGCTTTAGCACTCAAAGACAAGGTGTTAACTCTGATTGAAAAAAACACAATAATTAACGCCGCAATGCAAGAAGGCATTCCCAAAGAAGAAATCACCTTATATTTGGACAATGCATTAAAAGAAAGCATGAAATCTTTTTCAAAAGAGCAACTAAAACATTGTCCTTTTTGCGGTGGACAAGTACCACTAATTTCAGAGGATTGTATTTTTTGCGGCAATAGTCTTACTCAAAACAATCAAGAAATACCAATCATAAGCAACATAAGCGGACAAGAGGCCGAAATTATCAACAGAGAAAATTTTAACACAGCAAACAAACAACACGATATAAAAACGTGTCCTGACTGTGGCGCACCGTTTCCGCTGATTAGCAATATTTGCTCTTTTTGCGGCTTTGTGCTTCATGAACAAGCAGATTCCGAACTTAACATCAACAATCTGAAAACCAATATAGAACAAAGCATTCAAATATTAAAAAACACGCCAAATCCAAGTTTTTTTGACGTTTTGAAATACCGTTCAGCAGAAGTTTTGTTTGCCTTTGCAGTGTATTTTCTGATAATTGCAAAATACTATGAAGGCATTGGTACTTGGCAAGGAGGATTTTTTTTAATTTCGTTTGTTCTTCTAATTATCTCGATGGTAAAACTACACAGAAAGACTAATGTAAGTTATTCAGAATCACCAGTTAAGATTGCAGATGAAACATTTTATAAGTCAATACATTCGCAAGAAATGTATTCGCGACAGATTTCAACGCTCTACGGCTCAAACCAAGAAGCACAAAAACTTTTACAAACATTTTCTCAAGAAATCAAACTTTTGAAAAGGAATCGAGACAAAAACCGCAACAAGTTGTTTGTCTGCGGATTGGCTTTGATTGCAACAATTTTTATTTTACATTTTTTTACACCTTCAAGCGATTACAATTATCAAAGAAACAAAGCCGACAATCCAGAATTATACGAACTTTCTGAAAGGAAAATAGTTCTAAAACCACATCCAACACTAAGCACAATAGAGGATTACAAACCATATTTCAAAGTATCTTCTGACGCTGTGCTGAGTTTTGACTTGTTAGAACCACTAACATACATCTCTTATTCAACACAACAAAATCCGTATTTCAGAGTGAGAATCAGCAACATAAAACTCGAATCAACAGGCAAAAAAATATTGAACACAGATACAATTCTACCTGAAATAATGATTTGGGACAAAAATAAAAGGAACATATCCAAACAAATTAAATCAATAAGAATCAGCACAGCAGACTATGTGTCAGACTCTTACGACAATATTTATGCTTTTTTGGAAAACGGATACGATAATTATTATGCCGATTTTACCTCAAAAGACTCAATCAATGATTTGGAAATATTAAAAAATATTGCTGACAGCGCATACTATTTCACAATTTATTAAAAAACATACAAATTATGAACGAGAACAAATCATATTTTCAAAGAGTTTCCTCGATTATGGAAAACACTTTGTATACATATAAATCATTAGAACCCAATAATTTCGGAAGTTTGGTAAGAGGCTTTTTTCCAAAGTTTTTAATCATTCTTTCGATTGTTTTAGCATTTTATGGAATATGCTCTTATAATTTTGAAGTGTTTTTTGCCGCACCAGCATTTTTCATATTCGGAATGATACTTTATTTTTTTGACCAAAAACACGTAAAATTCAACTTCAACGGTGTAATCTTCAACAAATTAGAAAATTTGAAATCGCAAATTAACGTTTTCGGCAAATATCCTGATGTAAAAAATTATTTTACAAAATTTGACTCTCAAGTACAAGAAACTACCAAAAGGAAAAAGAGATTACAAACAAAATTCAATATTTTTAAGTATTCGGTTTATGCAATTCTTTTGGGTGTTGTAATTTATTCGTTTTCATTAATAAATTTCAGCGAAAAATTAAGAAATGAAAACGATTTACGTAAATTTTATACAATCTTCAATCTCAAAGCAGACGAACCATTTTTGAAACTAAAACCGCTAAAAACCTCAATTTCAGAAAGTCAACAAATCGAAAGCCCTGAAATAGAATTATTCATAAACGGAAATACGTCTCATTTTTTGATTATCAAAGAGTTGAAAATCACAAACGCAAAGCCAACAGATATTTTTCGTGTTATGATAACCGATAAAGACGCAAAGCCTGTGCATAGTATGCTAAAATTTACATTCAAAGGCGATGAGACACAAAAGATTTGGATTGTAAACCCTGTTTACTACGACAGACAAAGCCATTATACAATCTGTTTTCACGAATTTAAAGTATATAAATACTTGAAAGAACACGAAAAAGATTTATATTTTATAGTTGAAAAATTGTGAAAAATTATTCACTTTTTTTCTTGAACTTTTGTTTTAGTTTTTTAACGCCTTCTACACCAAGTATTGTTAAGCCACCGTATTGAAAAGTTTTGGCAAGTCCAAAAAGCACAACCCATAAAATACCTTTTGTAGAAGCCGACAAAAAGTCAAACGAAAACTGCACAAAAGACAAAATATAAAACGGAATACAAAGCAAAATTACAATAACGCCGGTTTTGAACGACAAACCGGCAAG
>CAJOGF010000159.1 GCA_905233995.1 uncultured Bacteroidales bacterium | reverse complement strand
ACAAAAAAAACCTCTATAAAATTTTCTTTACGAGATTGTCTATAAAATGCCTTTTTAGGTATTCCTACGGCATTTTCATGTATCACCGAATAAAATAAAACGCCTAATTCGTAAACTTTTTGCAGATTTTTGGAGGTTTTTTTAGTTATAAAGTTCCCCTAAAAAAAGACTGCCCGATATGATAAACAATATCAGACAGTCTAAAAACAAAAAATAAATACTATGACAAAATCTTTAAAATTCTACTTTTCCTGACTTTAACATTGTCCAAGGGTCAACTTTGTCGGCTTTGTATTTTCCTGCATCAAGTTTTGCTTTGCAAGCCTTGAAAGCCTCAATTGTCCTTTTAACATGTTCCAAAGTGTGAGCCGCAGTAGGAATAACCCTAAACATTACAGTACCTTTAGGCACAACTGGATAAACCACAATTGAACAGAAAATTCCGTAGTTTTCTCTCAAGTCTAAAAGCAAGTTTGTAGCCTCAGCCGTTGACTGAACATCGCTTGCGTTAGGGTCTCCGTGCATATAAACAGGAGTTACAGGCGACTGTGTTTTGCCTATATCGAACCCATCTTTCTTGAAACCATCTTGAATAGCCCTTACGATTGTCCACAATTTTTCTCTGTAAGAAGAATTGGTTGTCATAAGTTCCAATCTCTTTTTAAGACCTACAACCATTGGCATAGGAAGTGATTTAGCGTAGATTTGAGAACGCATGTTCATTCTCAAATAGTCGATAATCGGTTTTTTTGACGCAATAAAACCTCCGATACCAGCACCTGCTTTTGCAAATGTTGCAAAATACATATCAACTTTGTCTTGAACGCCAAAATGTTCACCTGTTCCGCCGCCATTAGGACCCATTGTACCAAAACCGTGAGCATCATCAATTAAAAGTCTAAATTGATATTTGTCTTTCAAATCGGTGATACCTTTGAGATTTCCCAAGTCGCCAGCCATACCAAAAACGCCTTCCGTGATAACCAAAATAGAACCACCTGTCTCGGCAACTTTTTTTGTAGCCCTCTGAAGCATTACTTCAAGTTTTTCCATATCATTGTGCGGGAAAACATAACTCATTTTTTCGCCACCGCATTTTGATTTATGAAGGAAAATTCCGTCCATAATGCAAGCGTGAGCCTCATAATCGTATACTATAACGTCTTTACGGTCAACAATACAATCTATAATGGAGAGCATAGCCTGATAACCGAAGTTTACAAGAAACGCTGCCTCTTTTTTGGCGTATTTTGCAAGCATTGCTTCCAACTCTTCGTGATAAACGGTCTGACCTGACATCATTCTTGCACCCATCGGGGCTGCAAGCCCGTATTTTGCTGCGCCTTCCGCATCGGCTTTTCTTACTTCGGGGTCGTTTGCAAGACCAAGATAGTTGTTTAAAGACCAGTTAAGAACTGGTTTTACTCCAAAGGGGGTTCTGAAATTCATTTCAGGACCTATTTCGCCTTCCAATTTCGGGAACATAAAATAGCCGTCGCCGCCTGCTTGATACTTTCCTAAGTCTGCGGTTTTGGCTCTCTCAATTACTTTTTCAAATAAATCCACGATATTTATGCTTTGTATTAAATGTCTATTTATTAAATTTTCGTTGCAAAGTTAATAAAAAAACGTTATAAAAAAGCAAAATCGAAAAAAAATTATTACTTTTGTCGAAATATTTTGTCATGGTGGTGGCTATAATCATACTTTTTGTTTTAGGTGTTTGTGGTATGGTGTTTTTTTCAGGAATGAAAACAGCACTATCCGTTTGCGACGGTTTGTTGTTTGATATTGATATTAAAAACAAAACCATTCGTCAAGGTATTGTCTACCGTCCTAAAGATAATGTACACCTTTGTATTTCACTTTTTCTTACAGGTGAGATTGTCTCTTGTGTTATGACTTCGATAGCAATGTTTTATGTTCAAAGTTTTCTTCCAATCGAAAATATTGCTTTGAAAATTATTGTTTGCATTTTTTCGGTTTTGCTATCTTTGATACTATTTAAGACTTTGCCGTCGTTTTTTTTTGCTAAAAAAAGCAACGTTATGTTAAGAAAATTTTCCTCTATTGCCGAATTTATGTCTAATTTGATATATCCTTGGCTGTATGTTGCTTTGTTTATTCCTGTTACAAGGGCTTCTATGAAAAAAAACATGGACGGTTTTTCGGAACTTCTTCCTTCTTACAATCATTCGTTAGGCTTATCTAACGAAGAATACAGAGCCGAAGATTTCAAAATTTTAAGAAATGCACTCGATTTTACAAATATTAAAATTAGAGAATGTCTTGTCCCAAGAAACGAAATCGTGTATGCTGACATTAAAGATTCGATTGCAACTCTTACAAGAAAATTTGTAAATTCTGGTTTTTCAAAAGTGTTGATTTGCAAAAACTCCATTGATAATGTTGTGGGGTATGTCAACGCTTTGAAACTTTTTGATAATCCTTCTGAAATAAAAAACATTCTAACCGAAGTTATCGAAGTGCCGGAAACTATGACTGCTGACAAACTTTTCAAACTTTTTATAAAAAAGCGTTTGAGCGTTGCGGTTGTAATTGATGAATACGGCGGCATTGCGGGAATGTTAACCGTTGAAGATATAATTGAGGAAATCATCGGTGAAATTGAAGACGAACATGATAGTCAGGAGTTTGTAGAAAAGCAAACGGCTGACAACGAGTATATTTTTTCGGGACGTTTAGAAATCGATTATATCAACGAAAAATATAAACTCAATCTTCCTAAATCGGATGAATACGAGACTCTTGCAGGGTATATTCTAAAAATAAACGAAGATATTCCCAATAGTGGCGATGAAATAAAAGATGGTCGCTTTGAAATGAAAATTTTGCAGGCTAAAAAGCCTAAAATCAACATAATACGACTAAGGATTAATTGACAATTGTCAATTTAAAAAAAACTACAAATCAAATGATAAAAGAACAGAAATTTAAAATAATTGACTCTACCAACAACGAGGCGCAGAGACAGTTACAAACAGAAAATCCGCCAAAAGAGGATTTTGTAATCAGAGCCGAATTTCAGACCGATGGTCGCGGACAAAGAGGCAATACTTGGCAGGCACAAAACGCCGCTAACCTTACTTTTAGTTATGTTTTTTTCCCTTTGCAAATGCAGGTTAAAAATCAGTTTCAAATTTCTCAGGCGGCTGCACTTTCGGTTGTAGAGTTTTTGAAGAAAAATTCTATTGAAAATGTTTCCATAAAATGGCCAAATGATATTTATGTCGGCATGAAGAAAATTTGTGGTATGCTTATCGAAAATTCTGTCAGCGGACATTATATAAAAAGTAGTATAATTGGTATTGGTATTAATGTTAATCAAAGTTTGTTTAGAGAAAATCTTCCTAACCCTGTTTCAATGACCAATATAACGGGCAAATTTTATAATTTGGACGAGAAATTCTACGAAGTTGTTTCAATTTTAAGACAGAGACTTTCTCTACTTAAAGAAGGCGACTTTGCTGCATTGAAAGAGGAATATATGAGCAATCTTTTAGGGCTTAACAGAACTTTGATTTATTCTTCTTCGGGTACAATATTTAAAGGTGTTATCAAAGATGTTGACCAAAGAGGTTATATTACAATTTTCAACGAAAATACTCTTAGTGAATCAAAATACGCCTTCAACGAGGTGAATCTTATAATTCCGGAACAAAAAAAGAATGTACAATAAAACGAAATTTTATAAAGCATTATTGCTTTCAATTATTTTATCAATTGTTGTAACTGATTCTTTTTCACAGTTTTACAACGGACATCAAATGAATTTCGGAAAAAACAGGGTGCAATATTCCCAATTTGAATGGTTATATTACCGTTATCCTAAGTTTGATGTTTATTTTTATCAGCAAGGCAAAGATATTGCGCAATTTGTGAGTCAAAAATCTCAGGTAATTATTCCTGAAATGGAAAGAAAATTGTCAATAACTTTGCCAAGACGTATTATTTTTATTGTTTTCAACCGTTTAAGCGAATTTCGTCAATCGAATATTGGCTTAGAAAATGGCGATGAATCTAATGCTAATGTCGGCGGGGTAACTCGAATTATCGAAAACAAAGTGTTTTTGTATTATAATGGCGACCATAACGAATTAGAAAGACAAATACGTCAAAGAATTTCGGAAATTCTTCTTAACGTTTCTTTAAATGGGAGTGGATTAAGAAGCAAGGCTCAACATTCTACTCAACACACTTTGCCAGAATGGTTTGTGTCGGGACTCGGACTTTATTTAGCAACCGATGGTGTTTGGCAAACCGATATTGAAGATATTCTTCGTAATGGTTTTTTGTCAGGAAAATATAAAAATCTTTCGCATTTAAGAGGTACTGATGCTATGTATGCTGGATATTCTTTGTGGTATTATGTCAGCAAAATTTATGGCAACGATGTAATTTCAAATTTGCTGTATATGACATCGATTAGTAAAGATGCAAATGCAGGTTTTCGTACAGTTATCAATCAGCAGTTCAAAGAGTTGAATAAAGGTTGGAGAGAATTTTATGTTGATAAATTTTCCAATCAGCCCTCTGGAAAAGAACTTCCCGAAAAAGAATTATTGGTAAAAAGACCAAAAAGCAACCGAATGTATCTAAAACCAATGACTTCGCCTGACAAGCAATTTACAGTTTTTCATACCAACAAGTTGGGAAAATATAAATTGTATTTGCGTGATAATCAGATTGGTAAGAGTAGATGTTTTCTTTCAAAAGAATATAAACTTCAACAAATTATCGACTATCAGTTTCCCGTTGTGGCTTGGCATCCGAGTAGCAAAATTGTAAGTTTTGTTGTTGACGAAAAAGGCTATCCTTTTCTGTATCAATATAATATCCAAACTAAGGATTTGCTAAGAAAACAATTGCAGAGAATTGACAAAGTGTATTCTATGGACTATTCTGACAATGGACTTAATCTTGTTATGAGTGTTCAACTTTCAGGTTGCACTGACATCGTGATTTATAATGTCGGTTCGGGTTCGTTTGAAAGAATAACTCAAGATTTAGCGGACGATATTGACCCCAAATTTATCGAAAATTCTCAAAAAATTATTTTTGCTTCAAACCGCAAAAGCGACACGCTAAAAGTTGAAAAGTCAGACAAAGGGCAACGAATGGCTATTGAGCAGAATTACGATATTTTTGTCTACGACCTAAAAAAGAAAAGCAATATTCTAAAACGAGTAACAAATACTCCTTACGAAAACGAGACTTCACCAAGCGAAGTTGCTTATAATCAGTATACTTATTTAAGCGACAAAAATGGTATAGTTAATCGTTATGCAAGTGTTTATGACAGCACAATTATCGCTATTGACACAATGATACATTATTCGTATCAAAACAAAATGAGAGCCGTAACAAATTTTAAGCGGAATATTTTGTTTCAAAATTTTAATAGCAAAACCAAAACCGTTGACGAAAGTTTCTTAAAGGATAATCGTTATAGGCTGTATACTGAAAATGTTGAAACTTTTGATTCTCAAATACCTGCTGTTTTGGAAAAAACTTATTTTAGGGAGTTAAAAGACCGTCGTCAACGAAAACTTGACAGTTTGGAAGTTGTTAAAAAAGAAAAAGCACTTCAAGAAAGACGTAAGATTGATTCTATTGCTGCTAATCCACCAAAGGAATGGCAACATCCTGATTCTCTGAAATATGACGTTATGAATTACGTTTTTGAACAAGATTTGGCTTATCAATTAGTTTATTACGGTGAGGATTTAAAAAAACGTCAAGCCTTGAAAAAAACTGACAATATTAAGCAAAGGTTTTATTATACAACTTTTTACACCGATTATTTGGTGTCGCAAGTTGATTTTTCGTCTTTGAACGAAGGTTATCAAGCCTTTAGCGGTGGACCGTATTATTTTAATTCTAATGTCAATGCTTTTTTCAAAGTTGGAATCAAAGACCTTTTTGAAGATTACAGAATTTCAGCGGCGGTTAAAATAGGCGGAAATCTTGACAGTTACGAATATTTGTTTTCGTTTGAAGACCTTAAAAAACGTTGGGACAAACAATACGTTTTTCATCGTTATACTTTCAACAATGATAATGACGACACGGATTATTCTTTGAAAAAAATCTCAACTAACGAAGCAATGTTTATAGCCTCTTATCCTTTCAATCAGGTTGCCTCTGTTAAAGGTACTTTGGGATTGAGATATGATAAAAAAGTTTTTCTTATTACCGATTCGCCTTTCTTGGATAGAGACCCTGAACATCAGGTTTTCTTTAAGGCAAAAGCCGAATATGTTTTCGACAATACTTCGTCGTTGGGAATCAATACTCCTGAAGGTCAGCGTTTTAAGTTATGGAGCGAATTGTATCAACAAGTTGAAGGCAATTATGATATTATTTCGTCTTGGGGTTTTGACTTTAGACATTATCAAAAAATACATCGTTGTCTTATTTTTGCCTCTCGAATTGCGGGCGCAACTTCGTTTGGAACAGGAAAAATTATTTATTATTTGGGCGGCGTTGACAATTGGACTACTTTCTCAACCGACAAAGATAAAATGTTTGACCCTTCGGTAAGAATTGATCAAAATGAAAACTATATTTATCAAGCCGTCGCCACAAACATGAGAGGTTTTATTCAAAATTGTAGAAATGGTAATTCGTTTACTGTTATCAACACTGAAATTCGTTGGCCTGTGTTCCGTTATCTGTTCAATAGACCTTTGGGTTCAAGGCTTATCAATGATTTTCAGTTGATTGGCTTTTTTGACGCAGGTTCGGCATGGACAGGTTGGCTACCGGGCAAAGACGATAATGCTTACAACAAATATGAACTCAGAAATGGTTCTGTAACAATGGTTATTGACGTTGCAAGACCGTCGGTTGTAGCAGGTTATGGTTTTGGACTTCGTACTTCGATTTTCGGATATTTCTTACGATTCGATTGGGCTTGGGGTATAGAAGGTCATGTGGTTTTGCCGCATCAATTTTATTTTTCTTTAGGATTGGATTTTTAATAGTTGATATTTTTAAAATTTGTTTTAATAAAGTGAAAAGATACGTTTTTTTGTTAAGCATAGCCTTAACGTGGCTTAGTCCGCTTTCGGCACAAACAATCGAAAAATCGGAAAGTTTTATTATGCTTTTCGGCACAAAGTATTATTTGCATACGATTAAGGAAGGTCAAACTTTGGAAAAAATTGCTGATGCTTATAATACAACTGTTCAAGAAATCAAAATGAACAATCAAGGTGTGCAGAATTTTCAAGCGGGAGTTTTGATAAAAGTGCCTGTTATTGCTGATTCGGCAACTCCAGCAAACAAGCAAGAGTTTGCTTATCACAAGGTTGAAAAGAAGCAGACATTGTATTCTATTTGCAAAAAATATGGTGTCAGCGAAGATGATATTTACAAATATAATCCTCATGCAAGACTTGGGATAAAGTCGGGAGAAACCTTGCAAATTCCTGTCGGAAAAAACTCTAATCCCGACCGTGAGGACGTAAATTTTATTTATCATACTGTAAAACAAAACGAAAGTTTTAATTACATAAGCCGTCTTTATGGTGTTGAAATTTCCGACATTGTAAAGTATAATCAACAGGCAAAATACAATATGAAACCCGGTGAGGTGCTCAGAATCCCCAAAATTTTCAATGAAGACATTTCTGACAATGTAGAAAATCAGGAGCAGGAATCGCCCGTTTATTCCAACGATATTATTAGGAAAAAAGCGTTACTAAATTCTGATTATTGTGATTGTCAAAGTTATAGACACACCTCTTCTAAAGTCTTGAAAATATC
>CAJOGF010000158.1:5383-11145 GCA_905233995.1 uncultured Bacteroidales bacterium | reverse complement strand
GGAGAGGGCGTGATTGATCCTCACAAGGTTAAAGTTGCAATAACTTCTGATAGTCAAACGGTTGCAACTGTCAGCGAGGAAAAGAAACATCGTGAGGCTCAAACCGATGACACTGCCGATTATCTTATAATTGATAATCTTGAAACTCTTGGTTATACTTTTGCAAAATGTTGTAATCCACTTCCGGGCGATAAAATTTTTGCGTTTGTTTCTGCCGCTAACGGTACAAAAATTCACCGTTACGATTGTCCTAATGCAAAAAATATTCTAACTCGTTTTCCTTACAGGGTGATAAATGCAGTTTGGAAAAAAGATGCGTCAAAGGATTTGATTAACGCGGTAATTAAACTTATCGGAATATACGATATTGGAATTTCAAAAAGTATTAACGATGTGTTGACCAATGAATTTCATGTTCATATTCGTTCTTTTAGTCTTTCGGAAGAGGCGGGCGGAAAATTTTCAGCAGTGCTTTCTGTTAACCTTTTTGGCGAGGCTCAACTTACAAAACTGCGAGAAAGATTCAAACGGTTGAAAAATATTGAAAAAGTAGAGTGATAACTTCAAAAAAATATATTACTTTTGCCCCAAGGAAAGAAACTATTAAATATAACACATATAAAATATGAAAGTAGCGATTGTAGGTGCCTCTGGTGCTGTTGGTCAGGAATTATTGAAAATTCTTGATCAGAGAAATTTTCCTTTAGATGATTTGGTTTTGTTCGGTTCGCAGCGTAGTGCCGGCACAAAATATACTTTCAAAGGAAAAGAATATGAAGTAAAACTTCTTCAACACAACGATGATTTCAAGGGTGTTGACATTGCGTTTACTTCTGCAGGAGCAGGAACTTCAAAAGAGTTTGCAGAGGATATTACAAAGTTTGGAGCGGTTATGATTGACAATTCGTCAGCATTCCGTATGGATAATGATGTGCCTTTGGTTGTGCCAGAATGTAATGCTGAGGACGCTTTAGTTCGTCCAAGGGGCATTATTGCTAACCCTAATTGTACAACTATTATGATGGTTGTTGTTTTGAAACCATTGGAGAAACTCTCTCATATCAAACGTATTAGAGTATCGTCTTATCAGTCGGCTTCGGGAGCGGGAGCGGCTGCAATGGCAGAACTTCAGCAACAATACAAAGATATTGTGGAAGGAAATCCTGTTACGATAAAGAAATTTCCGCATCAGTTGGCTTATAATGTTATCCCTCAGATTGATGTTTTTCAGCCTAACGGTTACACAAAAGAGGAAATGAAAATGTTTAACGAGACTCAAAAAATTATGCACACCGATGCAAAATGTTCAGCAATGTGTGTGAGAGTATCCTCGCTTCGTTCTCATTCTGAAAGTGTTTGGATTGAAACTGAAAAACCAATTTCAGTTCAAGAGGCTCAAAAAGCGATTTCAGAGGCTGAAGGTTGCACTTTGGTTGACGATCCACAAAATCTTGTTTATCCTATGCCTTTGGAAACGGCTGGCAAGGACGATGTTTTTGTAGGTCGTGTGCGTAAAGATTTAACCGATGATAATGGTTTAACATTTTGGCTTTCAGGCGATCAAATCCGTAAAGGTGCTGCCTTAAATGCTATTCAAATTGCTGAATATCTCATCAAAGTAGGCAACGTAAAATAATTGATAATTGATAGTTGACAATTGACAATTAATAATTGTCAATTATCAACTGTCAATTTATATAAAGATATGGCTCTTCTTGTTTTGTATTTTTCTGGGACGTTGTTTATTTCTTTTTTGTGTTCGTTGATGGAAAGCGTCCTATTAAGCACTTCGCCTATTTTTGTAAAATTAAATGAAAATTCACCTAAAAGCGGAGTTAGAAAACTTGTAAAGTTCAAAACCAATGTTGACAAGGCTTTGTCTGCCGTTTTGTCATTAAATACTATTGCTAACACTGCAGGTGCTGCAATGGTTGGTGCGCAAGCAACCGAAATTTTAGGCTCACAGTCTTTGGGGATAATTTCGGCATTGTTGACCGTTTTGATTCTTATTTTTTCGGAAATTATGCCCAAAACTTTGGGTACTAATAATTGGGAAAAACTTTCAAACCTTGTTGGACACCTTATTGGTGCGGTTTATGTTTTGACGTATCCTTTGGTGATAATGGCTCAACAACTCACAAAATTGTTCAAAAAAGATTCTCGTCAGCATACAACTTCGAGAGAAGAGATTTCGGCGTTAGCAAACATTGGTCAGGAAGAAGGTATTTTTAAGGCTAACGAAAACGCTATTATCCAAAACCTTATGAAACTTAAAAATTATAAAGTTTCAGATGTTATGACACCGAGAGTTGTGGTTTGCTCTGCTAATCAAGAGATGACTTTGGCTGAATTTCTCGAAAGTAAAAATTATCTTAGATTTTCGCGTATACCAGTTTTTAGCGGTGATGACGAAAATATTACTGGTTATGTTTTCAGACAAGAGGTTATGGAGAGTCTTGCTGAAGATCATAACACATTGAAACTCAAAAATCTAAAGCGAAATATTTTGATTGTTCCCAATACTAAACCAGTTTTTTCGCTTTGGGAAGATATGCTAAAGAAGAAGGAGCAAATTGCTCTTGTTGTTGACGAATACGGCGGTCTTGATGGCATTGTAACGTTAGAGGATATTATAGAAACCTTGCTCGGTATTGAAATTTTGGACGAAAAAGACACCGTTGCCGATATGCAACAATTTGCTCGTGAAAGGTGGAAACGTCGTCAAAGCAAATATAATTTTTTGGAAAATAAATAATTGATTGTTAGCGTTTGTTTGATTATTTAATACATTTTAATATTTTTTCAGAAAAAAAGTGCAAAAAAATTTGGTTTTTTCAAAAAACTTTTTCCAAATTTGTAATAAACTAAATTAATGTGTTTGTAGAACAAATTTAGACGCGAAATTTTCAGAAAGAAATGAGTAAAAAATCAAACAACCTTTTGGAATATCTACATAAATTTTTCGGATTCGATAGATTCAAAGGAGAACAAGAAGCCGTTGTAAACAATGTATTGAAAGGCAAAGATACATTTGTCCTTATGCCTACGGGCGGGGGTAAATCGCTTTGTTATCAATTGCCATCGCTTATGCTTGAGGGGACGGCTATTGTGATTTCGCCTTTGATTGCGTTGATGAAAAATCAGGTGGATGCCATGCGCAATATCAGTACTGAAGAAAGTGTCGCACATTTTCTTAATTCCTCTCTGACAAAACAGCAAATCATGCAAGTAAAAGCCGATATTATGGACGGCAAAACAAAATTGCTGTATGTTGCGCCCGAAAGTTTAACAAAAGAGGAAAATATCGAATTTTTAAAACAGGTAAAAATCTCGTTTTACGCAATCGACGAGGCACATTGTATTTCAGAATGGGGACATGATTTCCGTCCAGAATATCGTAGGATTAGACCAATTATCGAAGAGATTGGTCGTAGTCCGATAATTGCTTTAACTGCAACTGCAACGCCTAAAGTTCAGCACGATATTCAGAAAAATCTTGGTATTTTGGATGCTAACGTTTTCAAATCATCGTTTTATCGTCCAAACCTCTATTATGAAGTAAGACCAAAAATCGACATTGATAAACAGATTATAAAGTTTATCAAAGCAAACAAGGGCAAGAGTGGCATTATTTATTGTCTTAGTCGCAAGAAAGTTGAGGAGTTAGCCGAGACGCTTACTGTCAACGACATAAAAGCATTACCGTATCATGCTGGAATGGATTCGCAAACAAGAAGCGAAAATCAGGACAAATTCCTAATGGAAGAGGTTGACGTTATTGTTGCAACGATTGCTTTTGGAATGGGTATTGACAAGCCTGATGTAAGGTTTGTTATCCATTATGATATGCCAAAAAGTCTTGAAGGCTATTATCAAGAAACAGGTCGTGCAGGAAGAGACGGTGGCGAAGGTCAGTGCATTGCTTTTTATAGTTACAAGGATATTCAGAAACTTGAAAAGTTTATGCAAGGCAAGCCCGTAAG
Source organism: uncultured Bacteroidales bacterium (assembly GCA_905233995.1). Lineage (GTDB taxonomy): Bacteria > Bacteroidota > Bacteroidia > Bacteroidales > UBA3824 > UBA3824. Next base: position 7,162 of record CAJOGF010000158.1, on the reverse strand, counting down.
TGAACAAGAGATTGGCAAGCAGTTATTGTCAGAAACGGTTGCATACGCTGAAACCTCGATGTGTAGAAGCAAAATGTTGCTAAACTATTTTGGCGAAACATTAGACGAGCCGTGCGGAAACTGCGATAATTGTATTCATCCGCAAAAGCCTTTCAATGGTAAAGAGTCGATTTTGAAAGCCTTAGAGGTGATTGGTGTTATTCAAGAAAAGTTCAAGACAGAGCATGTTGCAAAAGTTCTTGCTGGCGTTTCTGACTCTCAAATCAAGACTTACAAACATCACAAACTTCCGATTTTCGGAATCGGTGAGGACGACGGAGATGAAAATTATTGGAATGCAGTTTTAAGACAGTCGCTTGTAAAAGGATTCTTGACAAAAGACATCGAAAACTACGGTCTTTTGAAAATAACCAAACAAGGTAAGGATTATTTGAAAAAACCATACGATATTCAGTTGGTTAGAAATCACGATTACGAAAGCGATGACGAAGACGACGAGCAAGCAGTACCGCATACAATGAACGGTGGAGCCTCAGACCCAGAACTTTTCAGGATGTTGAAAGATTTAAGGAAAAAGGTTTCAAAACAAAGAAATGTTCCGCCTTTTGTGATTTTTCAAGACCCTTCGCTTGAAGATATGGCAGTTCAATACCCGATTTCGCTTGAAGAGTTGACTCAAATAGTTGGTGTTGGCAATGGTAAAGCGCAGAAATTCGGTAAGGAATTTGTGGAACTTATCCGTAAATATGTTCAAGAGAAAGAGATTGAAAGACCTCAAGACATGATAGTTAAGTCTGTTGTCTCGAAGTCTGGCAACAAAGTATATATTATACAGAGTATTGACAGAAAAATTGACCTTGAGGATATTTGTGAGTCAAAACAGATTGAAATGGACGAACTTTTATCGGAAATCGAGTCGATAATAAATTCAGGAACAAAACTCAATCTTGATTATTATGTCAACAAAGTTATTGATGAAGATCGTCAAATGGAAGTTTATGACTATTTTGACAGCGCAGAAACCGAATCAATTGATGAGGCAATGAAAGCCTTAGGAAGTGAAGATTACACCGAAGAAGAATTAAGACTTATGCGTGTAAAATATATTTCAGAAAAAGGACATTAAATGTTTGTTGATTTGTTTTGTTGATTTTGTGAATAAAGTAAAAACGCCCGTAAAAATAATTGTTTTTTACGGACGTTTTTTTATGACAAATAAAACTATGCGTTTTCGTCTGAATTTGATGAAATTTCCACTTTAAGGATAAAATAGTCGGTACCGTTGCAAGGAATAAAAAGGTATTCGAGTTTGCCATCGGTTTTGCGAGCAATGTCTATTAGACCTAATCCTGCACCACCTTTGTTGGAAATTTTACCTTCTTTGAGTTGTTTTTTGTACATTGCATTAAGTTCATCCTTTGTGGCATTGTTGACACATTCAAGAGCCTGTGAGAGGTGTACAATGTCGTTTTTAGTAACTTTGTTTGCTGTCATAATATAGTAAATACCGTCTTTCCTACCTATCATAAACAATCCGTTAATAAGACTGAACTCTGTTTGAAATTCGGTACTGTGTTTTTGCATATTCTGCAAAATCTCTACAAGAGAATGGTGAACTCTACGTTTTACTTGTTTTTGTTCGTTGTTTTCTTCCATTTCCTCTTCGTTTTTTTCGGTAAACATTTTCACAACTTGGTGCGTAAATTTACCGATATATACAACAGAAATGCCGTTGTCTATTAATTCGTCGTAGAGAGCAAGAACATTGTGCATAAAATT
>CAJOGF010000158.1:0-5309 GCA_905233995.1 uncultured Bacteroidales bacterium | reverse complement strand
AAAAACTGTTATTAAAAATAAAAAAAACTAAAATTATTGTTTGTCCGCATTTGATTTATCGGAGTCAAGACATTCTTTTAAATCCAAAATCATTGATTTTAAGTTTTTTAATGATTTTATGATTTCAAAATTGACATCTTTTCCGTCTGTGTTGTTTTTCAAAACATTTTTTGCGCCTTGCAGTGTCATACCCTTTTCTTTCACCAAAAAGTATACTTTGCGTATTACTTCTATATCTTTTTGTGTGAAATGACGGTTGCCTTTAGCATTTTTTTTCGGTTTTATAGCCGGAAATTCTTGTTCCCAATATCTAATAAGAGAGGTGTTGACATCAAACATTTTAGCAACCTCGCCTATAGAATAGTACAACTTGGTAGAAGAATTTTCTTGTTGTACTTGATTTTCTGAAATATTTTCTTCTAAATTTTCCATAATTGGTTTGTTATTTTCGTTTTTTATTTCTTTTTAGTCAAGACTTGAACCTCCGTTTGTAGCCATTGTTTTCAGTTTGCTATATTCTTTAGGTTCTATGCTAACAAAAAAATAATGAACGGGGTTTACAAATTGTCCATTGAAACTGATTTCATAATGTAAATGTGGTGTCAAGGATTTACCTGTATTTCCCACAAATCCGATTACTTCGCCTCGTTTTACCTTTTGATTTTTTTTCACTGCATAATCGCTAAGGTGTGCGTATGTTGTTTTGTAACCGTTTTTGTGGTTTATTGTAATATGACGACCATGTTCTCTTGAGTCACCTATATATTCTACAACGCCATTTGCTGAGGCTTTTATTTCAGTACCAATTGAGGCAGAAATGTCAATTCCATTGTGAGTTTTAGGTGTTTTGTATATCGGGTCGAGTTTCTTTCCAAAACCGTAATAGACAGCCTCCATTTTAGGGTCGGATACTGGCAAAATCGACGGAATATCGTTGAGGTCTTCTTTATAGTTAAGTAATTTAAATTTTAGTTCGTTGAATGCTGCCTCTTCGTCTTTCAACATTTTGCTCGAAAGCGCAGATTTGTCTTTCAACAAGTTATATAAGTCAACACCGTCTTTCTTCTGAAGTTCCTCATAACGCATTTTATATGCGTCTTCTTCCGAAAGATCTTCATGTTCGTAGACAGAACGGTAGATTTCCTTGTCGCGACTTGAAAGAGTTTGCATTGCTTCAGTAGCCTTGTTGTATTTTTCTTCCAATTGCTTGAGTTCTTCTTCCATAACGGCGTTTTCTTGCTCCAATCTGTTTTGTGTTGGAGTTTTTATGGTGTTGGAGATTGTCAGAAAAATCACTATACCAATAAAAACAGCCGCAACTATTTGTGTTATAATACTTATTATTATTCGTTTGCCATTCTTTTTCTCTTCGTTTTTTTTGAAAGTTAGAGAATCCGGGTCAAAGGTATAATCTTTTTCTGCCATTTGTTGTGTTAAAAAAAAATATTTTTCAATTTTACAAAGGTAAAAAAAAATTAATGACGAAAAAAATATTTTTTCATTTTTTTCTTGTGATTGTAAAGTTTTTTGTACATTAATAAAAAAAGTGCTTTTTTTAACTTACTGATTATCAATCATAAAAAATATTTATGTAAAAAAAACGAAAAAAAATTTGTCCAAACTGAAAAAAAATCTTACTTTTAACATTCAGAAAAAGCGGCTTTCTATGGGCTAATTTTTGGCATAAAAAATGCACTGAATTTAATTGAAAAAAATGTCTGCCCAAATTTTAGGAAGTATTTTTTTTCGTAATGTATAATGTTGAAAAACAATAATTTATGGATGTAAAATTAAAAGCGGAAGATTCCAAAAAACGAATGAGGGAATATGATATTTCTGGAGAAATTACCCTTCAGACGATAGAGGAATTATCTTTGAAATTAAAGGATTGTGTTATATCGTGCGATGATTTAACTATTAATCTAAAGCAAATAACAGGATTTGACGTAGCCGCTTTCCAGTTTTTTTATTCGCTAAAAAATAGTTTTATCCGCGATAAGAAAAAACTTTTGGTTAATTGTTCTCTATCGGAGGAAGTAACTCAATTGTTGAAAAATTGCGGAATTGAGGATTTAAAGTCGGTTCTTTCAATTAAGAGAGAGGACTGATTTTTACACATTATATTATATAATAGATAAGTAAAGATAAAAATTTAAAATATAAATAACTTTAAAACAATGGCAAAAACTATACTCATTGTAGACGATTCGGAAAGTATCCGCGAGGTAGTTAATTTTACTCTGCAAAACGCAGGTTTTGAAGTGTTTGCTGCCGGTAACGGTATAGAAGCCCAAAAGTTTCTTGACGGAAGGACTATTGATTTGGTTATCACAGACCTTCACATGCCTGAAATGGACGGAATAGGACTTATCAAGTATATAAGGGCTACAGCCGGTTACAATCGGGTTCCGATTCTTTTCCTTACTACGGAGTCGCAGTTAGCGAAGAAAATCGAGGCTAAAGATGCCGGTGCTACCGGTTGGATTATCAAACCTTTTGTACCAGCAAAACTTTTGGCTGCTATCAGCAAAGTTATCAGGTAATTGATGACAAAAAAAGAAGTAACAATTAACTAAAAAAGTTTTGTTAAGTAAAAAAAACCCGGATTAACGATGGATAATTTTCAAAAAAAATTTTTGGAAGAGGCATCTGACCTTATCAACCAACTTGAACAGGCTCTGCTGACATTGGAACAGGACACTCAAAATCCTGAACTTGTGGACAGCATTTTCAGAATTATGCACTCCCTGAAAGGCGGCGGCGGTATGTTTGGGTTTGACAACATTTCCTCTTATACTCACAAGTTGGAGAATATGTATGACCTTGTGCGTCAGAAAAAACTTAAGGTAACGCGCGAGATGCTTGACATAACTTTTGAATCCGCCGACCATATTACGAGTATGCTCAATGATGACGGAACAAAGTCGAATGAGATTAAGCGTAACGAAGAAATTTTGAACAGAAGAATTGACGCTATCTTGGACGGTGATAATTTTTCTGACACGAGTTTCGGTCCTGCTGAAAGTTTGGAGCAGACTGTTAGCGGCGTAAAAAGTTATTATGTCAAGGTAAAACCATACGAGCATATTCAGCGAAATGGCACTAATCCTTTTTTCCTTATTGACGAACTTGTAGGTTTAGGCAAGCATAAAGTCAATATTTTCTATTCTAACATTCCTGATTTTGAGAACTTTGTTCTTGATGATAGTTATCTTTGGTGGGAAATTATTCTTTCTACCGACAAAGAGGAAGATGCAATCAAAGACGTATTTATTTTTGTTGAGGACGATTGTGAAATAGTAATTCAGAGAATTTCTGAATCCGACATTTTTGAAATGCCAAAAGTTGCACCGCTTCTTGATTGTCGTCAGGATTTTCCTTTCGACTTAGACAAAATAAAGGCTATTTGTCAAGAAGAGGCTGTAAAGGAAAAAGAGAAAAGTGAGGCTGAAAATTCGGAAAACAAAGCCAAAGTAAATTCTGGCGACGAACATATTAAGAAATTTACAAAGGAGTCTTCGATTTCGGGTATCAGAGTCGCAAGCGAAAAGATTGACGATTTGATGAATCTTGTCAGCGAACTTATTACTACTCAAGCCGGTCTTAACCTTTATGCAGAAAGAAACAAAGACGCTGAACTAACAAGAATTACAGAAAATCTCGAAAATATTTCACGGCAATTAAGAGATACTGCATTTAGTATTACTCTTATCCCGATTGATTATCTTGTTGTAAGATTCCGTCGTCTTGTAAGAGACCTTTCAAGAGAGGTTGGCAAAGAGATAGAATTTGAGGCTCGCGGTGCAGAAACCGAATTAGATAAAACCCTTATTGAGGGTATTTCAGAGCCGCTAATGCATATTTTAAGAAATAGTATAGACCACGGCATCGAGTCAGCAGCGGAAAGAATGGCAGCAGGAAAAACTCCCGGTGGTAAGATTATTCTTCAGGCGTATTATTCTGGTTCTCAAGTTGTTATAGCCGTTACCGATGACGGTGCGGGTATGGATCCTAAGAAAATAAAACGTAAGGCTATCGAAAAGGGACTTATTGCTGCTGATTCTCAACTTTCCGACAAAGAGGCTATTGACCTTATCTTTATGCCGGGTTTCTCAACCTCGGAAAAAGTTACTAATATCAGCGGCAGGGGCGTAGGAATGGATGTTGTTAAGAGAAAAGTCTCTGACATTAGAGGTACTGTTCAGGTATCTTCGTCGCTTGGAGAAGGCACTACGATTACGATAAAACTTCCGTTGACATTGTCTATTATAGACGGAATGTTGGTTCGTATTGCTGATGTTGATTATATAATTCCGCTTTCGGTTATTGATACGATTTTTGCTGTTGAACACGAAAAAATAGTGTCTGCTTTCCAAAACGTTATTAATATTGAAGGTTCGCAATATCCCTTCTATTATTTGCGGGACGAGTTTGGCTTAACAGACTCTGCTCCGGCAAAAGAAGAGATTATAATGGTAAAATACGAAGACAGAAAAATAGGTATAGTTGTTGACAACATTACTGGTGAATATCAAGCCGTTTTGAAACCGCTTGGAAAATTGTACCGAAATCAAGATATTTTCTCAGGTGCTTCGATTTTGGGAGACGGAACGGTTGCGCTTGTGCTTGATACTCACAAAGTTATCAATCAATTTACAAAATACAACGAATTATAACAAAAATTAAAAAACCGCAAAAAAATGGAGCAAGAAACAAATTCATACATTTCTTTTATGTTGGGCGATGAATATTTCGCTATCAATGTGGGAAAAGTTTTGAACATTCTTCAGTTGGTTCAGATTACCAAAGTGCCTACCGCGCCCGATTATATGAAAGGCGTGATTAATTTGCGCGGAACGGTATTGCCTATAATTGACATCCGTATGAAATTCGGTATGGAGCCTATACAATACAAAAGGGACACGGTAATTTTGGTGCTGAATGTTGAAATCGCAAACGAAGTTGTTAACGCAGGTATTTTGGTTGACTCTGTAAAAGAGGTATTTGAACTTCAGCAAGATGAAATTCTTCCGCCTCCGGGTATAGGTTCAAAATACAAATCTAAGTTTATTGACGGTGTGCGTAAGATGTCGGACGAAAGATTTGTTATGTTGCTGAATATTGATACAGTATTCTCAACCGACAACCTTTTTTCGCGTTCCTGCACGTCGTTCTATAAATTTATCCGGGGCAATTGGCACAGACAGCAGGTATGGTTGGGACTGGCAAGATTATTCCGTCCCAATTATTTGTTGCAATCTGCGAAAGTGTTTTTCTGCGTTTCGCAAGGCGTAAATTTTCTTGTGCTT
>CAJOGF010000157.1 GCA_905233995.1 uncultured Bacteroidales bacterium | reverse complement strand
ATTATCAATCGTTTCCAAGGCCTTGTGCGCCATAGTCGCAGCCGTCTTATAAAGGTTGACGAAAACGACGACGGTCAAAAATCGTTCCTCGAACGCGAAGGCCGTTTTATGTTCATCTGTTTTCTGAAGCCGATTATCAACGGCACGGGCTTTTATTACTCCGAACCCGAAACCGACGACGGCTCGCGCATGGATTTGGTAATCACCTACAACCGTAAGGAATACATCATCGAACTAAAAATATGGCATGGCACCGAATACGAGATTTCGGGTCGCGAACAACTTTCCAAATACCTCGAAAAGCGCAACATGCAGGAAGGCTACCTTGTAACGTTCTCATTCTTAAAGGGAAAAGTCATCCAAGAAAAGCCCGAATGGATTGAGTACGATGGCAAGAGAATTTATGAGGCGGTGGTGTGAGAATCTCAAAAATTTATTATCTTTGCAGTTGGTAACAAAAACATTGATGGATATGGGCAGATTTTTAGATTACGGAAATTGGGATTTCAGAAGCGTCAGAAATAGCGTTTTTGTAGATAAGTCGGGATTAATTAACGTGTTAAACGGATTAATCGACACTGAAAAACGTTATGTCTGTATTTCGCGACCTAGGCGGTTTGGCAAGTCTGTGGCGGCCAAGATGCTGTATGCCTACTACGACCGTTCGAGCGATTCGCGTTCATTGTTCAACGATTTGGAAATCAGCAAGTCGCCCGATTTTGAAACGCACCTCAACAAGTATCCCACAATATATTTGGATTGGAATTTTTTTGCAAGCACCAAGTCGGAGAACGTAATTAAAGATTCTCAAAAAATGATAATCGAGGATTTGAAACATGCCTATCCATTTGTGCAAGAAAAAGACAATCTGATGTTTGCATTGTCGGAAATCAATGCCCAAACCGGCGACCGTTTTATTTTCATAATTGACGAATGGGATCGCCTTGTCCGCGAGGTTGACAAATCGGTTCAGGACGAATATGTCAACTTGCTCCGTGCAATGTTTAAATCCAACACTGCGAATAAAGTTTTCCTTTTGGTTTATATGACTGGTATTCTGCCGATTATAAAAGTAGAGTCGCAATCGGCGTTGAATAATTTTGTGGAGTACAGCATAATCAATCCTTCAAAAACTGCCAAATATTACGGCTTTACAAAACAGGAGGTTGCTTCAATTTGCGAAAAATATGATATGGATTTGGAACTGATGGAACACGCTTACGACGGGTATATCATTGGCAGCGAAAAGTCGATGTTCAATCCTAATTCGGTGATAATGGCGGCAGAAAACGGCAATTACAACAGTTATTGGTCGAAAACCGCATCTTACACAACCATAGAGCATTACATTAAAAATGACATTGACGGATTGCGCGACAAAATTGTGAGAATGTTGAACGGCGAAAAGGTTTCAATCAGTGTAACGAGTTTCCGCAACGATATGAAAAATATCGAAACTAGCGACGATGTTTTGACACTTTTGGCGCATCTCGGCTACTTGTCGTACGACCCAGTTTTTGGACGTGTTATGATTCCAAACACAGAAGTTGCCGACGAGTTTAGGAACTCGATTCGTGTATGCGGTTGGGGCTGTCTGTCGAAGGCGATTGGCAATTCGCGCGAACTTCTCAACGCTACAATTGCTGGCGACAAAAATTACATTGCACAGGCCTTGGATTCGTACCACGACGAGGCTACGTCGTTCATTGAGTTCAACGACGAAAACTCTTTGGCGTGTGCCATCCGCCTTGCGTACTATTCGGCGCAGGCTCAATACGAGATTTTCAGGGAGTTTCCGTCGGGCAAAGGTTTTGCTGATATGGTATTTGTTCCTGTCAAAAATTCGCCATATCCCGCCGTGGTTGTTGAATTGAAATACGACAAAACCGCCCAAGGCGCAATCGCCCAAATCAAAGCCAAAAACTATCACGGTAAGTTGCAGAATTTTTCCAAAACGCTGATTCTCCTCGGCATCAACTACGACAAAACGACCAAGAAACACGAGGTGGAGATTGAGGCGTTGAATGGGGAGTTTGTGTAAGGGGAATGAAATCAACTTATTCTTGTAATTTGTTATTCCTCATCGTCCCCGTCTTGATCTGATCGAAATTCAAAAACGAGTTCTGATGCTGGAATTCCACATTCTTCAAACATTCCATGAAGAATGCTAATTTTGGAGGCAGTACTATTGTCTGTCCAAACATACATTCCCTGTGCAAGTTTGCGCCTTCCCTCTTCGGGAGTGTTATAGAATCCGCATTGCTGTTTTGCACAAAGCCATTCTATTGTTGAGCGTTTTTCTATCAAGATATGTCCACAAACTTGGATGAGCATTTCCTTCCAAGTATTGACTGTATATCTTACCCCATGGAGAATATACGCTTGCAGTTTCTTTCCAGTGAACTCGTAGTCTTCGTCATCAAGAGATGCGGATTCTGATTCTTGGCTTAAAGGCTCAAAAGTAGTGGTGGGCATAGGCCATAGGCGCATGAATACATTAAGCATTTCATTCTGACGCGCTTTCAATTCCGATTCTGTCCATTGCTCGCACGATTTTACAGAATTATTGAGACGGAATGCACTATCCTTGAAACCCTTCTCCATATCTCGTTTCTCAACAAAAGTTAGATTGCTGTATTGAGAATTGTAGCCTGTGAGGGTAAGATTCGCCATTGTATGAAGATATTCTTGATGTATTCTTTCCCAATCTTCGCCTAACGCAGTTTTCCACTTGTCTGAGAGTGTTTGTGGCATGATGTGCTCTATTGTAATGTTCTTTTCGGTAAGTTCTTTGACAACATCGTGCCGCTCATTATTATCCTGATTCTCCATACGTTCCAATATAAACATGCGAGCATTGATTGGCATTTTATATATCTGACGTGTTTTAAAGTCGCCTCTTACCTCTTCGTCGGATGGAAATACAGAGGAACGACCTTTCTTCAATAATACGTAAGTCAGTACATCGACATACGATGGTGCAGTTTCATTGCTGTTTTTGTTAAGGAGATTCAGAACGTCTCTGTGCAGTGTGGCGAATACTTTGTTCAAGGCATTTGAAGGTAGATTGCAGACGATTCTTCTTGCCCAATAGGCTTCTATTACGTCAAGAACACTGTATATTTCAGTTTCTGTTAATCCGGCTTTGAACGCATAGTCGAAGAATGCCAAAAAAAACGGGTAGGCAATGGTAGAGTCCAATGTCCTCAGTTGGTCCAATTTCCTGTTCAGTTTTAGCGTTCCTACTGTCGCATTAGTCACTTGGCTGTATATCTTGGCATAGTGATGCATATCTTCTAATAGGTTGGACCTTTCAATTTTTTCAGATTCGGCATAATCCTTAAAGATGAAATAAATCTTGTCAATACGTCCGATTTTCCCTTGCTTCATAGTCAGGTAGTCACGCACAAAAGAAGAAGGTTCGTACTTAGTGCATTCTTCTATGGGATTCCAATATCGAGTATACAAATCATCTTGTTCAGCCGGAGCCAAAGACATCAATAGGTAATTGCGTATCTTGTCTGCTTCGCTTAAATCAAGCCCTGTTGAGTTAAGGCTCTCAAATATCAACTGGGGATCATCATCTTCGTCAAGTCGGATATTGATAACTTCAAGTTTCTTGATTGTCTCAAAAAGTTCGTCAATTGTCAAGCCTGAACGAGTGATTTTGTCATAGAAAAAGTCATAGTTTCGAGTAACGTTTGACTCTTTGATGTATTGCTCTTTGGGCTTATACAACAAAGCATCGAAAGCCTGCATATCTTTCTTGATAGGTTTCAACTTCACTTTTCGTTCATCTTCTTGATACTCATCCACAAGATAACGCTTGAAGATTTTCTCTACAAGTTTGGAGTCGGTTGCTTCTATCTGTCCATCTTTATTTGCATTGACCATCGCAATCAGCAGCAGAGAAACTGTTGTAATTCGTTGTTGTCCATCAATGATGAACCTATCTTCTGTTCCTTGCTGTATGCTCGACACAATACTACCAAAGAAATGACTTCTCCGTTCGCTATTATGCAGTTTCATCAAGTCTTGGAATAACTGTTCGCAGTTATCTTCCTTCCAGTCGTAGTTTCGCTGATAAAGGGGAATAATGAATCGTTTGTCTGATCCATCAAAGAATTTTATTAAGGGTTGTGCGTCGCCTTTCATATCTTATGCGTTTTTTCCTTTTTACGACAATTAGTATTGCTCTTTCTTATGTCTTACGTCCCAAATATAAGAAATATTTAGTGGATGCCAAAAATCTTTTCACAACTTTTTTGCGAAAATCTTACAATCCATTAACAATCAACCATATCCGCAATATATCATTACACAACAAAAATGAATCCATATTTTTTCGTCAAAAAGTGAAAATTTAAGCGCAAAAAGTGAAAGCGATATACCGTCATTTGTATGTAAATTTGCACAGATTAAAAATTAAAACATTTACAATTATGCAAACAATAAAACTCAACAATGGCGTAGAAATGCCACTCTTGGGATATGGTGTTTTCCAAGTACCGCCGCAAGAAGCCGAGCGTTGCGTAATCGACGCATTGTCTGTTGGTTATCGACTGATTGACACCGCACAAGCGTATTACAACGAGGAAGGCGTTGGCGCAGCAATTGCGAAATCGGGTGTCAACCGCGAAGACATTTTCCTTGTTACAAAAGTCTGGATTTCTAACGCAGGCGAGGAAAAAGCCGCCAAATCTATCGACGAAAGCCTGCGCAAACTGCAAACCAACTACATCGATCTTTTGCTTATCCATCAGGCTTACGGCGATGTTTTTGGCACGTGGAGGGCGATGGAAAAAGCCTACAAGGCGGGCAAGGTCCGCGCAATTGGCGTGTCAAACTTTCAGGCGGCAAGGTTTTTCGACTTTGCGCATTATGTGGACATCAAGCCAATGGTCAACCAATTGCAGTGCAACGTGTTAATCCAACAGAACGGCATTGAGCCAATCCTCAAAGAAACCGACACTAAGGTGATGGCATGGGGGCCGCTCGGAGGTCAGGGCGTGGACGGAATTGTCAAAAGCGAACCCCTTGCGCAAATCGGCAAAAAATACGGCAAGACCGCCGCACAGGTTGCGCTCCGTTGGCTGACTCAACGTGGAATTGTCGCCATTCCAAAATCCACACACAAGGAACGTATGGAGCAAAATTTCAACATCTTTGATTTTGCCCTTACCGACGACGAAATGAAGACCATCGCCTCTCTCAATCAGCACGATGCGGGAACGGTGAATTTCGCCGACCCACAATTTGTGAAATATCTGATAGAAACTTACGGATAATCAAACGGTTCAACATATTAAAAATCAACAATATGGAATACCCAAAAGGATATGTCTATCAACTGATGGACAACGGCGGACCTACCGACGTGAAAGAGCCGTACTTCAAGGAAGCGGTTGACGAAATGATGCGTTCGCGCAAACTCTGCGCCATCGCAAACGCCAAAATGCCCGACGACGAAAGTTATGTTTCTGATTTGGAGCAACTTTTTGGTCGCCGACTCAACGGCATAAGAATCCTCACGCCGTTTATCTGCGATTTTGGAAACCGCGTTCTCGGCAATCCTGAGCGCATCGGGCGGCATTGAGTTTGAAGACGGCGTGTCCGTGGCTCCGGGCGTGCGCATCGCCACAATCAACCACGACTTCAACGAGCGTCACACCAAATATACCTACGGCAAAGTAACCATCAAAAATAATGCGTGGATTGGCATGAACGTAACCATCTGTCCCGGCGTAACGATTGGCAAATATGCAGTTGTGGCAGCCGGCGCAGTTGTCACCAAAGATGTGCCCGACTACGCCGTTGTGGGCGGCTGTCCTGCCAAAGTCATCAAAATGCAAAACCCAGAGAAACAGAAGGAGTAAACATAAAACCACAACAAAAATGACAGAATTTCGTGTAGATCCGCGGCAGACCACCGCAGAAGAACGCGCTGAGGGTGTGCGTCAGGCGCAGGTGCTTTTCAAACTCAACCACACAATGCCTTTCACCGACGAGTACAACGCCTTGGTGGGCGAACTTTTTGGCAAAAACATCGGCGAAAACGTATTTTTGCAGACTCCGCTCAAAGGCGTTTGCTTCGACCAAGTGAAGATTGGCAGCAATGTTTTCATAATGCCCG
>CAJOGF010000156.1 GCA_905233995.1 uncultured Bacteroidales bacterium | reverse complement strand
GAGGATTAATGTAGATGATTAGTTTACTGCGCTTTTGTGGATTGCTGATAATCTCGTAAAGAGCCTTTGGTAGTTTACCTTCTTGGATAAAAGAGCCAAATTCAGTTTCAATAGTGCGAGATTGACCAACTGGCAAAAATGGGTCATTCAAGAAGTCAAATTGGAAAACGTGGCTTGATAAAAGGTTCGCTCCGTTTTTTATGCGGTCTTGTACAACGTCTATATCTTGTTGGTCGAGTGTGGAAGCAAAAATCTTGTACTTATTATAAAGACCATTCAACATATTACCAGTGCCAGTACAACAATCCCAAACATAATATTCTTCCTGCCAATTTGCGCCAAGAAAATTGGCTAAATATTCCTGAGATTTCTCAACCCAAATTTGAGGCGTAAAAAATGCGCCTTTGCGTTCCCTTACATCTTGGGGTACAAGCAAATCTAATCGTGAAACTATGTAGTCCCAATAAATATTTTTAGGCGGTCGCTTGTAGCGTTTCCAAAAATCAGCGTATTTGTCTAACCCTCCAGTTTTGAAACCAAAATCATAGACGGCATCCATACCGAGGTTGTCTTTGCGGACTATTCTGTATGGTTTTGGAGCATTGGCATCAAATGTCATATAAAAATTGTCGTATGCGGTCTTATCGTCATCAATTTCTGGCGTGTTATTGTCATCGATGTTAAGTTCGGCAAGAAAAAAATCGCGGTCGTAAATGCGGTAATTTTTTTTCAATTTGTCCCAATTGACATCGATATTAGGCATCACCATTTTACGCCATTTCTGATAAACAAAGATAAAATTATTCTTGTCAATTAGTGTAGAAAGATAGTTGTTTTCAAAATATTCATTGAAGTTTTGAAGTACAAAATTCTTAATATTGTCGTTGTCTTGACCAAAATAAAAAACGAAAATTTTATCTTTGTTTATAGTTTTTTTTACTGTTTCAACTGTTTTGTCGTCAACTTGCGATGGTGTTTGAGTCCAATTGAAATCGTTGAGTGCAAATATAGTTTGAATGTCGTAAAACGGCACAAAGGCGATTTTCTCACTGTCAAAACAGCCAAGAAATTTGGGCGGTGTGAGTGTCCAAGCGTCTGTTTTAATGGTGATTAGCAACTGCGCTAACATACGATAGATGTCGGTTGGTTGCTGTTTTGCCTCCGCCCATAGCAAATATCCGTAGTCGTTTTTAACGCTAAAATCAATGCGCTTGATTATTTCATCACAGTCAAATTTATTGAAATATTTGGTTGCAATCCGATTTTTGAGTTCTTCTTCGAGCATAATTTTATGTTTAATCAAGTTGTAAAAGTAGAAAAAAATTCTGATGTAAAAAAATGATTTTTATAATACCTTTGTAATACCCTTATAATACCCTATTTAAGTAGTAAAAAAAATTGTAAAAAATTGTTATTTATATAAAATTTTTCGTTTCTTTAAGGGGGCTTCTAAAAATTAGATTTTTCGAGGCGCACGAAATTGAAAAACCGGAGTTTACTAATTGTAAATGAGGATTTTGAAATTGATGTGCAACAAAGAAAAAGCAATTTTTAGAACTCCCGTTAAACAAAAACGGGTTTTGTTATGACAAAGAAGTATGTTTTGATTGCGGCTGCATGTGCCGTATTGCTAATTGTTTTGATAACCCTTGCGGTTAAAAGTTCAAAACCAGCGGTTAACGCTTCAGATGTGGAGTTCGCTAAGTATGTATCGGCGTATACTAAAGGTATTATCAACAAAGATGGTTCTGTAAAAATCGTGTTAAATAGCGATATGGCAGAACAAATGGATAAAAGTGTAAATCCTCAGTCGTTGTTGAAGTTTTATCCTTCTGTAAGCGGTGATTGTAAAATCGTAGATAATAGAACAATTGAATTTACTCCCAAAAAAGGGTTTAAAAATGGTCAAGATTATACTGTTGAATTTCTGTTGAACAATCTTTTCAAATCCAAAGACACAAAAAAGAAAAATTTTGTTTTCGCTTTTTCGGTGGTTGCTCAGGATTTGTCAGTTGTAATCGAAACGCAAAATACAATCGACAAAAAAACACTTAAGTATCAAAGAATTACTGGTGTTGTCAGAACCGCTGACTTAGAAACTGTCAACAATATAAAAAACTGTATTTCTGCAAAATATAACGGACAAAAAATTGAAATAAAGTTTCGTGAAACGGAAGACAAATTGCAAAATTTTCCATTCGTTATTGATAGTCTTGAGCGTGGCGATAATACTCAAGAACTTGTTATTACATACGATGGAATTAAAATAAATTCAAAAACTAAGGGCGAAAAGAAGATAGAAATTCCTTCTGTTAATGATTTCAATGTTAGTCGTTTGGAAGTTGTACACTCGCCTAATCAGTGTTTGAAATTGTTTTTTTCTGACCCGTTGAAAGAAAATCAAAATTTGGACGGACTTGTTTTGTTATCCGAAAATAGCACTTATGCGTCAAAAACCGAATTTAAAATGGAGATTGATGATAATTGCATCAATATTTATCCTGACACCAAAAAAAGAGGCGAGATGACAGTTACAATTTCGAGCGGTATTGAAAACGTGTTAGGTGTAAAACTTCCTGAAGATAAAGTTTTCAAAGCCGATTTTGATGTTTTGAAACCTCAAGTTCGTGCTGTTAAAACTGGATTAATATTGCCCGAAAGTGGTAGCGGTCTCGTTTATCCTTTTGAAGCCGTAAATCTTAAAGCGGTTGATGTTACTGTTATTAAAGTTTTGGAAAACAATATTTTAAGTTATATTCGTGATTATAGCGATTATTGGAACGAAAGCAATCTTATGCGAACCGGTATTCCTATTTTCAGACAGACTGTGCAAATTTCTCAAGAAGATGACCCCAAAATAAAAGAATGGAACAGATATTATCTTGAATTATCAAAACTTATAAATGCCGAACCCGGAACGATTTACGATATAAAAATTTCATTTAGAAAATCCTTGTCGGTTTTTGATTGCGACTCTTGTGCTGGTGGTGATGATACATCTCAAGAGAAAGATGTTAGTCTACAGGATTTTGACAATGCTTATAATTATAGTGTTGACGATGAATACTTTTCGAGTGCGGGGTATAATTGGAACAATACGGATAATCCGTGTTCTAAAATGTATTATAGAAGTGAAAAATTTCTTCAGCAGTGCATTTTGGCATCAAATATAGGTGTTATTGCCAAAAAGGGTGATGACAATACAATCACTGTTTACGCAACCGACCTTAGGACGGCAAAACCTATTAGCGGTGCAACTGTTGAACTTTACGGTTATCAACAGCAACTTCTTATGCGTAGAACCTCTGACGGGGAAGGTAAAGCGGAATTTCAAGACCAGAAAAAAGCGTATTTTGCTGTTGTCAGAAATGGAGCAGAGTCTAATTATTTAAAACTTGAAGACGGTAATTCGTTATCGCTTAGTAAATTCGACATTTCGGGAATTGACGTTAAAGAAGGTCTTAGAGGTTATATTTATGGCGAAAGAGGCGTTTGGCGACCGGGCGATAGTATTCATTTGAGTTTTATTTTGAAAGAAGAAACCGACAAACCTTTGCCTTTGGGCTATCCTATAACGTTGGAAGTTAAAAATCCATATTCTCAACAAATTATAAAGGAGACGGTTTCAAAAAATGCAACAAATTTTTATGTGTTTAATTTTAAGACTCAAAACGATGCTGTAACTGGTCTTTATCATGCTTTAGTAACTTGTGGAAATTCAGTTTTCAGCAAATCGCTTAGAGTTGAAAACATAAAACCAAATCGTTTGAAAATTTTTGCTAAGTTCAACAAAGATTTTTTAACAAAAGATGAAAACTATCTTGATGTTCAGTCTTCATGGCTTCATGGTGCGAAAGCCTCTAATCTGAAGTTTTCTGTTGATAGGGCTTTGGAACTTTCGCAAATAAAATTCGATAATTTTCCCGGCTATACATTTAATAATTTTAGAATGTCGGATTTTGACGGATATATGCAGAATGTAGGTGATGGAGTTTTGGATTCAGAGGGTAAGGGAAGATTTTTAGATGAGTTTAAGACCTCTAACCATAAGTTTCCGAACAAGATGCGTGCAAAATACGAATTGAAAGTTTTTGAAAAAGGTGGCAGTTTTTCAAAGGACGTTTTTTCTGTTGACGTTTATCCTTTCGATTATTATTTTGGAATCAAAATGCCTGAAGAAAAAAACAGATATTTGTATGTAAATAAGACTTATACTGTTGATTTGGCGAGTGTTACGCCAAAAGGTGTGTTAGATACAAAATCGCATAAAATTTCTGTCAGCCTTTATAAATTGCGTTGGCAGTATTGGTATGATTCGGATAATTACGTTTCTGATTATAATTCAGAACTTCTTAATACTCAAACACTTGAAATTTCGGGTAGAGCGCATTATAATTTTCAGGTTCAGTATCCTGATTGGGGACGCTATATGATTGAGGTTAAAGACCTTAATACAGGAATTTGTTCGTCTGAAATTTTCTATATGGATTGGCCAGATTCTTTTGGACGCAGTCCTATGCTTTCGCAAGGTTCAACAGTTTTGGAACTTTCTTCGCCACAATCAACTTACAAAATAGGGGAGAAGGTAATTGTTAATATACCTTCGCCCGAAAACGGACGTGCCTTGATTTCAATTGAAACGGGTACAAAAGTGCTTAGAAGTCAGTGGATTAATGTTGAAAGTGGCAATACAGAATTTCAGTTTAATGTTGACGAAAAAATGGTTCCGGGCGTTTATGTTTTTGTAACGCTTTTGCAGCCTCATGGTCAGACAATCAACGATTTACCAATTCGTATGTACGGAGTTTTGCCGGTTAATGTTGTTGACGAAAAAACTAAACTCGAACCCGAAATTACGATTGATGACAAACTTGAAGCCGAAAGTGAAGTTTCTGTTACCGTTTCGGAAAAAAATTCCAAAACGATGACCTATACAATTGCTTTGGTTGACGATGGTGTTTTGGATTTGACACATTTTAAAACTCCTAATGCTTGGCAAACATTTTATTCAAGACCGAGTCTTAAAATCAAGACTTTTGATATGTTTGACAATGTAATAGGTGCTTTTGGTGGCAAACTCGACAGACTTTTAACTATCGGTGGTGATGACGGTTATGAAAAAACTTCAGGTTCAAAAGCCAATAATTTTGAAACGGTTGTGAAGTTTTTGGGTCCTTTTACCTATTCGGGTAAGAAACAGACGCATAAAATCAAACTGCCAAAATATGTAGGTTCGGTTCGTACAATGGTTGTGGCAGGCAATGGCAAAGCGTTTGGCTCTGCTGAAAAAACTTCAATAGTTAGTAAGCCGCTTATGATTTTTGCTACAACTCCGAGAATTTTGTCTACGGGTGATAAATTTTCGCTTCCGCTTACTGTTTTTACTGGTCAGGACAATATCAAAGATGTAAAAGTTAGCATTAAAGCCACTGGCGGATTTTCAGCCGTTGGACCAACAAGTCAGAATATAAGTTTTGTTGGCAAAGGAGAACAGAATCCTGTTTTTGAATTACAAACCTCTGATACTCCCGGTATTGGCACTATTGAAATTACTGCTACTTCGGGTCAGTATAAGTCGGAATACAAACTTAATGTTGAAATTCGTCAGCCAAATGTCAAAACAATGCAAGTGATTTCAAAATTGGTTGAACAAGGTCAAACCGTAGATTTGGATTTTGCTGCCGTTGGTAGAAAAAATACTAACGAAGGCAAAATCAACGTTGGTGCTATTCTTCCAATGAATATTGACTATCATTTGTCGTCGATTATGAGTTATTCTTACGAGACTTTGCATAGTCTTGTAAGTCAAGGTTTTGCGTTGCTTTATGCTAACGAGTTGTCCGATATGCCAAATGATAGGAAGGATTCTATTGAAAACGCTATAAGAAAAATTATTGAAAGAATTTACGACTATCAGGCTTCAACCGGCGGACTAAGTTATTGGAGAGGAAATAGTTACACCGATGTTTATATGACAAGTTATGCTGGTCATTTTGTGTTGGAGGCTCAAAAAGCGGGATATTTGATTCAAAAGGATTTTCTTGACAAATGGAAAAAATATCAAAAAATAAAAGCCGAGACTTGGACACCTGACAATGCGTCAAGTTATCAAAATCAGGCTTATAGGCTTTATACTTTGGCTCTTTGCAACGAGGCGATGTCAGGACAGATGAATCGTCTTAAACAACAACAAGGTATTACTGCCGATGCAATTCTTTATCTTTCGCTTGCTTATTCTATTAGCGGAAAGGCTGATATTGGCAAAAAAATGTTAAATTCGGTTGTAACAAAAGATGGTAGAGATTTGGATTTAAAACTTTTAGCGTTGACCTCTCTAAACGAAAAAGAAAGAGCGTTTGAAGTAGCAAAGAAACTTTCAGACAAACTTTCCTCTGATAATTATTGGTGGTATTTACAAGATGAGGCATCTTCTCTGTTTGCTTTGGCAAAATATTTTCAAAAATATAAACCGTCAGGAAAAGTTAGTTGCAGTTATGTTTTCAATTCTTCGCCTGAAAGAAAAGTTAATTCCGACAAACTTTTTGTATCTCAAGATTTGAAATATTCAGACACAGAAAAACAAACTTTGAAATTTACCAATACTTCTTCGGGCAATCTTTATGTTGAAATTCTAAACTACGGTATTCCTGAAGCGGGTAATGAAAAAGCCGAAAGTTCTATTCTTTCAGCAAAGGTTTTGTATAGAGATGATGACTCTAAATTGGTTCAAGTTGAAAAACTATCGCAAGGCGATGAATTTGTATCTGAAATTAGAATCAAAAATACTTCGGGTGATTATCTTAACAATTTGGTAATTACTGAAATGTTTGCTTCTGGTTGGGAAATTACCGATATGACTTTAGAAGAAGACAATGATGATTATGACTATTATAGTAGTTATAATTCCAAATACAGTATTTTGCATGTTGATACCCGTGATGATAGAAAATATACTTATTTTTCGCTTGCATCTGGTGCTGAAATTGTTTTCAAAACGCGACTTACGGCGGCCTACAAAGGAGAATATTATTTGCCGGGCATTGTCTGTGAATCGCTTGATGATAACAAAATTTTTGCTAAGACGAAAGGTAAAATCGTTAAGGTTGAATAAAGGTAAAAAAAATTAACGAATTAGGCGTTTTAATACGCATTGTGCCGGGGGTTCACACCCCCGTCTATTATATTTCGTCCTTTCAGGACTTGGTTTCAGATATAATTCGGTAGCCAAACCCCGT
>CAJOGF010000155.1 GCA_905233995.1 uncultured Bacteroidales bacterium | reverse complement strand
TAAAATTCTGCCTATTGCAGTGGCAGTATTGTTTGCAACATCATGCAGCAAGGACGATGTTGATAACACAGTAAAGACACCACAAGAGATTGTTCAAGAAAACGTTGACAACACAATAAACGACAATGGTGAGTCTCCTCAAGAGATTGTTCAAGAAAACGTTGACAACACAATAAACGACAGTGTTGAGACACCACAAGAGATTGTTCAAGAAAACGTTGACAACACAATAAACGACAATGTTGAGACCCCACAAGAGATTGCTCAAGAGACAGATGACAACACTGTCAAGACTATAACAATCACTGGTAAGGTAAGTCAAGAATCGCTCTCTAAAGTTTCGCTTGTTGTTGAAAATGGCGAAACTACTAAAAAATTGCAGTTTGATGGTGGTGAAGAGTTCAAATTTGGAATTAAGGAAAGTTATGCAGCGGGAGATGTATGGGGAACAATTACTATCACTACCCCAGCAGATGGCAGCTACGAAGCAAAATTATACTTTAAAGGAGAAGGGGATAACCTCGTTAGTCCTACGTTCACTGCAAGTTATGGCACAGATCCTAACATAATAAGTGATCCATACGGTAATTTGGATACTGCCGTACAAAACGCCTACTACACAATTGATTTCAAGGTAAAGAGAGTTAATAATGATCCTCCTTCAACTGGCTATACATATCAGATGTATAGCGATAGTAAGGACTACATCGTTGTAAATCTCAAATCGGCTTTTATTCATGCGGAGACAGGGGCGATGATTACGGTGAAAGGACAAACAAAGTCTGTCGAAGCAGGTAAATACTACGTGCTGTCATCGACTGCGACAATGGGATCAGGTACTCATGTAGAGGCTGGCAAAATATACAAGGTAACAACAACACCGTAACCATATTTTCGTGAATCAAAATAAAATGCCCATTGAGAAATAAATAATTCTCAATGGGATTTTTTATATGACAAAATGGCGGTTCGGTACTGTTAAAATGTCATTGATACTGTCAAAATGTCCGCTTGAAAGATTATTTTGCGCTTTGGCAAATCTTTTGTAAATTTATCCCGTGAAAAACTTATAATTAATTATTATGAACTTCGATAAATTTACTATCAAATCTCAACAAACCGTTCAGGAGGCTGTCTCAATTAGTCAAAGGGCTGGTTGTCAGGCTATTGAAACAGGACACTTGATGTCTGCACTCCTAAAAGCAGATGAAAATATTACCAATTTTATTTTCAGAAAATTGGGTGTAAATCTGCAAACGTTTACTAAAACTCTTGAAGCAATAAGTTCAAGATACATAAAAGTTCAAGGCGGGGAGCCGTATCTTAGCGCAACTTCTCAAAAAGTACTCTTGGAGGCTCAAAACATTGCTGAAAAAAATGGCGACGATTATGTCAGTCTCGAACATATTTATATTGCAATGCTCGATGCCGGTGATGATGTAAGTTCGATGATGAAAGATTCTGGTTTCAACAAAAAAGACCTTGAGGCTGCAATCAAAGAACTTAGAGGAGGTCAAAAAGTTACTGGACAGTCCGCTGAAGATACGTATCAATCTCTTTCAAAATATGCCGTTAATCTTAATGCTCAGGCACTTAAAGGTAAACTCGACCCCGTTATTGGTAGAGATGAAGAAATTCGTCGTGTTTTGCAGATTCTATCCCGTCGTACAAAAAACAATCCTATTCTTGTAGGCGAACCCGGTGTCGGAAAAACCGCAATCGCCGAAGGTATTGCTCATAGGATTGTTAACGGTGATGTCCCTGAAAATCTGAAAACAAAAATTTTGTATTCTCTTGATATGGGCGCACTTATAGCCGGTGCTAAATACAAAGGCGAATTTGAAGAGCGTCTTAAAGCGGTGGTAAAAGAAGTTACCGATTCAGCAGGCGAAATTATTCTTTTTATTGACGAAATTCATACCCTTGTCGGCGCAGGTAAAAGCGACGGCGCAATGGACGCTGCAAATATTCTTAAACCGGCTCTTGCAAGAGGCGAACTCAAAGCAATTGGCGCAACAACTCTTGACGAATATCAAAAATATTTTGAAAAAGATAAAGCCTTGGAGCGTAGGTTTCAACCCGTTCTGATTGACGAGCCGAATGTAGAAGATGCAATTTCAATTCTTCGTGGTCTGAAAGAAAAATACGAAAACCATCATAAAGTAAGAATCAAAGACGAAGCAATAATTGCCGCTGTTGAACTTTCAAACCGTTATATTTCGGACAGATTTTTACCCGATAAAGCGATTGACCTTATCGACGAAAGTGCGGCAAAATTGCGTATCGAAATGAACTCTGTTCCCGAACCTTTGGACGAGGTAAACCGCAAAATCCGTCAATATGAAATTGAACGTGAGGCTATTAAGCGTGAAGGTGATGAAATAAAAATTCAGAAAAATGCTAAAATTTTGTCCGACCTTCAAGAGGAAAGAACAAAACTAAACGCTAAGTGGCAAGGCGAAAAAGAAATCGTCCAAAAAATGCAAACTTTGAAAGATGAAATCGAAGAGTTCAAAAACGAGGCAGCAAAGGCCGAGAGAGAAGGCAATTACACCAAGGTTGCTGAACTTAGATACGGAAAAATTCTCGATGCCGAAAAAGAAATCAATACGTTGAAAACTCAATTGGAGGAAACTCAAAAAAATTCTCCGTTGATAAAAGAAGAAATCGGTTACGAGGATATTGCTGAAATTGTGTCAAGACAGACAGGTATTCCGCTTACAAAATTGCTTCAGGCTCAGAAAGATAAACTTTTGAACCTTGAAAAAGAACTTCATAAGAGAGTGGTTGGTCAGGACGAGGCTATAAAGGTTGTTTCTGACGCTGTTAGACGTTCAAGAGCGGGACTTCAAGACAGCAAAAAGCCGATAGGTTCGTTTATATTTTTGGGTACGACGGGTGTCGGTAAAACCGAACTTGCAAAGGCGTTGGCTGAATTTTTGTTCGATGACGAAAACCTCATGGTAAGAATTGATATGAGTGAGTATCAAGAGAAATTTGCTGTAACACGTCTTATCGGTGCGCCTCCGGGTTATGTCGGTTATGACGAGGGCGGACAACTTACCGAGGCTGTCAGAAGAAAGCCATATTCTGTGATTTTGTTGGACGAAATCGAAAAGGCGCATCCTGATGTTTTCAATATTTTGCTTCAGGTTTTGGACGATGGACGTTTGACAGACAGCAAAGGTAGGACTGTCAACTTTAAAAATACGATTATTATCATGACCTCTAACCTTGGTAGCGACCTGATTCGTCAAAATATGGAAAAAATCAACGAAAATAATCGCAACGAGGTAATTGAAAAGACAAAAAACGAGGTCTTCGGCTTGCTGAAAAATACAATCAGACCCGAATTTCTTAATCGTATCGACGAGACAGTTATTTTCACGCCGCTTTCAAGACAAGAAATTTCGGAGGTTGTAAATATTCAGTTAAGAAGCATTAATAAGGTTTTGAAAGACCAAAATATAGAACTTGTTTTAACAGACGAGGCTTTGAATTTTGTTGCAGACCTCGGTTACGACCCAGAATTTGGTGCAAGACCTGTAAAACGTGTTATTCAGAAGGAAATACTTAACAAACTTGCAACTGAACTTATTTCAGGAAAAATCGGCAAAAAACCGAAAATTACTGTTAAAGTCCTTAACAACGAAATTGCTTTTGAATAAAGTTGCAAACGATTGCACATTTTTTTGTAAATATTATGTCCTCAAAATTAATGTTTTGAGGACATTTTTTTTTAAAATTGCATCATAAATAAAACATTAATAAAATGAGTAAAATACCTTCAGTGAATTTTTGGCAATTATGGAATATAAGTTTCGGTTTTTTCGGAGTCCAAATTGCATACGCGCTTCAGAGTGCAAACGTCAGCCGCATTTTTGCAACCCTTGGTGCTGACCCGCATAATTTGAGTTATTTTTGGATTTTGCCGCCTCTTATGGGAATTATTGTTCAGCCTATAATTGGGGTTTTCAGCGATAAAACTTGGTGTAGATTTGGGCGAAGGATTCCGTATCTTTTTGTAGGCGCGGCGATTGCGGTGCTTGTTATGTGTTTGTTACCAAATGCGGGTAGTTTGGGTCTAACTGTTTCTTCGGCGATGATGTTTGGGCTTTTGTCTTTGATGTTTCTTGATACAAGTATTAATATTGCAATGCAACCTTTCAAAATGCTTGTTGGAGATATGGTTAACGAAGAGCAGAAAACCAAAGCATATTCAATTCAGTCGTTTTTGTGCAATGCGGGAAGTCTTGTTGGGTATGTTTTTCCGTTTATTTTTACTTGGATTGGTATTAGTAATGTTGCTCCTGACGGCGTTGTACCCGACTCAGTTATTTATTCTTTTTATGTTGGGGCTGCAATTTTGATTTTATGTGTAATCTATACGGTTGTAAAAGTAAAAGAATATCCACCTGCACTTTACAACGAGTATCATGGACTTCAGGATGCAAAAAAAGAGGAGAGTCAAAATGTTTTTCAACTTCTAAAAAATGCTCCTAAAGCATTTTGGACAGTAGGTTTGGTTCAGTTTTTCTGTTGGGCGGCTTTTATGTATATGTGGACGTATACTAACGGCGCAATTGCTGAAACTTGTTGGGGCACAACTGATACTGCTTCAATAGAATATCAGTCGGCAGGAAATTGGGTTGGAATTTTGTTTGCTGTTCAGGCCATTGGTTCGGTTGTTTGGGCAACCTTTTTGCCGATGCTTGCAAAATTAACTTCAAGAAAAATTGCTTATTCTTTAAGCCTTGTTTTAGGTGGAGTTGGATTTATATCAACAATGTTTATAACAGACCAATTTTTGCTTTTTGTAAGTTTTGTTTTGATAGGTTTTGCATGGGCGGCTATGCTTGCTTTGCCTTTTACGATTCTGACAAATGCTCTTGAAGGTTATGGACATTTGGGTTCGTATCTTGGACTTTTCAATGGTACGATATGTATTCCGCAGATTATTGCGGCTTTGGTTGGAGGGTTGATTTTAAAATTTGTTGGAGGCTCTCAGGTGATGATGTTGGTTGTAGCCGGAGTATCATTGATGATTGGTTCTGTTTGTGTTTTTGTCATAAAAGAAAAAAAATAATATAAAAAAATGAAAGCATATATTTTTGACCTTGACGGTGTTTTGGTGGATTCTGCAAAATACCATTATTTGGCATGGAAAGCCCTTGCTGACAAACTTGGATTCGTTTTCACAGAAAAAGATAACGAAAGATTGAAAGGTGTTTCAAGAATGAAATCCCTTGAAATTCTGCTTGAAATTGGAAATATCAAAATGTCGGAAGAGGAGAAAGAAAAAGCCGCTGAAGAAAAAAATAATCTTTATAGAGATTATATTTCCAAAATGACACCGTCGGAAATACTTCCCGGTGTTGAGAATTTCTTAAAGGAAATTAAGGCTTTAGGAAAGAAAACGGCGATAGGATCGGCAAGTAAAAATACGCCTCTTATTCTTGAAAAAACGGGTTTGGACAAATATTTTAATGCCGTTGCAGATGGCACAATTATTACAAAAGCCAAACCAGACCCAGAGGTTTTTCTCAAAGGGGCGGAGATGCTTAATGTTGACCCAAAAGATTGTATTGTTTTTGAAGATGCAGTGTCAGGGGTTCAAGCGGCGCATAATGCGGGAATGAAAGCCGTTGGAGTAGGGGACAAGTCGGTTTTGACAATGGCTGATTTGGTTATTAAAAGTTTTGAAGGTTTTTCTCTTAAATGTCTTGAAACAATTTAAGAATATAAATAACGAATTAGGCGTTTGTCAACTTAGTTGACCGTGGGTTCACACCCACGGCTATTATATATCACCCCTACGGGGTTTGGCTACCGAATTATATCTGAAACCAAGTCCTGAAAGGACGAAATATAA
>CAJOGF010000154.1:3626-9560 GCA_905233995.1 uncultured Bacteroidales bacterium | reverse complement strand
AAGAGCAATTGCGTCGGGTAGAGAGGTTGCCCGCAAGGTCGAACAATTCTACGGTCAGGCGGATGCAAATTTTTAATTTTCAATTTTTAATTTTCAATTCATTATGTGTGGAATAGTTGGAATATTTGATATAAAAAATCATCCTGAGCAACTTCGCCGCCGTGCGTTGGAACAGTCGGGAAAGATTCGACACCGTGGACCCGATTGGTCGGGCATTTACGTTGGTAAGACTGCAATTTTGGCGCACGAAAGGCTGTCAATTGTTGACCCCAAATCGGGAAGTCAGCCGCTAAAAACCAAAGACGGCAAAGTAATTTTGGCTGTCAACGGCGAAATCTATAATCACCGTCAAATCAGAGAACAATACGCTGGAAAATTTGATTTTCAGACGGGTTCGGATTGCGAAGTGATTCTCGCCCTCTATCGCGACAAAGGTATTGACTTTTTGGAGGATTTGTCAGGAATTTTTGCTTTTGCACTTTACGATGAAGAACACGACGAATACCTTATCGCTCGCGACCCGATTGGTGTGATTCCGCTGTACATCGGACACGACAGCGACGACAATATCTGTGTCGCGTCAGAACTAAAAGCATTGGAAGGTTATTGCACTGAATATGAAGTGTTTTTGCCCGGACATTATTACTGGTCAAAAACCCAAAAAATGACCCGCTGGTACAATCGCGATTGGAAGGAGTATGATAATGTCAAAACCTCAAAACTAAACTCCACCGACATTCGCACAGCATTGGAAAATGCGGTAAAACGTCAATTGATGTCAGATGTGCCTTACGGAGTGCTACTTTCGGGCGGATTGGATAGTTCGGTGATTTCGGCGATTGCAAAGAAATATTCGGCAATGCGTGTTGAAACCGACAGCACTCAACAGGCTTGGTGGCCTCAACTCCACTCGTTTGCAGTTGGACTAAAAGGCGCGCCCGACCTTTCAGCCGCCCGCAAGGTAGCCGAGTATATCGGCACTGTTCATCACGAAATCAACTACACCGTTCAAGAGGGTCTCGACGCTATTCGCGATGTCATCTATTACATTGAAACTTACGATGTTACAACTGTAAGAGCAAGTACGCCGATGTATTTGTTGGCTCGTGTAATCAAGAGCATGGGAATCAAGATGGTGCTTTCTGGCGAAGGTGCTGACGAAATTTTTGGCGGTTATTTGTATTTTCATAAGGCTCCAGATGCAAAGGCGTTTCATGAGGAAACGGTCAGAAAACTGTCAAAACTTTACCTTTACGACTGTCTGAGAGCCAACAAATCGCTTTCAGCATGGGGTGTGGAAGGTCGTGTGCCGTTTTTAGACAAAGAGTTTCTTGACGTTGCAATGTCGCTAAATCCTCAAGACAAGATGGTTAGCAACGGTAAAATAGAAAAATATGTTCTTCGTAAGGCCTTTGAAGATATGTTGCCGACAGAGGTTTGTTGGCGTCAGAAAGAACAGTTTTCTGACGGCGTGGGTTATAGTTGGATAGATTCGCTCAAACGCATAACAGCAGAGGCGGTAACGGATTCGATGATGGCAACAGCCAAGGAGCGTTTTCCTGTCAATACCCCGATGAACAAGGAGGAATATTATTACCGCTCGATTTTTGAAGAGCATTTTCCAAGCAAGTCGGCAGCCATGACAGTGCCGTCAGTTCCATCGGTTGCGTGTTCAACGGCAGAGGCTTTGGCTTGGGACGCTTCGTTCAAAAACCTCAACGACCCATCTGGTCGCGCTGTTAAGAATATTCACAATATGAGTTATTGAATGTTTTTTTCTTCCTATCTAAAAATGACAAATGCAGGGTGTTTGCCCTGCATTTGTTTTTTTTATTTGATTGATATACTTGCGCTTGAAAGACCGTCAGAGGTGGCTTTTAGAGTGATAACGCCATTTTCTGGCTTGGTTTTAATCACAACCAACGCTTTTCCTGAAAAAAGACTACGAGAATAATTCTTGGCAGGAACTTCAACACCAATTACACCGGGATCGGTATTGGGCTCGTCCCAACTATTGGATTTTTTGATTTTTTTACCAACAAAATAAACTTCGTTTTTGCCTTTTCGTAAAATATTTTTATCCAACGAAAAACTTTGCGGTTTATCGCGCTGAATACCTTTAGCGACAAGAGTTCCGTTAATATAAATATCTTGCGTACTTAGAATACTTTTTGAAAACAAAGAATAAGAATTTTCCTGCAAAACATCGTCCAAAACAAACTCACATTTTACAACAAGCAAACTATCATGATACCAATCCCAACGCTCATTGCGGTCATAAACTAAAGCCTCACGCCAATCGCTTGGTTTTGAAGCGTTAACTTGACTTTGCCAATTTTCTATTGTTTCCAAAGTTAATTCTTTCTGCAAAGAAATCTTAACGCCGTAAGCATTTGAAAACTCTTTGTCGTTTTCCAACGATGACGGGTCTCCGTTACCAACACCAATAATTTCGCCCGGACCTGAAATTTCAAACTTTACATTATTTGAAGCGTTAGGTACATAAATTCCGTTTTTATCTTCAGAAGATACAGTTACAAGAATTATATCTTCACCTTGCTTTGAAAACTCAAGTTTTGAACCTTCAAGAACCAGTTTTTTTGCCTCTAAGGACGTTTTATGAGAATCAGTTGCAACAACACGTCCGTTTTTGTAACCTTTTATCATAATTTCGCCCGCTTTGTATTTTACATTCCAAGCAAGATGACCGTATTTTTCAGGTTTTTGTTTACCCAATGATTTTTTGTTGACAAAAAGTTCCGCTTCATCGCAATTAGTATAAGCCCAAACTTTAATATTTTTGCCCTCATAGTTAGAAAAATTCCAATGCGGAAAAAGATGCACCATAGGCTCTTTGGTATTGTTAGCCAAAATATAATAAGCCTGATCTTTTGCAAAACCACAAATATCAAGAATACCAAACTGACTTGAAATCGCTGGATAAGAAAACGGTGTCGGTTCGCCCCTATAGTCAAAACCAGTCCAAAAAAACAAACCTGCCATCCAATCTCTTTCAAGACAGAATTTATAACCTCTTTCTATCGACACTCCATCTTGATAATCAAATTGTGGAATATGACACGAAGCAGAGTCAGCAATATAAATACCTCTCGTACCGCAACCAGAGGTTTCTTCGGTGAGCCAACCCGGTTGAGATAAATGTTTTTGTCGATACTGATCTATATCACACTGTGCCAAATAGTTGAAGCCCATAAGTTCGAGACTTTCGGATGTGCCGTAACCACAACCACCGCTGACTGCGGCCGTATACATTCTTGTAGAATCAAGAGTTTTAGCGTATGCCTGAAGCGTACGCGTAATTCTTTCTCCAAAAATATTGCTTTCAATTTGCCATTCTTCGTTTCCAATCGACCAAGCAATTATTGACGGGTGATTTATATCACGATAAATCATACGTTTAAGTTGTGATTTATGATACTCGTTGATACCTTCAAGACGAGTTTCCTCCAAAACCAACATACCAAGCGAATCACAAACGTCCAATAAATCAGGATTAACCGGATTATGCGATGTACGAATACCGTTGAAACCGTATTTTTTTAACATTTTAACACGCTCAATTTGCAAAGCCTTAGGGACAGCACAACCTACTCCGGCAAAGTCTTGATGAATATTAACACCTACGATTTTCAAATGTTTGTGGTTTAGGAAAAAACCTTTGTCAGAGGTAAATTCAATGGTTCTGAAACCTGTTTTAAAAATCTGAAAATCAGTTTGTTTACCATTTTCCATTACACTTAACTCTACGGTGTAAAGGTTAGGATTTTCAACATTCCAAAGTTGCAAATCTTTTGCTGAAAATTTTTCATAAAAAATATGTCCGCTTTGCGACAAAATATTTTTTAATAACGATTTTTTTTCAGCAACAACTTTGCCGTCAGAAGTTTTCAAAACAATATTTATAGAAGCGTTTTTGTTTTCTAAACTTTCGTTCAAGATTTCTGCTTTTACCGACATTTCGGCAGAATTACCATTGAGAGTGTAAGAAATTTTAACACCGTCTTTTGCAATATGAAGCGGTGAAGTTTTTACAAGCCAAACATCACGATAAATGCCGGCTCCTTCGTAAAACCAACCCTCCTCAAGACTTGCGTCTGCCTTAACACAAATCACGTTTTCTGCACCATAATTTATGTAATCGGTTATATCATACTGAAAATCAAGGTATCCGCTTTGCTCCTGACCAAGATAAAAACCATTAAGCCAAACTTCAGAATTTCTGAAAACACCGTCAAAAAGCAAAGAGATTTTTCTTCCAAGGTCGCTTTGAGGAATGTTAATCGTTTTTCTGTACCACCCAATCGAAGTTTCAGGAAAAGCATACCCAACGGCTTTGTATCCATGACTATGACTCGCTTTGCCTGAAAAAGGCACTTCAACAGCCCAATCATGAGGTAAATCAAGTTTGCGCCATGCTCTATCGTCAAAATCTTGAGCCGTAGGACCATCACCATAACCTGTTTTGGTCAAATAATTGAAATAACGTGTCCCGACCATGAAATTTTTTTCTATCAAGGACGAATTTCCAAACGAAAATTTCCAATCTTTATTAATCGAAATTTTCTCCCTCGATTGCGAATACGCCATCTGAAAAGGACATAAAAACATCAGCGCAAAAAGTGCGCGAAAAAATTTGCTGTTCATAAAATTTTAAGTATATTTAATGTAACAAAAAAAGTCTAAAAAAAAATTAATCTCCGAATCTCCACAAAATCCCAAACATAAAATGGAAATCCTGATACGGATAATTATCCGTTGAATAATACCAATCTCTTACCCAACCGTTGCAAATATTTTCCCACTTAAAAAACATCAAAACACCTCTGATTTTGATATTTGCAAATCCATTTAACAGCGGATACTCACCCGCTTTGGAATGCCTAAGCGGATAAAAAACCGATGTTGCAGGCGAATATCCAAAAGCATCGTATTGAGTAGAATAATTAATTTCTCCACCAATTTGTGTCAAAAGCACGTTTTTAACAAGATAAAATTCAAAATACGTTGAATGATAAAGAGCCAATTGAGGTAGGTTGAGAATAGCGTTTTTGTTGGTTTTCTGCCATGTTAAACGGTTTGCAAACCTAACATGCCAAAAGAAAAAATCTTTCATTGCACTAACCGAAAAAACATTAAGCGCATCACTAAACTGCTTTGGCTCTGCATTTGAATCAAAATAAATATACTTGTTAATCAAATAGTTGCTTGCTCCAATTTTCAAATGCCACATCGGAATAGAAAACTCCGCTCCTACCCTTGTAGTTTGTGTCTTGTCGAAATTATTTTCCCAACGATAATTATTTGAATAATAATGTTTTAAGAAATAATCAGGTTCTTTATTGTAAAAATCCACAGAGGCTTTAAAATAATATTTCAACGTATCGCTTTCGCCTTGATAAAATTTCAAACCAAGAGTACCTTTAAGAGTAAAATCTCCTGTTTTATAACCAGTTAAATACTGACGATAAACGGCATTAAGAAACATATTTCTTGATTTATTTTTGCCGATTCCTCCCTCAAAATACGCATTTGAATAGTCAGAAACATTATTAGCAGAATGATAATCCTTGAAATTATAATACATATCGTTTTCCATACCGATAGCACCTTTTAAAGCAGGAGTAAGACGACTTTCTGCAAATTTCAAATGGAATTGATTGGTCATTCTCCTGAAAAACAAAGAATCGTATGTTGCCGCTTTGCCGTAATAAAAATTTTTGTACAAGTCAGTATTTAAATCTGCGTCCTCGTATGTGCGAAACATTTTATCAAATTTAAAAGAATATCCCGCATAAAATCTCGGCGTATATTTTTCTATTCTTGTAGAATCGTTAATTATCTGAAAATCAGTTGACCCCACAGAATATTCTGCAACAAGATTCCATGTCCGTTTGCCCCAATTACTAAAAGGTG
>CAJOGF010000154.1:0-3575 GCA_905233995.1 uncultured Bacteroidales bacterium | reverse complement strand
TTCTTCTATGCTTGATTTGGTATAATTATAGAAAAAAAATACCGACAAATGTTTTCCGTTGTAACTTAATTGTGGTGAAAAAGTAGTATTTCTGGAATGTTGATGACTAATTCTACCCGTAGAGCCCACAAGTCCAATATTAAAGCCCCAATTGAATTTTTTTGTAACATTTTGCGTATGCCTAAAGTCTATCACCTGACCATTTCTTGATTTTGGTGTTGTTGCGTAGTACAACCATGTATAAGGATGATTGACTCTATAAAATTTAGTTTCCTCCGGCTTGGAAATAAAATCGTTGATTCTATCAAAAAAGAAAACTTCATTGTTTTTTCTCTGCTCCCTATCGTCAAATATATTATAAATATACGGCGTACCCATATTGCCTAAATTAGAATAGGAAATCGAATGTTTGTCGTTATAGTCATACACCTGAAAAAGATGAAGCGAGGTATCATTATCCAACTTATATTCTTGCAAAAAATAATCGGAATCCAAAGTCCAAACCTCTTCTTTTTGAGGATAATCCTTTTTGTTCTTGTCTTTATCTTTGTCCTTGTTTTTTTGCGCATTAGCATACGGACAAAAAAACAAAAGCAACAAACCGAGAGTAAAAAAAACTTTATTCATAAAATTACGTTGAGTAAATTTTCTGCAAAATTAAAATCAAAAATCATAAATTCAAAATATTTTTATTATAGCCAAATTAACTAATTATAAGATAAACAATTACATTTTTTTTCAAAAAAAAATGATTAAAAATTTTTCCAAAATATATTTTTTACATACCTTTGCACTCGTAAAACAAAGGAGCCGAGGTAGCTCAGTTGGTTAGAGCACCGGATTGTGGATCCGGGGGTCATGGGTTCAAGTCTCTTCCTCGGTACTTTAGTTGATAAGGATATACTAATTTTTAGTGTATCCTTTTTTTATGAAATCAACCATTCTTTCGGCATAAAGTTTTATAACCAAGGAATCTGCCGACTTGAAACCATGGCCAAGTCCCTCGTATGAAAAAAATTGACAATTTTCCTTCAACGAATCACTCAATTTTTGAGACTCTGAAAATGCAACAATCCTATCAAGAGTACCGTGTGAAATCAACACTGGAATCTTTCGGATTTTTTCAGCATAATTAATCGGAGAATATACGAAAGAAAGAGAGTCAAATTTTTCGACATTTTTTTCGTCCAAACGGTAAAAAAAAGTTGAAAATTGTTTCCTAAAAAAATTTGGTACTTTTGCCCACATTTCTGAAATATCACAAGGAGCAAAATCACTTATTATAAATTTTATTTTATTATCACGACTAAAAACATAACTCAAAAGACCTAAATGAGCCCCCGCTGACGAACCCCACAATCCAATTTTTAAAGTGTCAATTTTGAGATATTCAGCATTTTCTATGCAAAAATTTTGCGCACTTAAACAATCTTCTATACAATCCTCAAGATGGTAGCCTAAACGGATTAAACGATAGTCAACCGAAATGATTACAAAATGATTTTTCAAAAGGGTTTCAACGGCATAATTTCGATACCGCTCCAAAACTTTTTTTTTGTTTCCACTTATCCAACTTCCTCCATGAATATAAATTATAGCAGGATGAGTTTCAAGAGAATCCTTGGGCTCGTAGACATCAATTTTCAAATTATTATCGTCAAATGTTTTGTAAACCAACTCTTTAGTTGCAAAAATATTTTCAATCTTTGGTTTTTCTGACAATAATTTTATAAAAAAAACAATCACCAAACAAACTACAAAAACAGAATATTTCTTAAAGCATTTCATGATAGAAAAGCACAATAATTATGACACTTACGCCAAAAATCATCACGCAAGTACCTGTAATTCTGTTAATCCACATGATATGTCTTGGACCAATTTTATTACGAAAAATATTAACAACAAAGGCAAGCAAAGCCCACCAAGCAATTGCACCAATAATAACGCCGAAAAGCAAAAACATAGTTTCAACAGGCGGTGTCTCGTTGCTAATTGCACCTGAAGCAGTAAACAAACCTCCAAAAACAATGATTGTCAACGGGTTAGAAATTGTAAGTCCGAAACTTGTAGCAAAATCGCCAAGTATTCTACGTTTTGAACTTCCAAGTCTATTTCGCGCTTTATTTTCTTTCCACTGTTCTACTGGATTTTTTTTGACAATAGTAAACCCAAGATAAATCATCAAAATACCGCCTAAAATTCCAATCGGAGTTCTATGCGTTACCAAAAAATCAGAAATAAACGACAGACTAAAACCCGTTACAACTGCATAGAAAAAGTCGCCCAAAGCCGACCCGACTCCCATCAGAAAACCTTGCCAAAAACCTCTCTGAATGGTTTTTTGAACGCACAAAATTGCGACGGCTCCAATTGGACAAGCCGCCAAAAAACCAATTCCTATGCCTCTATATAGTATTGAAATATCCAATTCTTATTATTAAAAATTTGTTGCAAAAATAATAAATTGTACAATTTTTACAAAAAAAAGCCAAGCATTAAAAATTTTCTGTCAAATATATCTTGGCAATATGATATAGTCAATAGTGCAACAATTAGGCTGCAACTGCTGCCAATTATAATCAAAATTAAGGGCAACAAAATTACATGTATCCAAATAAACTCTATCGTTTCCTGAAAGTACATTTACGAGATTGCTCCACTGTGGATTATGTCCCACAACAAGCAGTGAATCAATATTTTCATTAGTTTTATTAAGTATTTCGATGGCTTCACCGGTGGTGCAAGTGTAGAAATTATCATTGAACTCTATTGCAACACCATTTGCAATTTCATGACAGATTATGTCAGTTGTCTGCAACGCTCGTTTGGCGGTGGAAGTAATTATATGATTGAAGTTTACTTTACGAGCCTTGAGTTCTTTTCCAAGTTTATGTGCTTCAAGTTCACCGTCATAACTTAAAGGACGGTTCTTATCTCCATAATCCGAAAATTTTGCTCTCGCATGACGCAGTACATAAAGTGTTTTCATTTTTGTATAAATGTTAAAATTTTCGGTTACAAAGATAATAGGTTTTTGCAGATTTTACAAAAAAGGACTACAAAATTAATTGCAGTCCTTTTTTATATTCAAAATCAACTAATCAGCATTATCCGCCGAAATTATCGAATCTAATCATCTCGTCTTCAACGCCTAAACAGTGAAGAGGGTTGAGAACGGTTTTTGCCATCATCGGTGGACTGAAATTATAAAAAAATTGCACTTGTAAGTTGAATCTGCGAATTATTTTTTGTAGACTATTAAAATATTTCTTACCTTTGAACCGTTATCAATTAAAAATAAATCAATATGCCAGAATTTTTTAGGTTTTTCGGATTTTCGTTCTTCTTTTACAGTAAGGAGCATGAGCCGTTACACATACATGTAGAGGGGTAATGGCGGTATGGCGAAGTTTGAATGGGACGGCAAAAATTTTGTTCTTTCAGAAAAACAAAACATCAAAGCGGGCGACTTCAAAAAAATCAAAGCAGCAATAGAAGAAAACACTGATATAATCATTAACAGATGGAATGAGTATTTCAACAATTAACAATTATTGCTATGAAAATCAAAA
>CAJOGF010000153.1 GCA_905233995.1 uncultured Bacteroidales bacterium | reverse complement strand
TCTTGAATATCTTTTTCGTTATGAGAGACAAGATATCCTCGAAATTCAAACAAAGAATTTCCCATATTTGCATTAAGTTGAAGGCTCTGTACAAACTTTGGAGAAGCCTCTTCAATATTTTGCATATTGCTGTCTATTGCTCTAAGAATAATTATTGATGTTAAAATAGAGCCACAACACAATAATAAAATAATGCTAAATTGAACAGCAATTTTTGTCTTTATAGATTTAAATGTCATAAATTTGTAAATTTTGTTATGATTATTAGAAATTAAAAAAAAAGGAACAAATCCCGTGCAATAATACAATTTTTCCTCGAAAAAAAAATATTTTTATAGCATTTTTTTTCTAATAAAAAATGTAAAATTTAACTTTTATTTTGAATATTAAGTATTATATTCGCACAAAATTTTTTGTTTATGTATTAAATCTATAATTCACTGACACTCAAGATGATAAAAAGAGATGACTTTGTTCCCGACGAAGATTGGGAACGATTTAGGAAAATTTCCAAAAATTTTCCAACGCCAAATATCTTTGTTGACCTCGAAAAGGTTAGAACTTCGTATGCGCAATTGATAAAAGCGTTTCCGTATGCCGACGTTTACTATGCTGTAAAAGCCAATCCGGGTATTCCAATTATCAAACTTCTTGACCAATTAGGTTCAAATTTTGATATAGCCTCAAGGTACGAACTCGACAAAGTACTTTCACTTGGCATTTCAAGCGATAGAATTTCATACGGCAATACCATAAAAAAAGCCGCTGACATTGCTTATTTTTATGAAAAAGGAGTCTCGCTTTATGCAACCGACTCCAAAGAAGACTTGAAAAACATAGCCAAAAACGCTCCGGGGGCAAAGATTTACGTCAGAGTACTTATAGAAAATTCTTCCACCGCTGATTGGCCACTTTCAAGAAAATTTGGTTGTCATCCTGATATGGCGTACAATCTTTTGGTTATGGCGAAAGAGAAAGGTCTGATTCCATACGGAATAAGTTTTCATGTTGGAAGTCAACAAAGAGATATTGGACAATGGAACGATGCGATTGCCAAAACGAAGTATCTTTTCCAATCCTTGGAAGAAGAAGAAGACATAAAACTCGAAATGATAAATATGGGTGGCGGATTTCCGGCTCATTACATTCAACCGACAAACGACCTTAGCGAATACGCTTCTGAAATCACAAGGTATTTGGAAGACGATTTTGAAGAAATACCAAGAATTATTCTTGAACCCGGACGCTCACTGATTGGAGATTCTGGCATTTTGACTTCGGAAATTGTTTTGATTTCAAGAAAAAACAATACATCTTTAGCACGTTGGGTTTATCTTGACTGTGGAAAATTCAACGGACTAATCGAGACTTTGGACGAGTCGATTAAATATCCCGTAGTTACTGACAAAGACGGCGGCAAAGACGGCGAAGTTATTCTCGCTGGACCAACTTGCGATAGTGCGGACATAATGTACGAAGATTCAAAATACAAACTGCCTATTGATTTAAAGAGCGGCGACAAAACATATTGGCTTTCTACGGGTGCATATACTTCAAGTTATGCGAGTGTTGGTTTCAACGGTTTTCCACCAATAAAAACCTATTACTACGACACAAAAGCCATTTATGACGAAAACAACAATCTTATAAAAGAGATATAAAGCAAAAAACAAAGAGCGACGATAAAACAAACAAATTACCGTCGCCCTTTTTTTTAAAATTCAAAACAGTTTTACATTTTTAATTATTCGTTACCCCAAAACAATTTTATGTCATTATCAGCGAGTTTGGAATCATCAGGAGTATAAACCTGAACTTTAATGCCATAATTTGCCATAAAATTCTTTTCAAACTCATCGATAGTCCATTCAGGATCAATTGCGGTCTCGCCTGACTTTGCAGCATCTGCATCTTGACGAACATTTGCGAGCAACAATTCATCGTCAACAAAATGATTTTGAGTGTTATAAACTCTCAGACAAAAACCGTAAGTTTCTTTAAAGGCTTCTCTTAAAGTTTTAACTTTCATTCTTCCGTCCACTTTAAGAGATTTTCCTGAAACAACCTTCAAACTATTTTCAGCAAGTGCTGAATCATCTTGAGTTGCAACCTGAACTTTTATTGCGAAAGTCTCCATAAACTTCTTTTCAAATTCATCGATTGTCCAATCTGGGTCAATCGAAAATTCTCCTGTTTTAACACTATCGTCTTGACGAACTCCAGAGAGCAATAATTCTTCGTCAACAAAATGATTCTGAGTGTTATAAACCCTCAATGTATAACCGAAAGTCTTTTTGAAATTTTCTTTCAACGTTTTTACTTTCATACGTCCGTCAACTTTTAATCCTTCCATATTTTTTATGTTTAAAAAAAATTAATAGTTAGTAAATATTTTTGATAATAATTATGGCTGCAAAATATACAGTTTTTTTCAAAGTTCCAAATTTTTTTTTAGATTTTTTTCATTTCTTTTAAATATTTACCTGTATATGAGTCTTTTGCCTTAACCAAATCTTCGGGCGTACCAGTAAAAACAACATTTCCGCCATTTTTTCCGCCCTCTTTTCCCAAATCAATTATATAATCAGCACATTTTATAACTTCGGGGTCATGCTCTATTATAACAACAGAATTACCTCTGTCAATCAACGAATTAACCGCTTTTAATAATTTTTTTATGTCATGAAAATGCAATCCCGTTGTAGGTTCGTCAAAAATAAACATCGTGTGAACATCTTTTTTTTCTGACAATAAGAAAGTTGCGAGTTTAATTCTTTGATTTTCACCTCCTGACAACGTTGAAGAAGGCTGACCAAGTTTTATGTAACCCAAACCAACATCTTGAAGTACTTTTAATCTTGACGAAATTTTTTGCGCTAATCTATCATTATCGGCAGCAAAAAATTCAACCGCAGAATCAACTGACATTTCCAAAATATCAAAAATATTTTTGTCTCGATATTTCACTTCAAGGGTTTCCTCTTTGAAACGTTTTCCACCGCATGATTCGCAAACCAAAGTTACATCAGCCATAAACTGCATTTCAACTTTTATAACGCCTTCGCCTTGACACTCCTCGCATCGTCCGCCCTCGCTGTTGAAAGAAAAATATCCGGCTGTATAACCCATTTGTTTGCTCAATTGCTGCTCCGAAAAGAGTTTACGAATATCGTCATAAACCTTTATATAACTAACAGGATTGCTTCGAGAAGAACCCGAAATTGGATTTTGATCCACCATTTCAACGCCTTGCAACATCTTAATATCGCCCTCAAGAGAATCGAAATCTCCGGCTTTCAATGTCGTTTCTGATAGAATTTGCAACAAAGCAGGATACAAAATACCCTTTATCAGACTTGACTTTCCTGAACCTGACACTCCAGTTACAACTGTCATAAGATAAAGCGGAATCTTAACGGTAATATCTTTAAGATTATTCATTCTTGCACCTTTTATGACAATTCCTGCACCAGTTTTTGGATTCCATGGTCTGCGTTTTGGAACTTCAATTTGTTCTTTTCCTGACAGATAAGCCGCCGTTAAACTATTTTTTGCTTTATCAAGATTTTCGATTGAACCTTGATACATAACCTGCCCCCCGTTAACACCAGCCAAAGGACCGATGTCGATAATTTGGTCAGCACTACGAATAATTTCCTCATCGTGTTCTACAACGACTACAGTGTTGCCAAGATTTTTGAGTTTTTTCAAAACACTAATCAAGCGATGAGTATCTCTTGGATGAAGTCCGATTGAAGGTTCGTCCAAAATATAAAGCGAACCCGTAAGCGAAGAGCCAAGACTTGTAGCAAGATTTATTCTCTGTGCTTCTCCACCTGACAAAGTTGAAGAAAGTCTGTCTAAAGTCAAATATTCCAAACCAACTTCAACAAGGAAACTAAGTCTTGAAAGTATCTCTT
This sequence comes from uncultured Bacteroidales bacterium, assembly GCA_905233995.1. GTDB lineage: Bacteria > Bacteroidota > Bacteroidia > Bacteroidales > UBA3824 > UBA3824. The sequence continues at coordinate 2,015 of CAJOGF010000153.1, read as the reverse complement.
TTAAAACTCTTTCCGCTATTTTTTTGTCAGACTCTTGAAGCGATAAATTATTAAAGAATTCAAAAGCCTCATTTATAGGCAATTTAACAATCTCGCTGATTGACTTTCCACCTACTTTAACATATTGTGCTTCTTTTTTAAGTCTTGTACCTTTACATTCAGGGCAAATTGTCTGACCTCTGTAACGGGACATCATAACACGGTACTGAATCTTATAACTTTCTTTTTCAACAATTTCAAAAAATTCATCAATACCATGAAGTCCTCTCCTACCCTTCCAAAGAATATCTTTTTCTTCTTCAGTAAGTTTGCAGTATGGGCGATGAATCGGAAATTTGTATTTCGACGCATTTTTACAGAAATCATCTTTCCAAAGCGACATTTTAAGCCCGTTCCAACATTTTACAGCATTATCATAAACCGAAAGACCTTTGTTTGGCACAACAAGGTCTTCGTCAATACCGACAACCCGTCCTAAACCATTACAAACAGGACAAGCCCCGATTGGATTATTGAAAGTAAAAGTATAAACACTTGGCGTTTCAAACTTGATACCGTCAGCCTCAAATCTTGTACAAAAACTACGCTGCATTTGTTCGCCGTCTTCTTCATATTCAAGAATACAATCACCGTCTCCTTCATAAAAAGCCGTTTGAATACTATCCGACATTCTTGACATGGCATCTGCCATTTTTGACGACTTAAAACGGTCGATAAGCAAAAACAAATCGTTTGTGTTTTTGGACTTGTCAGTTAAATTAAGATCTGCGATTTCTATTATTTCTCCATTTTTTTTGACCCTTGAAATACCTTGAGAGTCAAGAATTTCAAGATGTTTTTTCAGAGTTCTACCCTCTGGGACTGCAATTGGAGAAAGAAGCGTAAATTTCTTTCCCTCTGTAAACGAATTAATAAAATCAACAACATCGTCAACACTATGAGCCTTTACTTCAAGACCTGAAACGGGCGAAATAGTTTTTCCGATTCTTGCAAAAAGAAGTTTTATGTAGTCGTAAATTTCGGTAGAAGTCCCGACTGTACTTCTTGTATTTCTAACAGATACTTTCTGCTCAATGGCAATTGCAGGCGGAATACCTTTTATGAAATCGACCTCAGGCTTTGTAATTTTTCCCATAAACTGCCTTGCATACGAGGACAGACTTTCTACATAACGTCGCTGCCCCTCGGCATAAAGAGTATCAAAGGCAAGAGTAGATTTTCCTGACCCGCTAAGCCCCGTAATAACAATATATTTCTGCCTTGGAATAGCAAGAGATATATTTTTCAAATTATGAAGCCTTGCACCTTTTATTATAATGTTTTCTTTGTAAGAATCAAAATCTATGTTTTCCATCTAAAAAAAAATTATTCCCATTTTAAAATTATTTCGCTTTCCAACGAATTTGAAATATCTTCCATTCTCAAAGTATCAACACCAATTACAGAATTGACAAATATTTTTCCACAACCCATATAATCGGAAACAGTAAGGTCTTCGTCATAAAAATCTATAGAAAATTTGTAATTGAATTTAGCCGAAGTATCACCAACTTCAACAGCAAGAGGCCATTCAGCCTCTGAACTTGAAAAATTTTCCAAGACAGGACTTTTAAACAAATCCACACCATCCAACTTTAAAACTGAATAAATATCTGGAAGCGAACCAATATCCCATGTTTTTCCCTTGTCGAATTTTTTTAGTCTAACTTTCAAAATTTTAAAGGATTTATATTTTGAGACATTAATCTTTCTTGTTAACGTATCAAATTCTCCTACCGAATTAAAAACCTGAAGTTTAATATTATATTCGCCATTTTTGGGATAACTATGCGAAAAACTTTTTCTAAACACTGAACTGTCCAAACTTCCGTCGCCAAAATCGTAAATACAAGTCTTTGCCCTTAAAGACGAATCAAGAATGTCAACCTCCAAAGACTGCTGCTTTACCTGAACACCAAAACGAGCCTTTGGCTTTAAATCTATTTCAACCGTATCCGTTTTTGAAATTTCGCCAA
>CAJOGF010000152.1:4870-10974 GCA_905233995.1 uncultured Bacteroidales bacterium | reverse complement strand
ATAAATCACTCTATGACTTTGTTTTAGACTGCTGTCAGCATCTTGAGGACGGTAGGTCAGACTTTTAATTTCAATAATTTCGTTTTCGGATTCAAAAAGGACTTCCAAGAATCGTTTCATTATTATAGGATCTGAAAATATTTTCTTGAACCCAAAATCAGTCTTCGGACTAATATAAAAAATATTGCGTTTCATAAACGCAAATAAAACTATTTTTTTTGTTTTTTGCAAAGATTTTAAGAATTTTATTTGGGCAACATTATAACATTTACTTGGTTATAATTGTTGAGAATATTTTTGCAATAGTTCATAACGTCTTCTTTGCTAATATTCTTAACCGTTGAAATATAATCGCTATGTAAGTCAGTGTTATATAGTATTTTATTAGTTATTGTCCCTAACCAATAATGATTATCTTTCTGCACTTCTTGATAATGTTTCAAGAAGTATTCTTTCGCTTTGTCTATCAAGACAATATCAAAACCATTTAAAGATACATCTTTCAGTATTCTATACATAACTTCTTGAGCCTCAGTTGCATGTTCAGGTTTTACGGGTGAGTAGAAAATAATCATGTCTTGAGCCATTCCTGTATTCTCCGACTGTGAAAAATTACTATATGCTCCGGCTGAATAAGCAATTGATTTTTCTTCGCGTATTTCGTTGAAAAACAATTCATTCAATACTTTTGCGGCAGTTTGAGCAACTATTTTATTTTTGGTGTTGAAAGTCGTTTCTTGATATAAGTAATCGTAAATCATAGATTGCGGAGTTTCCATTTTTTGTGAAAACGTTACATCTTTTTTGCCTTTGTGCATTTCTTGTACACCTTTTATATATGTGTTGACGGAATTCTTTTTCTTGAAACCACCCAAATATTTTTGAGCCAAATTTTCTAATTCTTGCTCGTTGATTGCACCGACAAAAAAGTATGTAAACGATGACGGATCATCAAACATAGTATTGTAAATTTCGTTCATTTGGTTCTGATTCGCAAATTTCAAATCTTCTGTTGAAAGTTGCTTAGTGCGTATGTTGTTGTCGTACAAAGCATTGACTAATGTGTCAGAAAATACCGATTCTGGATTAGCATTGCGATTTTTCAGCGACATTTCTATTTGAGACATAAACGATTTGTAGTCGTTGTTGTCTTGATTTACATTTGTAAAATACAAATACAGCATCTGAAACATTGTTTCAAGGTCTTTTTTGGACGAATAACCCGTAAAGCCTTGAGTTAAATTTTGAATGTACGGACTAACGTTGCAATTAACGCCTGAAAGTTGTTTTGAAAGTTCGTTTAGTGTAAAGTTTCCAAGTCCTGAAGAATTAATCATTTTGGCGCAAAGACTTACGTTTGCTTTGTTTTGTGCGTTGACATTCAAGCGACTTGAACCTCCAAATTTAACGGCTTCAAAAAGTATTTCGTCGTTTTTGAAATCGGTTTTTTTGTAAACAATTTTAGCACCATTTTTCAGATAAAATATTTTTGTGTCAAAACTGTCATTTGGAATTTCGTGTTTTATGATTTTGCCGCCTTTGATTTTTTGAGAAATCAATGGTTCGTTTTTAACATTATCAATGTAACTTTCTACATCTTCTTCTATGGCTTGATTTACAGCCTTTTGCATTTCACTTTCCGAAATGTATGTTGCACCGTCTTTTTCGGCAAGCATTGCAAGACAAACCATATTTTTACCGTCAAAACTATAAATATTTTGTGCAACTTGGTTTATGATTTCAATGTTGATTGACGGTAGAATTTGTTGTGTCAATGCATATTTTTGTGCTATTGACATTAGTGGCTCGTTGTCAAGAAAGTTCCTTAAACAAAGACTAATGTAATGAGAATTGTCTTGATTTGCAGCGTCATTGAAACTGCGTTCCAACGAATTGATGAGTTCGGTTTTTGTGCGTTCAAGTTCCGAGTTTGTGAAACCGTATTTCTTGATTCTAAGGGCTTCTTTTGCGAGTGTCTTTAGGCTTTCAAATTCTTGACCTTCTTTTGCAACGGCTTGAAATTCAAACGCATCTTTCGTTTTTGAAACCAAATAATTGTCTATTCCGGCTCCGGCTTGAGCAAAAGGCGCGTCAGGGTTTTGCATCAGTTCGTTGAAACGGTTGTCGGTCATGGTGGAAATAAGGTTTTTGACCGTTTGCGCTACAAAATAACTAATGTTTGTTTTGTCTTTGTCTTCGGTAGCGTCCATTTTGAACATTAGTGCCACTATATTGTAAGTCTGTTCTTTATCTTTTTCGCTGACAAAAATTGGCGTATCATTGTCTGGAACGGGATAAAGTTGTTTTTTAGGAGCGTTTGTTGGAGTTTCAAAAGCACTGAAATATTTTTCTATTTTCTTTTCCATTTCGTTGACATCAATATCTCCGACAACAATAATTCCTTGATGATGAGGATAATACCAAGTTTTATAATAATCTTTTAGGTCTTGATAAGGAAAATTGTCAACAATATCCATAATTCCGATTGGCATTCTGAAAGCGTATTTGCTGTTCGGGTAGAGTTTTGGCATTGAACGTTCCAACATTCTGTAGTTTGCGCCTGTACGCATTCTCCATTCTGAATGTATAACGCCTCTTTCGTTGTCGATTTCTTGATCGCTGAGCGTTAGTCGATGACTCCAATCGCTGAGAATGATAAGACAAGAATCCAAAAGCCAAGAATTTTTGTTGGTCGGAACTTTGTCGATATTGTAGACTGTTTCGTCAAAACTTGTGTAAGCGTTGAGTTCGCCTCCGAAATTCACGCCGTTTTCTTGCAACATGTCAATAATTCGTTTACCCGGAAAATTTTCTGTACCATTGAAAGCCATGTGTTCAAGAAAATGTGCAAGTCCTCTTTGATTGTCTTCTTCCTGCATACTTCCTACTTTTTGTGCAATGTAGAAACATGCTTGATTTTCAGGCTTTTCGTTGTGTTTAATATAGTAGGTAAGTCCATTTGAAAGTTTACCGACTTTGATTGTGGAATCTTGTGGCAAAATTTCTTGCGCATTTACAATTAAACATATCAAAAGAAATGCAAGTACAATTGATAATTTTTTCATACTTCTTTGTTTTTTTTAAAAAAGACTTATTTATTTGATTAACAATAAGATAATCGCTGCTTGTGTGCAACCGAAAAGTAAACCATAAATATGGTGTTGATATTTTTCTTGACGTTTGTCAATGCAGTATATTGCGCTTAACGTGAAAATTAAAAGCGATATAACAAATGGCCAAAACGTGTCAGTTCCGGCTTTGTAACCTATCAGCAGACAAAAACCTGATAACGCACCTATAAAAGTGGGTTGTGCGATGTTGAATTTTGTTAAGAAAAAATTTTCTTTTTGGGGAAAACATTGTCTGAAACCTTCCCCAGAAAAAATATTTAATACAAGAGGTGTAATAAAAACGGTAAAAATATTTTTATAACCCGTTGTGTTGAAAAATCCCATTTCCTCCACAGCCCATGTTAGACCGAGATAACCCGCCGAAAGTATTAACGCATATTGCAATCTTGTTCTGAAATCCGACTCTATATCCCAAAGCCCGTCAGGGTGTTTTGGCGAAAACTGAAATTTTGTTATAAACGGAAACAGGACAAAGACTATAAATACAAAAATTGTCATGTATATAGTCTTTGACAAATCCGTTGCGTAAGATTGTCTTTCCATCTCGCACATCAGACAAAACGCATAAAACGGCATTATGAGCGGATGAATCAAGAGTTTCATAATTTTTTTCTGAGTCTTGCTACAAGAATATTCATCTGTTCGCGATATTTTGCAACAGTTCGTCTTGCAATTTGATAGCCGCGTTGTTGAAGTATTTGAGCAAGTTTTTCATCAGTTAGTGGTCTTTGTTTTGACTCTTTTTCTATACACTCTTTCAGAATTTTTTTGATTTCTCGTGTTGACACTTCTTCGCCGGTATCGGTGTGCATACCTTCCGAAAAGAAAAATTTCAGCGGGAAAATTCCAAAATGAGTCTGAATGTATTTTGAATTTGCAACCCTCGAAATGGTTGAAATATCAAATCCTGTTTTTTCGGCTATATCTTTGAGAATCATTGGTTTAAGTTTGGTTTCATCGCCTTCTTGAAAGTAATCTTTCTGAAATTCTATTATAGCCTGCATTGTTTCCATCAATGTGTTTTGTCGTTGACGTATTGCCTCGATAAACCATTTGGCAGAATCTAACTTTTGCTTTACAAATAGTAAAGTTTCTTTTTCCTTTGCGTTTGCTGTTTTTTTCGACATATTATCAATCATATCGGAATATGTTTTGTTTAAACGCAATTCTGGGACATTTTTTGAGTTAAGATGAAGTATCAGTTCGCCTTCGTTTTCTTCAAGAATAAAGTCTGGAATTATGTGTTGAGAATTTTTAGCGAGAAGATTTCCATAAATACTTCCCGGTTTTGGATTAAGGTGTGTGATTTCCTCAATTGCTTGACGCATAACTTTTTCCGAAGCGTCAATTTTTCCTGTAATTTTTTCGTAATGCTTTTTTGTAAATTCGGGAAAATAGTCGTGAAGAATTTTGTAAGCAGTTTTCAACACGTTTTTGTCGCCTTGACCACTTTTGTATTTCCTTACAATTTGAATCATCAGACATTCTTTTATGTCTCTTGCTCCAACGCCAGAGGGGTCAAAATCCTGAATTATTGACAATAGTTTTTTGAGTTCTTTTTCATCTGTTTCTATGTTTGCTGAAAATGCTATGTCGTCAACTATTGATTCCAAATCTCTACGCAAATATCCGTCATCGTCAATATTTCCAATTATGTATTCGGCAAGAAGTTGTTCTCTTTCGTTCATAACGCCAAGACCGAGTTGTGATAACAATGTCTCATGAAGCGAAACTGCTTGAGTATAAGGTATTTCGTTTTTCCTGTCATCATCGTCGGAATAGTTGTTTGCCGAAAGGCGATAATTTGGAGTTTCATCGTCATCGTAATAGTCGTCGGGAGCGTATTCGCCAGAGAGTTTATCCTCTTGATACGACTCTTGTATATAATCTTCTGTGTCTTTTGCGATGTCGGTATCTTCGCTGTATTCCTCTTGCGAATCCGACGAATTATCCTCAGCATAACTATCCTCTTGAGTGTTATGCTCTTCGTCGCCGCCTTCTTCCAAAACGGGATTTTCTTCTATTTCCCGCTTGATGCGTTGCTCAAGTTGTATTGTTGGTATTTCCAACAATTTTATAAGTTGAATCTGCTGAGGCGATAATTTTTGTATCTGCTTCAGACTTTGTGTAAGGTTAAGCATAGTTTTACGAAAAATTTGTTACAAAAATAAACTAAAAAAACTAATTTTGGTATATTTTATGTAATAAATTTATTTTTTTTGTAACTTTTTTTTTATTATAAATTACAACTCTCTGATATTTTGAAAGATACTAAAGTGTTTTTTCCTATTTTGTAAAATGTTGCGCACAAAAAGTTGTCTTCTAATATGCCTTTTACTTCTTCTATTGGTTTTGGTGTTGAAAACGAGACTATTGACGATACTGGCAAATTTGGTTTGAAGCCTAAATTGCAAAGTTTTTCGTATAGTTTCAAAGTATTTTGTTTGAGTTTTTCTCTTTGTTGAGAGTTGTCTTTTAGAATTTTAAGTGCCCTAATAAGGCTTTCTTCATCTACTGAAACAGAATATTTTAAGGATTTGGACCTTAACCTTAAAAGTTCAATAAGATTTTTATCACCGCTGACAAAAACGCCTGTACTGCAACTCAAAGTGTTTTGCATATTAACAATTTTCAGGTCTTGAAAATTTTTTACACCGCTTATTTCGTCAGCACCGTGTCCTTTTTCTCCGCAGGTCAAAAAGCCGAGGCTATCATCGATAATTACTATTGCGTCGTATTTTTCGGCAAGTAGACGTATTGCGTTCAAGTCGGCGCATTGTCCTGAATCATAGAAAATTCCGTCGGTTACAATTACTCTTAAACGGTTCAAGAGCGAAAGTTTCAAGAAATTTTCCAATGTTTCTAAATCGTTGTGAATAAACCGTTTTTTTTCGGCATCGCATATTTTAACGCCTTTTCTTAGCCACGGCGAAATGGCAGAATCATAAAGAATTATGTCATCTTTGTTTAACA
>CAJOGF010000152.1:1065-4806 GCA_905233995.1 uncultured Bacteroidales bacterium | reverse complement strand
AATGCCGTATTTTTGCTTTTCCCGCAGTTATAATTTGAATATGTCCTTTTAAAAGGTGAAAATCCGAGAAAATCCGCAGAAAACATATTTGGCATTTGTTTTTGTGGATAACACAAAAAATCTCCGTCTTGAGCAAATTCGTATATTGCGGTTTCAGGACGGCTTACTGTTTTGGAAATTACAATTTCCTCTTCTATAATTTTTTGAATAAACTGTTTCAATTTTCAGTTAATTTTTTCTAATTTAGTGCCGTCAAAGTTAATAATAAAATTCTAAATCATCAAACTTTAAGTATGGAATACAAACGCATATTACTGAAACTCAGTGGAGAGGCACTCTCTGGTAATGATAAATATGGTATCAATGCTTCTGTTTTAGAGGCATTTTGTAAGGAAATTCTCTCTCTTTCTACTATGGGAGTTCAGGTTGGAATTGTTGTTGGAGGTGGAAATATTTTCAGAGGTATACAGGGACTCAAAAAAGGTATCAGCCGTACCAAAGGTGATTCTATGGGAATGCTTGCTACAACAATCAATGCTCTTGCTATCGAAAGTATGATTTCGTCGCTTGGTGGTAAGGCAAAAGTGTTAACATCTACATTTATGGAACCTTACGCTGAAAGATATTCTTCCGACCGTGCAGTTCAGGCTCTTGAAAACGGGTTTATAGTTATTTTTTCGGGTGGTACTGGTAATCCGTTTTTCACAACCGACAGTGCAGCCGCTCTTCGTGGTGTTGAAATAAAAGCAGATATTCTTTTGAAAGGTACACGTGTTGACGGCGTTTATGATTGTGATCCTGAAAAAAATCCAAATGCCAAAAAATTTGAAAATATTTCGTTCAAAGAGGTTATTGAAAGAAATTTGAAAGTTATGGATTTGACGGCGTTTGCACTTTGCAGTGAAAACAATCTTCCGATTATGGTTTTTGATATGACTAAAGATGGAAATCTCAAAAAAATAATTAACGGCGAAAAAATTGGAACTTTGGTAAAATAATTGCAGTGAAAGTAAGAAAAATGCAATTATGATATATATCGATGCAAAAAAGTTGAAAAATGAAATGACGGCTTTGTTATCCGAGATTCGTGTAAATCAGGATTCTGCCGCCATTATGGTTGATAGTGTTATTGAAGCCTCGCTGAAAGGTATTGATACTCACGGTATTGCCTTGTTTCCGCATTATGTAGAAGGTTTTTTGAAGGGTCGGTTGAATAAAAAGCCAAATTTTAGATTTTTAAAAGATAACGGTTCTTCTAAGGTGCTTGATGCTGATTGTGCAATAGGGCATCATGCGGGTATTTTTGCGATGGATTTTTGTATTGATATGGCTTCAAAATATGGTACAGGAATTGTTGCAGTAAAAAATTCCTCACATTTTGGGGCGGCAAATTTTTTTACGGAATATGCCGCTCGACATAATATGTTGGCGTTTGCTTTTACTAACACAAATTCGCTTGTGAAGGCTCATAATGCTGTTGAGCCGTTTTTTGGAACTAATCCGATATGTTTTTCTGCACCAGTGGAAGGCCTTTTGTCTTGACATGGCAACTTCGGTAATTAGTTGGAATTATGTCAGAAACCATAAGGGTTCAAATACGCCACTTCAAGAGGGTGTTGCATACGACGAAAATGGTGAGTTCACTGTTGACCCTTTCAAGGCTAAATGTGTCCGTCCTATTGGCGATTATAAAGGTTTTGGACTTGGAATGATGATAGAGATTTTGTGTAGTTTGCTTACTGATAGCGAAATAGGAAAAGATTTACCACCTATGTTTGGTTCTGACATGTCAAAACCGCGAGGTATTTCGCATTATTTTCAGGCTATTGACATTTCAAAATTTACCAATCCAAAGAAGTTTTTATCAAGAATGAAAAAACTTGTTGAAAGGGTAAGAAGTCTTACTCCGCTTTTAGGAAAAGAAGTTCTTGTCGCCGGCGACCCTGAAAAGAGAACTATGCAGCAAAGAAACGTTTCAGGTATTCCTGTCTCTGATAATTTATGGCAGGAATTTTTGAAAATATCTGATAAGTTTGCTAAGGCTGTAAAATAAATTGTAAAAAAAATAACAAAAAGTTTTTTTAACGTCAAAAACTTTTATACATTTGCTTTGCAAAATGTATAAAAGTTTTTTGTATTAATACATCTCAATATTTAACTATGGATTTCACTTGGGAAAATTTCAAAAACGCGTACAAGAATGAATTAGAGGCTCGTCAAGGATTTATTAAATTATGTGATTTGTTGATGCAGAAATTGTATCCAGATTACACAATTAAAAATTCTGATGAAATATATGAAAATGAAAACAAAAAAGATTCTTCATTAGGAAAGAAATGTATAGTTTACTTGCCTAAGTATTTTCTTGACGGAGTATCCAATTCAAGAAAAGGTCAGATTAGAAAATCTCTTAACGACAATTTGCCGTATATGAAGGCAAATAAAATTACTCAATGGATTCTTCTTATGCCGTTGAAATTTTCACCGGAAGAAAAATCTTGGTGGGATAATTGGTCTCTGAGAATAAAGCAAGAAAACGGCATTACTCCGTCTGTTAAATTGTCAGAAGACATATTGACTCTGATTGAAAAGTTCAAAATTGAGTTCAAGGGTGTTGAATTTGTTGTCAAAAAAGAAGATAAAGCAGAAGATGTTGATGATGTTATGGATTTTGACTTTAACTACAATCCTGATGAGGTTGTAGAGGTTATGTCTACAAATGCAACTGAAGAAAGCAATGACGCTGCTACAATAGCCGCTGAAGAAGAAAATCCTATTGAAGTTAATGTTGAAAATCCAGTTGAAGTTCAAGATACTGTCATCGAAGACGAAAAACCGAAAGAAGAAACCAAAACCGTTGTTGAGGAAGATAAAAAGACGTTTTTGATGTCAAGTCAACCACCTTTGTCGAAACAAACAGAAGAAAAGATAGTTGTACCAGAGCCTATTTTGGAAGAATTAACTGCAACATACGATTTCAAAACTAAGTTTGAGGCTTTGGAAGCAGAAAAACTTGACTTACCTAAAGACCAACGTGAAGTTTTTGATTATAGACGTGAAGAAAGTAGTGTAAAAAATTACCTTAACGATTTTGTTTTTGGTGATTTGTCGCAGTTTACGGGAAAAGATTTGATTAAAAAGGCGCAAATATATGTAAACAACGAGCAGTTTTCGCGTGGACTTTATATTTATGAATATGCTGAAAAAAAATCTCTTGTAGATAATACTTTAAGAAATGACTATATAAAAGGTGTAGACGAAAGTATCTTTCAGTTGAATTATAAGTATTATATGATAAAAGGTGATTTGTTGTTCGCTAAACGAGATTATATCAATGCGTCAGAAGCGTATAACAAAGCCTGCTCTATAGTTGATTCTTATAAAGATATGCTCAAGACATACGAGTCGGATATGTCGGTTGCTGCCACTACAACATCACTTATGCGTGCAGGTGAGTCTATTATAAAGTATTATGAGGCATACGGAGAGGCATTATTGCAAGTTGGTGAGTTTAAGCAAGCCGCAGAGCATTTTGAACTTGCTTTAGACCATGATCCTAACAATCAAAATATTCAGAATCGTTATGAATTGGCGATGTATTTGGAGAATGGAACTAATGGTTTCAAGTCCAAATGGTTGAAATGGATTAATATTTTTACTGCACCGTTTTATTATTTCAAGGCCAGAAAAATAGATCCGAATATTAAGGAGTTGGAAAAAGCAGAAAAACTTCGTCGTCGT
>CAJOGF010000152.1:0-1018 GCA_905233995.1 uncultured Bacteroidales bacterium | reverse complement strand
CGAGGTTTATCGTTTGTAAGTTCTACTGAGGATTCTAATTCAATAAAGGTTGAAACGGCAACAACTCCGCTTTCAATACAACTTAGTCGTGGAGATTATTATATGTCAAGGATTTCGCCTGAAACTCCTCATTATATTGACTCTGCTATTGCTGCTTATCAGCGTGCGCGTCGTATCGACAATACTGATTCTTTGGCTCAAGCCGGGTATGAAAAGGCTTGTATTGAAAGGGCTCATTATCTTAATCAAGTTCAGCAAAATATTTCTACCGATAGTGCAGAATATTTCTTGAGTATGCGTCGACCTACCGAAGGCTTGAGACTTTTCAAATATAAGTATGATCATCATGACAAAACAAAAGGTAAATTTGGTTTTGTTGATACTCTTGGAAATGTAATCATTGCTCCAATGTTTGATTTCAATTATCGAAATATGGACGGTCAGGGCGAGACTTTCTACAACGGACGTGCAAAAGTTTGCTTGAAAGTTGCTGATTTTGACACCGTTTATTTCTATATCGACCAAAGAGGTAATAGAATTGATGAATAGTATAATTTTGGCAGTAACCGGAGCGAGCGGTAGTATATACGCAAAACGGTTACTGCATTTTTTAGAAAAAAAATATAAAATTTTGGTAGTTTTTTCTAAAAATGCGATAGAAATTTATCAGTCTGAAGTTGGTAGCGTTTTACAAGAAACCGAAAACATTAAAATTTATGACAACAACGACTTTTCTGCGCCTTTCGCCTCAGGAAGTTGTCAAATTGAAAATATGATAATTTGTCCATGTTCAATGGGAACGCTTTCAAGAATTGCTTGTGGAATTTCGGATACGCTTATAACGAGGGCTGCGGATGTGATGTTAAAAGAAAGGCGTAAATTGATTTTAGTTCCAAGAGAGACACCTTATAATTTGATTCATTTAAGAAATATGGAGACTTTGACTTTGTCGGGGGCGATTATCTGTCCTGCATCTCCGTCTTTTTATTCAAAGCCACAGACGATTCAAGAGTCTGTG
>CAJOGF010000151.1 GCA_905233995.1 uncultured Bacteroidales bacterium | reverse complement strand
TTATAGTAAAAAAATGTTAATGTGGCAAATATTTTAAACGAAAACTTGCCACATTGCTGTTAAATTGTGTTAACGTGGCAACTTATCGAAACAAAAAGTTGCCACATCACCCTTAAAAATGGTTAATGTGGCAACTTATAACGCAACGAATCCTTATTTTAGCGTGTTGTAGAGTGCTTTTAATTGAGAAACGGTAAATTGCCCCGGTGCGGTTGCTGAACCAAAATCAGGTGCAGCGTATGTAAATTGAGCACCGCATAAAAGACTTGCAGGTCTTGTTATTTTGCCGAGTTCTCCCATTCCAAAGGCTACAACATAACGTTTTGTATGTACGTTATACATACCTAATAAACGTGCATTGTCGAATGGTTCGTTTACCATACAAGCAATTTTGGCAATATCGCCTCTATGAATGTTTATCATTTTTGTCCACAATTCCTCCAATTCTTCTTTGCTTGGAGTTGATTTGTAATTGTGATAAGAGACAATAATTTGAGTTCTGTCTATGAAATCTGTATCTAATGCGCGGCGTTCAAGTTCTTTTGACAGTGCGGCACCTCGCTCTATTTCTATATCAACGTATGCGGCGTTTATGTCTATTGCTTTGCGTAAATAATTCATGGACGTTTCTTCGTCAAAAACACCCGGTCGGCATGTAACAATAAATTTTACGTCTTTGCGGCGCAAAATAAAGTCCGTCATCTCTTGTAGTGAAGGTTTTACTAAATCAATGCGTAGTTCGGCAAATTTTTCTTCGCCAAGTTGCTTTCCCGCATTTTCTATACCTTCTGCTGACAAACAAACGTATATCATAACTATTTATCGTTGACGATGTTAGACTGAATATTGATACTTGCTTGGTGTATCTGTTTGAAAATATTTTCAACCGTATTTGGATCAAGACCGTTGTCTAAAGCAATTTTATGATATTTTTCCATCATAGAATCCCAACGTTGTTGCTGAAGAACTGTCATTCCGGCTGCTTTTTTGTATTCTCCAATTTTTACTGAAATTCCCATTCGTTTTTTGAGAATCTCTATGATTTCGGAGTCGATTTGGTCGATTTGGAAACGAAGTTCATTCAATGTATCTAATGACACATTTTCCGGGTTGACTTTCCTTACAACTAATTCCGAAAGCATTTGTTTCAAAGCATTTGGCGTTAATTGTTGCTTTGCGTCAGACCATGCTGCATCGGGGTTACAATGCGATTCTATCATCAGACCGTCAACATTTAAGTCGAGAGCCTTTTGAGAAATTTCTTTCAAATATTCTCTTTTCCCTGCTATGTGCGAGGGGTCGCAAATAAGTGGCAAATCGGGGCGACGACGTTTAAGTTCAATTGGCATTTGCCAAATAGGAGCGTTTCGGTAGAGAATTTTTTCGTAACTTGAAAATCCTCTGTGAATAACGCCAATATTTGTAAGTCCTGCGGCTTCAAGTCTTTCGATTGCCCCTAACCAAAGTTCAACATCGGGATTGACCGGATTTTTTACCAAAACGGGAATATTGCAACCTCTTAAACCGTCAGCAATTTCTTGCATTACAAATGGGTTTGCTGACGAGCGTGCTCCAATCCAAAGAATGTCAACACCGCCTCTGATTGCGTCCCAAACGTGTTTTGAATTTGCAACTTCAACGGCTGTGTACATACCAGTTTCGCGTTTTACTTGTCTTAACCAATCGAGACCTATTCTTCAAAATTACCCGGTCTTGTGCGAGGTTTCCAGATTCCTGCGCGGAATACTTTTATGCCGTTTTGTGCCAATTGTTTTGCAGTGTCGAGTGTTTGTTCTAACGTTTCGGCAGAACACGGACCTGCAATTATCCATGGTTTATCACCGAAAATTTCTTTGAATTCCATTTTATATGTTTTTTTGATTAATGTTACTTTATTAATTTTTTTAGCAAAATAAAAATTATTTTTTCAATGTTCTTTTTATCTTGTTGGCATTGAAAATATAATCGTAAAGACCTTGATAATCATCGTTTTCCATCAATTTTTTAAATTCTTGAAGTTTGTCGATGTAGGTATTTAGAACAGTCATTACATTTTCTTTGTTGTCTTTGAAAATTGGTGTCCACATTTCAGGACTTGACTTTGCAATTCTGACCGTACTATTAAAACCTCCCGAAGCCAAATTGAAAATATTTTTTTCGTTTTTTTCTTTTTCCAACACTGTCAAAGCCAACGCAAACGAGCAGACGTGAGGCATGTGTGAGACGTATGCTACGTGAATGTCATGATTATAAGAATTGAAAAACATTGGATTCATGTTCAAATGTTCTTCAAACATTTTTTTGACTTCCACAACGGCATTTTCGTCGCTATCTTCGGCATCGCAAATGATAAACGCTTTGCCGTCGAACATTCCCGAAATTGCTGACCATGGTCCGGAATTTTCCGTTCCCGCCATAGGATGACATGCTACATAACGTTTTCTGTTAGTGTGATGTTTTACTCTTTCGCAAATAGTTCCTTTGGTGCTGGCAACGTCGATAACTATTTGATTTTCTGATATTTTATCTAAAACGCCCGGAAGAATTTTTATAACTGCGCTTACGGGGACGGCAATTATGATTATATCGCAATCTGTTATTGCATCTTCCACCGAAGCGGCTTCTTGGTCGATGATTCCTACTTGTTTTGCGTATGAGGTGTGGACAGGGTCTTTGTCATAACCTTTAACAAAATCGGTAAATCGTCTGTTTTTCAGGTCAATAGCGAGAGAGCCGCCAAGAAGTCCAAGTCCAATGATTGAAATCTTTTTCATGTTGAATAAAAAATTTTTTTTCTATTTTATTGATTGTGAATATTATTCCAAGATTCTTCTCCGGCTTTGTATTCGCCCATGATACTCAGGTCTTTAACAAGTGGACGGATAGCGGTTATCATATTTTTATAGCGTAGTTTGTCGTCGAATTTTACGTCAATATAAAACATGTAGTTTCCCGGCTGACCAATAATGGGCGAAGATTCAATTTTTGACATGTCAATATTGTAAAACGAAATTACGGAAAGTATTTTTGCAAGTCCGCCCGGTTCGTTTTTTAACACGACGTTTAGTGAGGCTTTGTCATAATCTTGAACTCCGTCTTCGTTTTTGGGATAAACAATTAAAAAACGGGTGTAATTTTTTTTGTTTGTTTCAATGCCTTCTGCCAAAACTTCAAGATTATTGATTTTTGCGGCGTTGATACTTCCGATTGCACCCCAAGTTTTGTTTCCGCTTTCGGCAACCCTACGCATTGAAAGGGCAGTGTCAGGACTTTCAATCAACTTTATATTCGGATATTTAGAAAAAAACTGACGCGTTTGGTTAATTGCCATATAATGACTATAAACCTCTTTAAGTTCTTCTATTTTAACACCTTGTGCTGCGGCAAGGTTTTGTTTTATGCGGATAAAAATTTCACCGCCAATTTTTACTTCTTTTTGTCTTAACAATTTTAGATTAGCATGGATTGTACCTGCAATTGTGTTTTCAATTGCTATTACACCGAAATCGCTTTCATAATCGCAAACGCTGTCCAAAACCTCTTCAAAAGACATTTTTTCAATAATTTCTATGTCATCGTTGTTGAAAAATTGTCTTGCTGCTTCCTCGTGAAATGCTCCTTTCACGCCTTGAATTGCTATTTTTTTCATACCTTTTTGTGATAAAAAAAAGCCTCACCCTTTGTCTTAAAAGGTGAGGCTTTAAACTTTTTTTATTGTATTAAACAAAACACAAAATCCTAACGCCTCACCTTATCGGTAAAGTAAAAATAAAAGGCGTAATAATATGCTTTGTTTAATTGACACATGATAAATTTATTTTTTTCTTAAATTTTTACGGCGCAAATATAAATAGTTTTTTTGTTGTGACAAAAATTTTTTTGATAATTTTTTTTCTATGCGAAATAGACTTTTTTTCATAAATGTTTATTATATTACTTGATTATTTAACAATCACAAACAAAAAATCCCTCGCAGAAAATTGAGTTGGCGTTTTGTTAAATAAACGGCGTATATTCTATTATTTTTTTTGTTTCAAAAAATTCATCTTGAAATACTTGTGAGATTTCAAAGATTTTGCATTTGTTTCTAAAAGGAGAAATTTCCGTTTCAAAATCACCACCTTTTAGATATACGATTCTTGAGGTTGACGCTTTAATAAGATTACCTCTGGTCTGTTTTACAAAATTATCAAAAGCGGTTACGGCTCTACTTACAATCGTATCAAATTGTTTATCAAACATATTTGATTTTATTTGTAAGGCGGTAACATTCTTTAAACCAATTTCTTGAGCAATTGATTTTACAACTGTTATTTTTTTGCCAATTGAGTCTATTAGTGTGAAATTTTTTTCAGGATACATTATCGCAAGCGGAATTCCCGGAAAACCGCCACCGGTTCCAACATCAAGTATGTTTTGGGATTTTTCCAAAAGATTAAATTTCGCAATTGCAAGCGAGTGAAGTATATGACGGACAAAAAGATGTGAAATATCTTGTCTTGATATAACGTTAATTTTTTCGTTCCACTCGCTGTAAAGACTTTCTAATCTACCAAACTGTTGAAGTTGTTCATTAGAAAGAGTGTTAAAATATTGTTCGATAGGCATTTGTTTCTTAAATTTTATCTTTTTCGAGATTGTTGTTGTTGATAATTGCCGTCAGAAGTTCTCTACTTCGGTATAGACGCGCTTTTACTGTGCCAATCGGTACCAGCAATTCTTTTGAAATTTCTATGTAAGATTTTTCTTCGTAATAACGCTTTTGAACCACGCTTTTATAGTCGTCAGGAAGTTGTTCTACAATAGAGCGCAACATTGTTTGACGTTGCGAGGTTATCAAATTTTCTTCAGGGTCGCCGTCCGCTTCTGCCAAAATAGGAATATACTCGGTATTGTCGGAATCTTCGGTCGGCTCTTTGTCGATAGAAATAGTTTTTTGGCGGTTTTGTCGTATGAAATCTATCGCATTGTTGGAGGCAATTCTGAAAAGCCATGTGCTGAAATTATTAGTCGGCTGATAAAACGTTATATTTTTGAACGCTCTTCCAAACGATTCCATTGTTAAATCTTCCGCATCGTCGTAGTTTTTTACCATTCGGTTTATCATATAAAAAACAGCGTCGCGGTATTTTGCCAATAATTTCGCAAATGCCTTTTGATCACCTTCTTGAGCCTTTACAACAAGTTTGTAATCGTTTTTGGCTTTGTCTGAAAATTGTTGAGTGTTGATAGTTGCGGTTACTTCCATTTTAGCCTTTCTTTTCTTAATTTTCCGAAAATATATTGTATAGAGTTGATGTAGGGAAGTATAAAATCGAACAAAACTGCCCTTAACCCAACTTTTTTTATTTGAAATTTGTTGTACATTCCGTAGATTGTACACAAAAAGACTATTAATCGTAATAAAAATAATCCCACAGTTACTAAATAAAGCGGAGGAAAACAACTTAGCACAATTGTAAGAATATAAAACAATGTTCTTGACAATGGTTCTAATCCTAAAATTATTTTATGTTTTGTTTTGTATCTTTCGCTTGCGGTGTAGTGTCTTTGTTTTTGCGAGTTCCAGTCTTCAAACGTTAGTTTTGGACTGCAAGAAGTAAACGATAGCGGGTTGTAAGATACTGCAACTCGCTTTTTTTGTGCATTGTTGTTGACAAAAATATCGTCATCACCCGACATTAAACGACTATGCGATACAAAGCCGCGTTTCTTTTCAAAAAACGATTTTCTGTATGCAAGGTTTCTGCCGACACCCATGTAAGGCATTCCAATTTCGGTGAAAGTGAAATATTGCAAAGCAATAAATCCAGCATCGTAACGAATCAGTTTGTTCAATATTCCTGACTTTTCTTCGTATCCACCGTAGCCGAGTACAAAATCGTATTTGTCGGTAAAATACTGACTCATAGTCTTTATCCAATGTTGAGAACAAGGTAAGCAGTCGGCATCGGTAAGAAGAAGCCATTCGTTTTTAGCGGCTTTTATGCCAATTGTGAGTGCAAGTTTTTTGCCTTGACGAAAAATCTTATCGTGCGAAATTTCAGTAACATATAAGTTTTTGTATTGTTGTTTGTATTCGTCCAAAACAAGTTCGGTATCATCGGTGCTTTGGTCGTTAACAACAATCACTTCAAAATCGGGATAATCTTGCTCAAGAACATATTTTAAACGTTCTTTTAAGTTTTCGGCTTCGTTTTTAGCGCAGATAATTACCGATACAGGTACAACTTCTACGTATTGTGGATTTTTTTTCTTTTTTCTTATGCGAATAAAAACTATAAGGTAATAACAAATTTGAACAAGCCAAAAAAAGGTTAAAAGGCACAATGCCCAAAATTCCCAATTTTGAGCATCCGTGATTACTTTTAGAAGATTGTCTAACATTTTTTCATCTTTTTTCGAGTGGCAAATTTACTATTTTTTTTGATATTCTAAAAAAAAAATTTCTTTTTATTGAAAAAAACTACAGGTCAAGGCTGTTTTTTTTGCTTTTAATAATAAAAAAAACTAAATTTGCGGCGAAATTTATATTTAGTAATGAATTTTAGCATAGTACATTCTGATTGCAGGACTTCTGCTCGCGCTGGTGTTATTCAGACAGACCACGGCGAGGTTTTGACACCGATTTTTATGCCTGTTGGCACTCTCGGTACGGTAAAAGGCGTTCATCAAAAGGAACTTAAAGAGGATATAAAAGCAAAAATTATCCTTGGTAATACTTATCATTTATATTTAAGACCGGGGCGGGAGGTGATTTCAAAAGCTGGTGGTCTTCATAAGTTTATCGGTTGGGACAATCCTATTCTTACCGATAGTGGCGGTTTTCAGGTTTTTTCTTTGGCTGAAAATCGCAAGATTACAGAGGAAGGAGTTACTTTTCGTTCGCATATTGACGGTTCAAAACATCTTTTTACTCCAGAAAATGTGGTTGATACACAGCGCATTATTGGTAGTGATTTTATGATGGCATTAGACGAATGTACACCTTATCCATGCACATACGATTATGCCAAAAAATCTCTTGATATTACTCACAAATGGCTTGCAAGAGGTGTTAATCATTATAAATATACTGACGGTTTGTACGGACATTCGCAGGCTTATTTGCCAATAGTTCAGGGGTCTGTCTATAAGGATTTGAGAGAAAAATCAGCAGAATTTATAGCCTCGCAAGAGATGCAAGCAAATGCAATTGGTGGACTTTCGGTAGGTGAGCCGGTTGAAATGATGTATGAAATGATAGAAGTTGTCAATAATATTTTACCAAAAGATAAACCACGTTATCTAATGGGAGTTGGAACTCCGGCTAATATTATAGAAGGTGTTGCAAGAGGTATTGATATGTTCGATTGTGTAATGCCGACAAGGAATGGCAGAAATGGTATGCTTTTCACCAAAAACGGCACGATTAACATCAAAAACGAAAAATGGAAATACGATTTTTCTGAACTTGACCCTTTGGGAACTTCATACGTTGACCATGCCTACTCAAAAGCATATTTGAGACATCTTCTTATTTCGGGTGAGAGATTGGCTTCGCAAATCGCAAGTGTTCATAATCTTGCTTTTTATTTGGAACTCGTTAGAGAAATTCGTCAAAGGATTGTTGACGGAACTTTTGCCGATTGGAAAGAGGGCGCGGTAAAAACAATGTCAGAAAGGATATAAACGATGTTTACAATACTTGATAGATATATAATTAAAAAATTCTTAGGGACTTTTTTTTACTCCTTGGTGCTATTGATTTCGATAATCATAGTTTTTGATATTCAGGAAAAATTTGACGATTTTATGGAGA
>CAJOGF010000150.1:7944-11951 GCA_905233995.1 uncultured Bacteroidales bacterium | reverse complement strand
CTCCACAATAGGATTGCCATGCTTGTCAATATTTTCCAAACCGGTTGCCTTATCAATTTGAATGATTTTGTTTTTCCAAGGCCAAATAAAGCCCAACGAGCCAAACACAAATCCCGTTAAAAGAGCAGTTGTCTGTTGACCATATTTTTTCATAAGCCATGACAAAAACCTTGAAAAAGCCAAAAAACCAATTCCTGCACCTAAAGCAAAAGGCAACAAAATTTTATAGTTAAAATGCGATATAGCATCTATCATTACAAGTTTGTAGTTTCCAAGTAGAATAAGAGTGTAACTTCCTGAAATTCCGGGTAACAACATATCACAAATTGCAATAGCACCACAAAATATAAGATAGAAAATATTGTCATTCTCGCTTGCCGGCGAAATTATTGATGCCCCGTATGCCAAAACCGTCCCTAAAAGCATCAACAAAACAATCCCAACATTAAATTTTTTTATTGTCCTACCTATATAATAGACGGAGGCTAAAATTAAACCGAAAAAGAAAGCCCAAACATATATTCCGTTGTTGATTTGAAAAAGATACTCCAAAAGTCGTGCGCCTGTAAGAATACTAAGAGCCTCGCCACAAAACAAACAAACCAAAAACAATAAATCAGTATGCGCAGCAAACTCTTTAAACTTAAACTCGGACAACAACTTCAAAGCCTGAATGTCAAAAGATTTCAAAGCGTTGACAAACCTTTCAAATATACCAGATAGCAACGCTATCGTGCCGCCTGATACTCCCGGAACAACGTTAGCGAGCCCCATAGAGAAGCCCTTAAAAAATACAATGACGTGTTCTAACATATAAATTGTAAAAAAAATAAGGCTTATTTAATTAGATTTTCTGCCCTAAAAAGTTTCACAACGCAAATTTAAGCAAAAAAAATACTATAAAAAAATATTTTTGATATTTTTTTGTTTAATTTTGCAGTCCAAACGAAATAAAGATTTTAAAATTATTAATTAAAACTTGATTATCAGAATGATACCATATCTTCAAGTGGAAAACTTGACCAAGTCTTTCGGCGATAACCTTCTGTTTGAAAACATCAGTTTTTCGGTTATGAAAGACCAAAAAACCGCTCTAATAGCCAAAAACGGCGCAGGAAAGTCAACTCTGCTAAACATAATTTGCAAAAAAGACAGCGCAGACTCTGGCTCTGTTGTTTTCAACGGTAGTATCTCGGTTGGCTATCTTATGCAGCAACCCGTTTTAGACGAGAAACTATCTGTAAGAGAATACATTATGAATTCGCTTGAAATGAAACAAATACTCGGAAAACTCAAAATAGAAAATCTTGACGAAAAAATTTGTAATCTTTCAGGCGGACAAAAAAAACGCATAGCATTAGCCGAGACAATAATAGAAAAACCTGATTTACTGATACTTGACGAACCAACAAACCATTTGGATACTTTTATGACCGAATGGCTTGAAAATTACCTAAAAGCAACTCGTACAACTTTACTTATGGTAACTCACGACAGATATTTTTTGGATAACGTCTGCGACAACATAATCGAAATAGATAGAAACAAAACTTACGGATATTCAGGCAATTACAGTTATTATTTAAGAAAACGTCAAGAAAGAATAGAAAACTTTAACGCCGCAATAGACAAGGCAAACAATATTTTAAGAGGCGAAGCAGAATGGATTTCTCGTATGCCAAAAGCGCGTGGAGGAAAAGCAAAATACAGAATTGATAATTTCTACAAACTAAAAGAATTTGCAAGTCAAAACATAAAAGACAAAAAAGTAGAAATCATATCAGGGACAGCCAAAAGATTAGGCAACAAAATCTTGGAAATCAAAAACATATCAAAAAGTTTTAACGACAAAAAAATAATTGACAATTTTTCGTACACTTTTGAAAAAAACGACAAGATAGGTATCATCGGTCCTAACGGCTGCGGAAAGTCAACACTTCTAAATATTATAACTCAAAATCTTGAACCCGATTCTGGTTCGGCAATTTTCGGCGAAACGGCTTTAACAGCATACTACCGTCAAAGCGGAATCAAATACAATGATAATCAAAGAGTTATAGATATTATTAAAGATATTGCTGAAGTTATAGAACTTTCTGACGGCAAGAAAATTTCAGCATCTCAGTTTTTGGAACATTTCCTTTTTGACAGTAAAATGCAATACTCACCCGTCAGCAAACTAAGCGGTGGCGAAAGACGAAGACTTTATCTTATGACAGTATTGCTGAAAAATCCTAATTTCTTGATTTTGGACGAACCAACCAACGATTTGGATATTGTAACGCTCAATGTTTTAGAGGATTATCTTAATAATTTTAAAGGTTGCTTAATTGTTGTATCTCACGACAGATACTTCTTAGACAAAGTTGTAAATACGTTGTTTGTTTTTGAAGGTGATGGTCAAATAAAAAATTTTCCGGGAAATTACACCGTCTATATGACTGAAAAAGAAGATGATAAGCCCAAAGAAAATGCCCGTCCAGAAAAAATTGACACAAGAGAAAAACGAAAGAAAAATTTCTCTTACAAACTCAAAATGGAATACGAGACAATAGAAAAAGAAATTCAAGCACTCAACGAAGAAAAACGGCAAATAGAGCAAAAACTTTCAGGCGAAATCTCTGACATAGAGCAAATTACAAAATTATCAAAACGAATGGAAGAAATTTCTCAACTTCAGGACGAAAAAGAAATGCGTTGGTTGGAATTGGAAGAAATTAGAGAAAGCGATTTGTAAAAAATTTCAACCCCAAAAAATGCAGTCAACAACTAAACAATACGAAATGATGATTGAAACGCCAGTAGAAAGGCTAATTCCAAAATTAGCGGCTCCTACTATGCTTTCAATGATGACTTCTGCAATTTACAACGCAAGCGATACATGGTTTGTGTCGCAACTTGGCGATTCTGCAACGGCGGCAACGGGCGTGTGTCTGCCGCTTACGGCTATGATTCAAGCCGTTGGCTTTTGGATTGGAATGGGTGCCGGAAGCAATATTTCAAGATTTTTGGGCAAAAAACATTATTTCAAAGCCTCGATTATAGCCTCGTCAAGCGTTAAGTTAACACTGATTATCAGCATTTTATTGGGATTATTCGGAATTCTTTTCAACGGCTTTATTTTAAGACATTCTGGCTCAACGCCAACAATTTTGCCATACGCCGAGTCGTATTCTAAAATCATTTTCTTAGGGACACCTTTTGCTTGTTTGAGTTTTGTTTTCAACAATTTGTTAAGGGCGCAAGGACGAGCCGTTTTTGCAATGGCGGGTGTTATGTCAGGAGCGGTGATAAACATAATTTTAGACCCACTTTTTATTTTTGTCTTTAATCTCGGAATTGCAGGCGCAGCACTATCAACAATTATTTGTCAGACAATAAGTTTTACAATAATGTATGTATCTCTCAAAAGCGAGAAATCGATGGTGAAAATTTCAAAAAAATTATTCTCTAAAAATCTCGGTGTCTATTTTTTGATAATGTCAACGGGAATGCCATCGCTTTTTCGACAAGGCTGCTCTGCAATTTCAACAATACTTCTAAACCGAGCAGGCGCAATGTATGGAGATTCAGCCGTTGCCGCAATGAGTATTGTTGGTAGAGTTAGTTTTCTAATTTCCTCACTTGTAGGTGGTTTCGGACAAGGTTATCAACCCGTAGTTGGCTTTGCTTACGGTGCAAAAATATATTCAAGAGTAAAAAAAGCATACAGATTTTCTTTGATAGTCTGTCTTTCGATTCTTACTTTGGGCGGCTTATTTTGCATTTTCAAAGGTCAAAGCATTATGACTTTTTTCCGCGCTGACTCGCCAAATGTTATAGAAATCGGTGCTGAAACTTTCGTTTTTTACGGCTTAGCAATGCCGTTTAATGCGGTCATAATCCTAACAAATATGCTTTTGCAAGTAACGGGGCAAAAAATGTTAGCCTCAATTACTTCTATAATGCGACAAGGAGTTGTTTTTATTCCGCTGATTTTATTTTTGCCACATTTCTTAAAAATAAAA
>CAJOGF010000150.1:0-7859 GCA_905233995.1 uncultured Bacteroidales bacterium | reverse complement strand
AATAATTGTTGCAACATATTTTTTCAAACAAACGTCTAAACAATCTATTTCAAAATCCTGATTTCGCTGACTCTTGGTGTTTCTTTTGAAGCCTCAGGTCTAAATTCAACAGTACAATCAACAGCACTAAAATCGTTAGGAATTGCGATTTCAACTTTGCCAGAATTGTCAAAATCAAAATAACCTAAATCTTTTCCATTAATGCTGACACCAATTTTTCTGAAATCTCTAAAACCTTTCACTAAGATTTTTTCTGCATTTTGAAAATTCATTTTGTAAGAGAATTTGCCTCTTGCAGTCCTAAAATGAACTCCACCGTCAGAGCCATTCCAAGAATAGTCTTGAGAAATAAAATGGTCGCTTTCAGACTGTTGTTCGCCACAGAAAACCTTGTCGATTGTGCTTTGTTCCAATTCCATAGCCGCTTTTTCGATTGCAGCGATTTCCAACTTTTTGTTTTCCCATTCTTTGGAAGAATATAGAGGAAAATAAATTTGATAACGACATTCGTACAACGAATAGAACGGAACTAAAGTCATGTTTTCGTATTGAGGCAACGAAAGTCCTGAAAGTGAGAATGTTAACGGTTTGTTGTTAACAGGTTTCAAATGCGACAAAACACCGTCCTTCTCCCCTATTATCGAAGGCATTTGATATTGAGGAATTTGAGGACCGTATGCAATATGTCCACCTCTTGAATCATCTGCATACATTCCGTCTTGACGCTCCGTACCCGTTTTTGCAGCCAAAACTATCGGTCCGTAGAGGAAAGAATATTGCGGTTTGTTGTCAGGAGTTGTCTCGAAAGAAAGATGCATAGGCAAGTCAACATGAATTTTGTCGCCATTTTGCCATTTACGACTTACAACCAAATATCCGTCTTCCTCTTTTGCAGAAATTTTTTCACCATTAACAGTAATTGCAACGTTATCCGACCAAATAGGTTTGCGAATTTTGAGAGCAAATTTTTTATCACCGCTCATCGAAAATTCCAAATCTGTTGACTCTGAATACGGAAAATTGTTGGTCTGAATTAATTTTCCAGCAGAGAAAGTCAATTCGGAAGGAATAAACAAGTTGACAATCAAATCATTGCCTTGATAAGCATAAATCATTTCGCCGTAACGAGCCGGATTTTCAAGACCCGTACCAACGCAACACCACATCGAAGTTTGAGGCTGAGAATAAACCCTATAATGCCCCGAACGCATTGGCGTAAAATACACAAAGCCGCCTTGAACAGGATTCAAAATCGAAAGAATATGATTGTACAACGCCCTTTCATAATAATCAATGTAACTCTTGTCGCCAGAGGTCTGATAAAGCATTTTTGTAAGTCTTAACATGTTGTAAGTGTTACAACTTTCAGGTCCTTGTTCGCTTGCAAGAAGTCCTGAAAAATCATTAGTAGGATTGAAATGCTCCCTCATAGAATTTCCGCCTATTGAAACACTTCTTTGCTTTATCACAACGTCCCAAAAGAATTTTGAAGCCTTGTCCCAATCGTTAAGACCTTCCAAATCCGCAATACGTTTGTAACCTATAACTTTAGGAATCTGCGTGTTAGCATGTTTTCCTGTAAGGTTATCTTGTCCTCTTAAAAGAGGATTAAGCATTGTGGTATCAGAAAACTGATGAGCAAGTGTTAAATATTTTTTGTCCTTTGTGATGGCATAAACATCAGCAAAGGTTTCATTCAAACCACCATGCTCCGAAATCATCATTTGCTGAATTTGAGACTGTGAAAGTTTTTCAACAACAGTTATCATCCAATCCGTGAGTTTTATCAGCATATCTTTTGCTTGTGTTTTTCCTCCAACAAGATATGCGTCCCTCAAACCAGCATAAATTTTATGAATGTTGTACAACGGAACCCAACGGTCGTTGAGTCCAAAAGAACCCGCACGAATATTTCCATCGTGAAGTTCCTGCCAAATTTTTCTGCCTTGAGGCACTCCCGAAAGATAACCATCACTCGCTTGACATCTCTGCAACTCCGAAAGAAAATAATCCAATCTCGCTCCAATTTCAGGATTTTTTGTCGCAGCGTACATATACGAAAGTGCAGACAAATAGTGTCCTCCGATATGACCATCAAGACCGGTATTTTCCCAGTTTGAATAATTTTCTGCTTTTGGTTTCAGACCAGCCTCCTTAAGATACGGCGCAAGAAGACGGTCAGCATCCAAGCCAAGAATGTAATGAATGTCAGCAGTTTGATTCTTTTTAAACCTGCTGTCCGAGAGTTGAACGTCGGAAATCTTAAACGTCCCGATTTTTTCGGGAATTTGCGAAAATAGCGGACTTGCCGCAAGCGCAAAACAAGAAATCAAAAATAATTTTTTCATAATATTTAGACAAAATCTTTTTGCAAAGGAAAGTATTTTTTTTTTAATTCCGTAATTTTTACACTAATTTTTTACAAATTCAGTCATTTTTTTTAAATTTGCGAACTAAAATAAGAAAAAAATGGAAAAAAAATCCAATACGGCTCTTTTAATTATCAATTATGGAACCCCTGAAAACTCAGGCAAAAAAGCCGTCAAAAAATTTTTAAAAGAACTTCTTGACTCCAAACACGTTATTACAATGAACAGTTTGGGCAGAAAAATACTTGTTAACGGCATAATCGTACCTTCAAGATTGAAACACTCGTCAAAAAATTATGAAAATCTTGAAAAAAAATACGGTATGCTATTAAAAAATCATACAGAAAATTTTGCCCAAAAAGTTCAAAATATTCTAAACGAAAAGGCTGACGTTTATACCGCTATGACAGCCGGATATAACTACATGAAAGATATTTTGGAAGAAATTCATCAAAAAAACTATCATAAAATAGTTACCGTGCCGATGTATCCTCAATACACCGAAAGCACTTGGGGCAAAGCCTTAGACGATTTGTACGGATTCTTCAAAGGGAAATTCAACATTCCGATAATCAACGTGTTTGATATGTTTTTTCAAGACGAATATTATGTGGATTCTATTTCAAAACTTCTGACCAAAAATCTTGAAGGCTTTGATTTTGAAAGGATAGTTTTTTCGTATCACGGCGTACCACTTAGCCACTTAAAAATGGCGCATCAAGGCAAAACCTGCGAAGATTATAATTGTCAAGACCACTATTCTGATGCCACAAGTCATTTTTGCTATCTTGCGCAATGTTATCAAACTACAAGACTTATAACAGAAAGACTTTCGATTGAAAATAAGAAAGTTACAACAAGTTTTCAGTCAAGAATAGCAGAAGGTTGGACTCAACCCTACACCGAAGATACAATTCTGAAAGCCGCAAAAGATGGTGTTAAAAAAATTGCGGTCATAACCCCAGCCTTTGTTACTGATTGTCTTGAAACCGTAATTGAAATCGGCGAAGATGTTAAAGAGAAATTTTTGCAAAACGGCGGCACAGATTTCAAACTTATACCTTGTCTTAACGATGAAGATTTTTGGGTAGAAAATTTCTGCAAAATGATTGACAAAATGTTATAAGGAAACTTTTTTGCTTTATTTTTCCAACAAAAATTTGTCAAAAATTTTTTAACAAATCACTGACTTCTGGTAAGTAAAAGTTCGGAATTTTTTTCAAAGAATTTTCCTTTGAGAAAACCTTTTTAATCTCCTTGTTTTGAGCACTAAGGCTCGATACTGAAACAATTATTAACCAAAAAGTTAGATGTAAAAAAGTTGTAAGTTTCATATTATAAATACTTTTTTTTTCTTAACACTAAAAAGACTCGTAATTAGCATCGTCGGAAGAATCTTTCAGTTTGATTTCCGCCCCTTTGTTTTTTTGCGGAATTATAGGCATTTGTGCATCTGAAAGTTTCTTCTTAGAACTTGAATACGATTGCTTTTTTGGAACAACTGTTTTAGTATTAGCCCCTGAAAACGAAGTTGAACCATAATTAATACTACCGCTATTAGAAGTTGTTGTTTTGTTTCCAACATTGAAATATGCAACTGCTTGTCTTAAAATTTCGCTCTGAGATGCAAGATTTTCGCTTGTAGAGGCAAGTTCTTCAGCCGAAGCCGCATATTGTTGAGTAATTTCGTTGAGATTTTGTACGGCATTGTTAATCTGACCAATACCAGAGGACTGCTCCTCCGAAGCGGTAGCAATTTCCCTTACAAGGTCTGCCGTACGCTCTATATCGGGAAGAATCTCCTTTAGAAGTTCGCCCGCACTTTCAGATACAGCAACACCCTCTTTTGAAACTTTGTCAATATCAGCAGCGGCAATAGCACTTCTTTCAGCAAGTTTTCTAACCTCAGCCGCAACTACCGCAAAACCTTTTCCTTGTTCGCCCGCTCTTGCCGCTTCAACTGCCGCATTAAGAGCCAAGATATTTGTCTGAAAGGCAATCTCGTCAATAATAGAAATTTTGGAGGCAATATCTTTCATTGCAATCATCGATTTGCTGCTTGCTTCGCTACCTTTACGAATACCTGTCAAAGCCTTTTGTGCAATTTTTTCTGTTTCTTTTGCGTTATTGCTGTTTTGAGAAATCGAAGCGGTCATCTCCTCAATTGACGAAGAAACCTCTTCCGCTGACGAAGCTTGATGCCCTGCACCTTCACTCATAAGTTGCGAAGTTTTTGCCATTTCGCTCGAACTTTCATGAATCAATTCTGTACCAGAATTTATTTTAACAACAATTTCTCTTATTTTCTTTGCCATCAAATTTACAATTCCAGCAATAACCCCAGCCTCATCTTTTGTATTCAAATTTACATGAGCATTCAAATCGCCATCGCCGATTTTGGTAATTCCTTCCATAACTTGTTGTAACGGCTTTGCAGCGTCGCTAGCGATTTTAATAGTAATAAAAAACGCAACAATAAGCAATACAATCAGCGCAATAACAGCCGTACTTACAAGTGTTGCCAAATTGCTAACAATAGCCGTCATAACCGTTTCGCCTGCCGAATTTGCTCTATCAGAAAGTTGTTTTGCGTATCCAAGCACTTTTTGAGAATATCCCAACGAAATAGCCGAAATACTTTTGTATTGAGCCAACATTCCATAATATTCCTTTGAACCAACAACATACTGCTGAATAAGGCTTACCATTCTATCCGCTTGATTAGAAAATCCATATTCAGGCGCAAAACCTTTAATTTTAGCCATATTACTCGATACAAGTTGAATAGTTTGTTGTACCGCCGCTTGATTATTCATCGAACCTTTTGCGTCTTTTATAGCCTGAACCGTTTCTGAAATTATTTTTACTCTCTGCGCCGCAGCACCACTTTTGCCAGCATTTGCAATAACAAGATCCCTCAACTGAAAACCAAGAGTATAATACTCTTCTTTTAATTTTTCAAGGTCGTCATATTTTGCATCCATTTGTTGTTCTATGCCATTTGCCTTCCACAACGAACTTTCGTATGCTTTAACATTAGAGTCAATAGAATCAAGAAAAGTTTTTTCTGCCTCTGAAGATGTCAAAGTTTGTAATTGCGATATATATGTTTTAACCTCAGCCAAATACGACTTAGCCTTGTCTAATTCATTATTATCATGATTAGCCATATAACCCCTCAAATGAAACATACACAACAAAGTTGCCTCACTCAAATTATGACCAACCGTATTTTTAGGAAGTTCAGTGATTGACATTTGCGCTATAACTGTTTTTATCTTATTGGCAGTTATAGTTGGAATCAAAAAACTAACTGCTGTTAGAATCATTAAACCTCCGATACCAATTAATAATTTGTTTCGTAAAGATTGATTTTTAAATGAAAATGCCATAATCGTTTTCAGTATTAAAGTAATTAGTCAAAATTATTTAACGAAGAAAAAACAAAAAAGTTTCAAAAAAAAGTAGAAAAAATTATGCCATTTTGATTAGAAAAACATTTTTTTACAAAAAATAAGAGTATTTTTTTAACACCGCACATCAAAATATTACGTTTCTTAAAAGGAAAAGATGTGCGGCGAGATTTCATTTATTTTTTAATGCGTTAAGATTTCAACGCCATTATCAGTCATAACAAAAGTATGCTCCCACTGTGCTGAAGGCAATTCGTCGTCAGAAACAACAGTCCAACCGTTTTCTTCGTCAATGAAAACTTTGTAACGGCTCAACCGTCAAAACTACGCCCGGGACAAGCAACATACCTGTACCTTTTTTTCCATAATGCAAAACTTCTGGTTCTTCATGGAATTTAAGACCAACACCGTGTCCGCAAAGGTCTCTTACAACAGTATAACCGTTTTTGTGTGCATGAGTTTGAATAGCATTGCCAATATCACCAACAAAACTAAACGGTTTAGCGGCTTGCATACCTGCTTCAAGACATTCTTTTGCAACCTTTACTAATCTTTCTTTTTCAGGAGTAGTTTTGCCGATAATAAACATTCTTGAAGCATCAGCAAAATAGCCTTTATAAATAGTTGTAACGTCAACATTTACAATATCACCCTCTTCCAAAACGACATCGTCAGAAGGAATACCATGACAAACTTCCTCGTTGATAGAAACGCAACAACTTTTTGGAAAACCTTCGTAATTCAAATCAGCGGGAGTTGCTCCGTGCGAAGTTGTGAAATCATAAACTAATTTATCAATTTCGTTTGTAGTCATGCCTTGATGAATCTTCTCTTGAACCAAATCCAAAAGTGCAGTGTTGATTTTACCACTTTCACGCACTCCGTCAATCTGTCCGGGGGTCAAAATCAATCCTCTACGCGGAACTAATTTGCCTTTGTTTTGCCAATATAAAATTTTCTTGTCGAATTCGGTAGGTTCCTGACCCTTAGGAACAAACCAATTCATATTTTTTTTCTTGTTGAAAATTCCCATTATTGTAATTAATTATTTTTTTTCAAAACGCAAAGTTAAACAAAATTTTCTAAAAGATAAAAAAAAAGCCTTTCGGATTTTGTTATTTTGTTTTTGTTTGTTCTGTTTTGTCTTGGTTGGGCAAAACAGAATATTAGTAGATTATCGAGTTCAATTACTTCAAACTCTGGCTTAACGTAAGTTTTTTTTCAGAGCCGATAACTGCGTTTTCTAAATCTGTCATTGTTTAAATGATTTTAAAATTTATGAAAATAATTATCTACATAGACAAAAATCCCTTGTGGGTCGAAGTTTATTAAACTCCGTCCCACAAGGGATAAAAATATGATGTGGCGGACTAAACGCCGCCAAAATTTCAGGGTGTTTAAAGGATGATTTTTTATGCGATGCGATGCGTTGCGTTCATGGTCTTAATTTTTATAGAAATATGCAAATATTTTATGTTAAATTTTTGAGATTTCGTCAGGGGTGAGGTCAGTAATATCTGCAATAGTTTCAATATCCATGCCTTTTGACTTCATACGACGTGCAGTTTGTATGGCATTGGCTTTTGCACCTTCCGCACGTCCTTTCTTTTCGCCTTCCGCACGTCCTTCCGCACGTCCTTCTTCTTTGCCGTCCGAGAATCCGAATCTATATTTTCTGTCCATGACGTTTTTCCAGACGACCTCACGGTCTATCTGTCGGATGTATTTGTCTTGTTCGGGTATGGACATCGCACGAAATTCCGCAAGTTCGCTAAGATACACAAAGTCCGAATCTTTATCTTTGAATGCTAATTCTCTCATAGTGTCCAAATTTGCAATGTTAAACAACCAATAATCACTTTTAGTAACGCAATCCTCTTGTTTAAGATTGTGTTTTCTATAATATGGCAACTGAACTTTCCAATATTCCTGACGGTCAGACGAAATCTTATGCGTATCAACGTTAGTCCAACAATTACGTGAAATCTTCTCGCTGTCATTGGGGTCGTAAAAATTCATTATGAATACTCCAATAACTCTGTTTATCGCAAAGTTCCAATCTTCTATTTCTTCCGAC
>CAJOGF010000149.1 GCA_905233995.1 uncultured Bacteroidales bacterium | reverse complement strand
GTACCTAAACCGCCTTTGAAACGATTGCCAACCTTTTGCCGTATTTCTTTCGTAAAAAATAACCGTTGCGGAATCTGTGCAGTTGAAAACATACGGCGCAAAATCCGTTGTATCTTCCTTTACATCAGGAAAATACGACATTTTGCTTAAATAAAAATCGGCAATTTTTTTCACTTCCAACGGTCGAGTTTTTTCAACGACGTCGGGATAAATGATTTTGAAATAATTT
This sequence comes from uncultured Bacteroidales bacterium, assembly GCA_905233995.1. Taxonomy (GTDB): domain Bacteria; phylum Bacteroidota; class Bacteroidia; order Bacteroidales; family UBA3824; genus UBA3824. The sequence goes on along the minus strand of CAJOGF010000149.1, from coordinate 10,457 downwards.
TCGCCGTTAACAGTTATCGTTGAATCGGTTAAAATATTGACAGTCAAAGTTTTTTCTTCAATGCTATCTGTCAAAACTATTTCACTGTCATTAACGGATTTGTATTTCCAAAATTTACTGTTAACAATAGCAAACTCTTCAAAAAATCCGTAATCGAAGTTACCGTTTTTTTCGTTAATCCAGTTTCCGGCGAGTTTGCGAGGAATTTCGCTGCCGTAAGGGTTGCAAGCGGCAATCACCACCGCCAAAGCAACTAAAAATAATATTTTTTTCATGATTGATGTCTGTTGTTATAAAGTTCTACAATTTCATCGATAGAGATTTTGAGCATATCGATTTCGTTGAAAAAATCTTTAAGTTGCTCATTCATAAACATCTCACGGCGCATTTCAAGGATTTTGTTAGCAGCACCTTCCGCCACAAAATATCCTATTCCGCGCTTGTTGAAAATGATGTCTTTGTTTTGCAAAAAGTCGTATGAGCGGACTACGGTGTTAGCGTTTACTTCCAAGCCGGAAGCATATTCTCTAACCGACGGAATACGCTCATTTTCAGCGAATTTGCCTGTGAGAATTTCACTGCAAATTTTATCGGCGATTTGCAAATATATCGGTCTGCTTTCTTTGAAATCCATAATTTTAATGTTTTAGAGTTAAACGTTTGAATCTGCGGTAAGCAATTAAAATTAAATTTTTCCATGATTTTTACCAATTAAAAAGTTTAGACCTCATTTCTTTGCGGCGGTAGACAAAATACGCTGTCGTCAAATTAACTATCGTTAAAGAGCCGGTGAATAAGCCTACAACAAGATACAGTCTATGCAAATCCTTCCCGATAAACCGCGCTACGGGGTCAAGAAACATAAGATTTGCGTTAATTAACCAGTTAACAGTCAGCACGATAAGCAGTGTCGTAAAAACAAGAAACACCACAAACCCGAACCGTCTGAACATCGTTCCCCAAAACGCGGCAAGCGAAGACAGCCAAACCAAAAGCATTGCAAGAATAATGTGAACAGGCAAGTTTCTTTTCTCAAATCCGAGTTTTGAAACAAAATCATCGTTAAGATACAGCGCAAACGAAAGCACTCCCCAGATTATCAGCGGTAAAACATTGTAAATCAGCACTCTTGCCAAATATTTTTCCAAGTTTGACACGGGCAAAAGGTTGAAGGTCTGAAAACCTATTTTTTTGCGGACGTTTGCGCAAAATAAACTTGACATAATAAGCACTCCGGCAGTACCCGTTACGCACGTTACGCCCCAAAACGGCTGCCAAATCCTGGTGCCGGGCATTTTGATAAGCCAAACCGTCAAAAAATAAAACGTCAGAGTTGCTAACACATAGACAATCAGCGGCGTAGAAGCAAGCCGAAACTGCGATTTCAGCAGTTTTGAGAACCTAAAAAAACTAAAAACTCCGTTCATAATTTTGCCCTCCTAATTAGTAAAAACTTGGTTGATTTTACCGCTGTCCGCCAAAACCGCGTTGAACAAAAGTTCGATGTTGAGCGGAGTTTCGTCGTTTTCGTTTTGACGTTTGCAAACCGAAAGTTGTCCGCCGAAAACTTCTTGCGTAAAAAGCGGATTTTCAATTTTTTCAGTTGTGAAACAGAGTTTTTCGGTGATGTCGGCAACGCTGTAATCAAACACGGCTTTTTTGTCGTTGATGATTGTGATATGGTCGATAAGGTTCTCAACATCACGGACTTGATGCGTTGAAATTACAATAGTCCGGTTGTCGTTCATGCACGACGAAACCACTTGTCGGAACTGACTTTTTGAGGGAATGTCAAGACCGTTGGTCGGCTCGTCCATAATCAGGAGCGACGTATTGGCGGCGAGGGCAAAACACATAAACGCCTTTTTCTTCTGACCCATCGAGAGTTTGTCGAGGCGGATGTTGATGTCCATATTGAAACCGCTGAGGCACTTGTCCAAGGTTTCGCGGCTGAATTTCGGGTAGAACGGCGCATTGAGTTTCAATATTTTTCAAATGTAACCCTCGGCAGTTCAAACTCTTCCGGCACGAGAAACATATCTGCCAAAGCATTTGGATTTCGTTTTGTAACATCGTAGCCGTTAAACTCAATTTTACCACCTTGCGGAAAAATAAGTCCGCACATCAGATAAAGTAGCGTTGATTTTCCCGCGCCGTTCAAGCCAAGAAGACCGTAGATTTTACCTTCTTCAAATTGAAGGCTCAGATTATCAAACACCTCGTGTTTGCCATAACTGAATTTTATGTTGTCGATTAGTATCATAGTGTATCAATGTATTAGTACACTGCAAAAATAGAGACGTAATTTGGAATAAAAAAATTTTTTTGAAGTTTTTTTTGAATTTTTTTTATTTACTTAATATTTAACAATTTACGACAACTACAATATTTTATTTTTCCAAAAAATTATACTTTGTTTGGCGGAGTTTCCAGCGTTCGCGAGCAAACTGCTGCATATCAGCAACGGTATCTTTTTCGTCAAGAATTTCTATACCGAGAAGTGTTTCTATAATATCTTCCATTGTAACAATGCCGTCCATGCCGCCGTATTCGTCAACTACAAGCGCGATTTGTTCTTTCTTTTTTAGCATATCTTCCCAAAGCGAAAAAACTGGCTTCGTGTTCGGAACGATTAAAATATTACGTTTTAAGTTTTTGAGTTTCAGAGTGTCATGGTCTTCGGCAAGACTTTCCATCACTTGCTGACGAAAAACGTAACCCATAATGTTTTCATCGTCGCCGCCATAAATTACGATTGAATGTTGAATGAGTACGCTATAAAAATTGAAACGACCTTTACCCCAATAGTCGCAACCTAATTTCCAAAAGTTCATAGTCGTTTTATGTTTTATTTCTCCCCATAATGATCCATCAGCGAAACCACAAGCACAACTACAGTGTCGTCGTGGATTTCGTAAACCAATCTGTATTCTTGGTTAAGTCGCCGTGACCAAGTTTGTTTGTAGGGGTAATGTTTCAGTTGTTCGACCTGACCTGTGCCTGTGCGGGGATGCTCGGCAATTTCAACCAAAAGGTCTGCCAACTTCTTTAAAATGGATTTGTTGCCACTTTTGACCAACGCTGCGATGTCTTTTTCGGCTCTTTTGGTTTTTTCGATAATGTACACCATACTTAACTCAATCCCAATAACCGTTCAATATCTTCGCGAGATTTCAGTGGTTCGCCAGAAACCTCCATAGAATCCTTATCGCTGAAAATTTTGTCAAGTGCCTCCACATTCCTCTTGTCGGCAAAAAACGGGTCGCCCGATGGACTTATTTCGTATGGGTCGCAGCGGTACTCCTCTGGAATCTTGGCGATTTCGGGGTCGAGGGGCTTGTGTTCTGCCTTCCACTCTTTCCTAATTTTGCGCAGCGATTTCAACGCCTGTTCCATCATCGTGGAATCTGTTACAATATAACTTAATTCGCGGTGTAATGCTGCATTTAGTTGCATTGCTGTCATAATGTACACGTTTTTTAATTCTTTCGCAAATATAAAAAATAATTCACAACCCTGCAAAAACTTTTTCACACCGCCTCGCCATACTCATAAATCGTATCGCTTGGCAAATCAACAAGGTCGTTCCAATAGACGACGGTTCGGCTTGTGTCGAGGGTTGCTTGTTCAAAAAGACCTGAAATTTCCGTCAACATAGAATATTTTGGCAGATTTGCGATGTCGTTGGTGAGGTCGTATTTAACCTTGCGTCCGTCATCAAACTCGGCATATAATATGTTTCCGGGAAGTGGTTTTATATTTCAAATGTCTGAATGTTGAACAATCCCACATATTCATTGTAAATGGCGTGAATGTGTGAAAGCTCGTGTTCTTTGGGTTTAAAGAACATCTTGATTATTATTCCATAAAATCTAACTATTTTAGGCATAATTGATTCTTGTTTTTATTCTTTCCGCAAATATAACAAGTATTTTTGTATTCGCAAAAACTTTTTACACCAATTCTTCGCTCCATCCGTGTCCTAAATCCCAATGGATGTCGATGACAAAATCAAAGTCTTCGGGTAGGTTGAACTCGTCTTCGATGAGGTAGCGGAAACTTTTTACATCGGGCAAATCTTCAATCCAATGTCCAACATACACCTGATACTTGCCGGACTGTTCGTCTAAAAAGATTCTGCCTCGCGGTATCATTGTGTAGTTATGCTCTTTGTAAAATATTGATTCTCTGTTGTTTTCTCTTACGGCGCGATGATGCTGTTTTTGCCAATAGGTTTTGTGTAGTTTGCCGATAGTTGCCTTGCCGTTGATAAACGGTGTCTTGTCGGAATCGATTTTTTCGATACCAAAAAGGCTCTGTGCTTTGGCATCGTACCAAAAGATGCCTACTTGTGGCTTCCCGCTGTCCATAAAGCCTATCATCGCTGAGCAAATATCCTTGTGCTCCTGTTCGTTGGTGTGGTTAAAACCGTTGCTGTCTGTGGTCATAAGTTTGTACTTTTAAAAATTCATTTTTATTCCTCTTCCCCTTGCGGCAAGATATAATCAGTTGCCTTTGCGGGTGAAATTACGGAATGTCCGAGTTGGCTTTCCAGTTGGTTTTTGGCGGCTTTGGCAACGCTGCCGCCGGCCTTGGCGATGTGTTTTTGTTGGTCGAAACCTTGCGGATTCTTCTCCTTTGAAAGTTCGGTGGCTGAGGCTTCCGCCAAAATGTTGAGCGCAATTTCCACATTTGTCATATTGTCGCGGAGATTTTCCTTTTTTAGACCCTTGTAATTCTTGTACTGTTTGGTTGTGAAACCGCTCCATTCTTTTGTTATTATGTCGGTGAGAGAAGCGTATTCCATACCCTCGTGGACGCCTGTGCGTTTCCATTCGTCGGTGAGTTCCTTGCGGACTTCGATGGACTTTATGCGTTGGTTGATCCAAGCGTCGGAATATCCAAGGCGTTTGTAGTCGGCAACTGCCTGTTGAATATCAAGTTCGGGGTCTTGCATTTGGTCGATACGCTGACTTGCCACTTGCGCCATCCATTGTTTGAAAGGTTCGGCTTTGGGCGACGGAATCGACTGAATGATGCGGAAAATGCCCTCTGTATCAGCACAATTGACACGCTGTTTGCCTCCCGCAGTATCTATTGAAAGGGGGGAGACAAATTGTCCCCACCCTTCGGCAAGTTGAGGGTCGCGTTTTTTCATTTTTTTTATGTAGTCGGTAGGATTTTTGCTGTCTGTCAACACTTCTACCACGTCAACAACAGCAAAATACCACTTTTCTTCTTTGTCGTCCCACACGGTGCGGACTTTTTTCTCCTCAAATAACTGTAATGATGATTGGTTAGTCATAGTTGAAACAAGTTTATTGTTTTCGCAAATGTAGCATTAGTTTTTGAAACTTAAAAAAAAAAATCTTTTTTCGACTCCTACCGTGTTCAAAATTTCAAAAAAAAGAGTGAAGTTTTTTACCACAAAAAGCCCCTCTCCTATTTTCCAATAATCTTTTCCACAGTCATTTCGCCAATGTTTTTCAATGTGTTGACAGGTGCTTTGATGTCGTCAATTATCGAATCATTAACGATTTTGTCTGTCTTGATATTATTGTAACTGATTCCAGCAGCGTTGAGACTCTGCATTAATCTCTCCTTGTTATCGGTTATAAGCAGAAGATGGTCGCCATCAAGGAGTTCAGTCTTACCTTTTGGGATAAAATATTATCCTTCACGTTTTATCATCACAACAAGAGTATTTTCGGGAATAGGTAAATTCATAATGAATTTTCCATGTTCTTCGATGTCTTGTTGCGAGATTTGAATTTCGGTTGTAACTGAATTTATATCGTCTGAAAATTCCATATCGAAGTTTTTAGGTTGCGACAAATCGTCCGACTCCTCAATTAGATTAAATGTCAGAGATTTTGGTGTCCATACCGCCAGAAAAAAGTATCACACACAAAGCAATTGTTCCAATAGTTGAAGCGCTTTCAAAATCTTCAAACATTATGAGTTTTAGTCCGCCATCGCCAAAAAGCATCCCCATAAAAAGGAACATCAACAAAATTGGCACTCCAAATTTGTACCCCGCTTTACACGCCCAAATACTTGCAAACGATAAAACCACTGCAACCAATAAAAAACCTTCCATTGTCTTGTAATTTTAATTTTATCAACAAAAATACAAGAAAAAGTTTAAATAATTTTGAGCAAATTGTTACAAAAATGCTACAAATTTTATTTGTCAGAATAGGAAAAAAACATTACCTTTATGCCGAAAAAAATGAATGGTCATGGTAAAAGTCTACAACCCGATATATGACACTGTGTTTAAGTACCTTATGGAGGACGACAAAGCCGCCAAGGTGCTTTTGGGCAGCATTTTGGACAAAAAAATAGAAGTTCTCACGCTCAAGAACAACGATTACACCATTGTAACCGATGACGGAATGAAAATTGTTCGTCTGGACTTTTGCGCAACTGTTCTTGACAAAAAGACACAACAAAAAGAAGTTGTAACAATAGAACTTCAAAAAGCCTTTGATGAGGAGGAGGTTGTTCGTTTTCGGAAATACTTGGGGTTGCAGTACAGCAACGAAGCAAACTCCATTAAAATAACCAAAAAACATCGTAAAACAGGTGAAGAGTATACTCTGTTGAAACCCATGCATATATATGCAGTCTATATACTCGGACACACTTTGGGCAGTGGATTGGAATATTCGGTGTTGAAAGGGAAATATATTTTTGAGGATTTGAACGGACAGACAATTGAAATTCCTCGTCATCATGAATTTCCAAACGGACTTACACACGACCTTTTCATTGTTCAAATACCACATCTTGCGGCAAAACCAAAGAAACACGTTGAAAAACTTTTGAGCATTTTTGATCAACGTCAAATAATTGACAAAGACAATCCAAAGTATATCAACATTGATGAAGACAGAGATAGTTCTGACGATTACCGAACGCTTGTAAACCGCCTTTTGAAAGGCACCGCCGACGACGATATGCGTGGCAAAATTGAGTTTGAAGAAGAGATGGAACGCCGTTTTAAGCGAGAACGTTATGAGCGTGCCGAACTCGCCGATGCTCTCAAAGAGGCTCGTGGCATGATTTCCGACCAACACAACAAAATATTGGAACAGCAAAATCAACTGACAGAACAGAGAAATCAATTAGCGGCAAAAGACAATAAAATGGCGGAACAGCAAAAACTTTTTGTTAAAACCTTACAGTCGTTAGGTCAATCTGCTGAACAAATTGCAGAGCGACTCAACTTGTCCGTTGGTGAAATCAAAAAACTCATTGAAAAATGATTTTTCCGTCATATTCCGACGGCTTGCAGCCAAACTCTTTCTGAAAACATTTACTAAAATAACTTGCGGAACAGAAACCTGTACGTTCAGCGATGTCGGTGATAGTGAGTTCTTTACTTTCCAAAAGCGTGGCGGCACGGTGAAGTCGAATACTTCGTATAAAAGCCACTGGCGACTGTTGAATCATTGCCGTAAGTTTCTTGTAAAGTCCCGTGCGCTCCATGCAAAGGTCGGCGGCAAGTTGTTCCACACCGTATTGAGAGTCAGATAAATGCTTCTCTACCAACAAAGTAGCCTTTGCCATGAACTCCTTGTCTTGAGGCGAAGGCTCAGGCTCTGACGCTTCGGGTTCGGCGGCATCGTTGTCGTTTAATAAAACCAATGCTTGCGAATTTTCGTAACGATTCACCTGCTCAACAAGATTTTTGATACGGAGCAAAAGCATTTCTTCACGGCTTTTGCGTTCGAGCCGTTGTCGGTAAATCCTTAAAACTAAATACAATACTGCCATGAAAATCAGAAAGTAACACAGATAAGCCTGCCATGATTGCCACCAAGGATGAGCAATTAAAAAATTGATTGACTTGATTTTAGCGTTTTGCCAATTTTCTGGGTTCGTTGACGACTGAACTTCAAGAGTGTATTTTCCTGACGACAGCCCAACGAGCGGGAAATAAAAAACGCCGTTACCGCTCACAAAATTTCCAGCCGAATCTGCCGACAAAACGTGCCACTCGTTGTCGCCTCCCGAAAATTTATAGCGGTAAAAAGTAGCATGAGGTCGCACATAATTCATGGTTGAAAACTGGAACGCCGGCGAATTGTCGTCATGTTCACAAGCGATATTTTCGACATACGTAGGCGCGATGTCGGTCATATAAATCTTTGTCAAAATCGGTTCTATCTCAATGTCAAGCGGTTGAGTGTCAAAAATGCCGCTTAGTGGCGACGAATACAACAGCCCGTGGCTGTATGTTCCGAGCCAAATTCCGCCTTGACGGTCGCTACAAACAGTGTTGATACCGTCGGAAAGTTCCGTCCCATCGGGAAGCAAAAGTGTTTTGAACCGTTTTTCGTCCAATGTTTGAGAATTGATTTTTATATAACCGTCAGAAGTCGTGATATAAATAAAACCCGTGGAAGTGATTGTAAGTGTGTGCATTAGAAAGTTTTCTGACAGAATTTTCGACCATGTGTGTGTGTTAATGTCAAAAACCGAAAGAATAGATCCTCCACTTCCAGTGCGAACTTGGTAAAGTCTGTTGTTCAAGCCTTTAACCACGAGCGAAGTTTCTTTGTACATTCTGACAGAATCGCCACCGTAAGCCGACAGAGAAAACGCACGCTTTCCCGAAAGGTCAAAAGCGGTTAATGCTCCCGTATTCCAAAATGTAAATATCTGATTTTCAACTCTTATGACATCTTGCAGGGTTCCGTCCTCGGAGCCGAAAGAAAGTTGTGAATCCGGATTTTTGCACAGAAGTTTGTTGTTTTTAAGATACCAAACACCACCGCAGCCGTCGATATAAAAGTCGTCAAAATTCCAGTCGTCAACAGTTTTTTGCGACATTTTTTTCAAGTCGATGCAGTAGAGCCGTTGCCATTGTTTTATCCATAAAAGATGATTTTGATCGGCGTAGACATGAGTTGCGCCGTTGTAAAGCGGGATTTGTACATACTTTGACGTGTCAATAGGAATTGTTGTAACCTCCTGACCATCAAATAAATCCACTGAATTTGGCGTTATGCTTGCGATTCGTCCGTCGTCCAACTGAATCAACTGCCAAATACAATTGTTACTGAGCCCGTTATGGCGGTTGAGCGTATAAAAACTACGGTCGTTTGAGGCATGACAAGTCAGCACCGTTGCAAAAATCACAAAAAACAGAAATAATTTCGACATAATTTGCGTGCTTTGGTCAGTATAAAAATAATTTGTCCAATTTTTTCTGATTTTATTCCAATACTTCCAAATTCCATCCTCTGAACACAACAACAGCCGTATGAAGTTCCCATTTTCTGTCGGCGCATTTCTCTTGGAGACGGTGGTCGGCGATGTAGCGTTGAAGTTGTGATTGAGCGGCGGTTTTCAGTTCCTCGACTTTGGAATCAGGTGCAGTTTTGTTGCAGTATTTGAGTTCAATCATGTAAGCATGACGTTTCCAGCCTAACGGTTCGAGGTACAAATCCGTGAAACCGTGATTCGCCTCTAATTCTGTAAACGCTTGATAACCTGAATTTTTGCAAAAATGCGACAGCAAGAATCCCTTTACGAAAAACTCGCCTTGAGCATCATAGTCTCTGACGGCGGAATTGTCGCCCATGACCGATGCGATATACGAAATGAACGGCTTGCAGTCGCCCTCGAAGGCGAGTTTCGTCCAAAAAGAACTCAAAGTCGCTATGTCTGTGCGCCAACCAACCGACTGTTCGTAACATTTCACCATGTAACGGCAATATTGCTGGCGAACGGTGTCGTTTGGAATAATGAAAGCCGGATAGCCGTTCTTGTCAAAACCGTAACTGAGCAATCCCATGTAAAAAAGCATACTTTGCATATTTTCGGGATTTGACAATTCCGCAACCGCAAACTCAGGGTTGAGTTCAAAATTTGTTTTGCCTTCATTGATGATTTGGAGGATAATGCGTGATTTTTCGCCGAAAGTTTGTTCGAGTTTCACCATCTTTTCCATCTTGAAAAAGTCGGTAGAAACATTGGGGTCGATAAGTTTTTCGGGAATCTTGCCGTTTGACGAGATGTATTTTTGGACGAAATACAACACCATATCCGAATTGAAAACCCTCTCCTCAAAGACTGATTCAATGGAGAAACAATAGTTGTTGTAATTAGGTTTCATTATCTCAACCAACTGATTTATCGAATGTTTGAAAACGCCAGTTTCGTTACGGTAATACTCCAACATTTCTCTTACATCGCTTTCGGCAAAGCCCATCGCATCGTTGAGATTGGAATCAATGGAAAGGTTGAGGGCAATGTTGAAACCGCTCGTTACGTCGCTCAGCGTCAGCGGTGAAACTCCCGAAATGAAAATCCGCCCAATCAAGGCGTTGTTTTCGGAAGTCATATCCTTTAAGACGTTGAAAAACAGACGGAAAAAGCCGTCGCCATGTGTCAGGACTTTGTATGCGTCCTCGTCCGACGAAAACAATGTGTTGGCGAAGTTG
>CAJOGF010000148.1 GCA_905233995.1 uncultured Bacteroidales bacterium | reverse complement strand
CTTGTAACAGGAAGGTTTGCAATTCAAAGACTGTTGAAAAGAGAAGGTAAATTGAAGCAATTTTGTTGTAAAAAATAAAAAAATGTTGAAGAAGAAAAAGAGAAGTTTAATCGGCGAAGTAGTTTTTAGAGTATTAAGAAACTATTTAAGGCTTTGTCATAACAATATGTATTACAAGAATATATATGTTTTGGGCAAAGACAATATTCCTAAAAAAGGTACACCGCTAATTATTGCTTCAAATCATCAAAACGCTCTCAACGATGCGCTCGGAGTAGAATTTGCGTTTCGCGATAGAGTTGTAAGCATTTTTACGAGAGCAGATGCCTTCAACCGCCCTTTTATAGGCAATTTTTTACGCAGTATTTACCTTTTACCTGCTTTTAGAATAGATTTTGACGGTGTTGACGCTCTGAAAAATAATTTCGACATTTTTGCAGAGGCTGGCGAAAGAATTTTGGAAGGCGGTTCGGTTTTGATATTCCCCGAAGCCCTGAATCAGGACAAACGCTGGCTCGGCGATTTTTCGTTAGGATATTTAAGAATGGCTTTTGACGCGGCGAAAAAGTCTGATTTTAAGGCGGATATAAAAATTTTGCCGTTAATAAACCATTATTCAAACTATTTCAAATTCCGTGAAGACATGATAATTCAGTGCGGCGAACCTGTTTCACTCAAAGATTATTATGAACTTTACCAAACCAAACCAAGAACGGCACAAAGAAACGTCAATGCAGTAGTCCGTCAAAGGATTGCGGATATGATGTTGAACATCACCGACCTCGAAAACTACGAAGCAATTGATTATATAAGAGAAACTTACGGTTTTAAATATTGTACCGATTGTGGAGGCAACAAGAAATATTTACCAGATAAATTAGCCTCTGACAAAGCATTGGAAGCCGTCAAAGCGCAAGAGCCTGAAACTATCGCAGAGATTTATTCTGAGGCATTAACGCTGAAAAAGAACTGCAAAAGGTTCAGGATAACAGACGAAAATTTTGACATTCCGTGGAAACCTTGGTCGCTGTTAATCAGATTTTTGTGTTTGATTTTGCTTTTCCCGCTATTTGTTGTGGCCTCGATTCCTAACATTTTGATATTTCTATCGCCCTATCCGCTGACAAAAAAGTTTAAAGCGGGCAACGCTCACATGACAATGTTTGTGGGCGGAATCCGTTTTGCAGTAGGTTCTTTATTAGCATTTCCGGTAATTTACGGATTATTTTTTGCGATTGAAACCTACCTTTGGAATTGGTGGTGTTCGCTTTTACATTTGATTTGTCTACCGTCATTAGGCTTGTTTGCGTGGACGTACAGAAAATTTTTCATCGGCTTGAAACGCGAATGGCGTTTTCATGTGCGTTCAAAACGTTCAGAACACGAAAAACGCGGACAAGGTCTAAAAGAAACCATAACCTTAAGAAAAACTCTTTTCGAGAAATTGGACAAAATTCTTAGCAAAAAAGTTTGGAGAAAAGGAAATTAACATTTATTAAGTGGTGCAATCTTATCAACAATATATATAATAATTTTAGTTTAAAAACGCCTTTATTCCGCTACGAAACCGATTTTTTGGAGTTCGTAGCGGAATAAAGGCATTTTTCTACCAAATTTAACTTTTATTAACAAAAATAATTACTACCTTTGGGGCATAAAAAAGATAAGATTATGTGCATAGTAATTGGAAGAAAACAGGAAATTGCGGAACTCAACCGCCGCTTAAAAAGCAACCGCGCCGAATTTATCGCGGTTTACGGCAGGCGGAGGGTCGGGAAAACTTTTTTAATCAACGAAGTTTTCCGCGACAATATGGTCTTCAAGCATACGGGGCTGTCGCCTTACGACAAGAAAAAACGTATGACGATAAAAGACCAACTCCAAAACTTTTATTTTTCGCTGGTACGCCACGGAATGGACGGCATCGAACCGCCTAAAACATGGATGGAGGCTTTTTTTCTCTTGGAACAATACCTTACGCGCATCGACAACGGCTCTCGGCAGGTGGTCTTCATCGACGAATTGCCTTGGATGGACACCGCGCGGTCAGGTTTCCTGACGGCATTGGAGGCTTTTTGGAACGGTTGGGGCAACGCCCGGCACAACCTCTGCCTTGTTGTATGTGGCAGCGCGTCGTCGTGGATTATTGACAATCTTATCAACAACAAAGGCGGTCTGTATGGCCGTCTAACTTTGGAAATGAAACTTCATCCATTTTCTCTTGGCGAAAGCGAAGAGTTTTTCAACAGCCGTGGAATCAAAATGTCGCGTTACAACATCACACAGGCTTATATGATTCTGGGCGGCATACCTTTTTATTTAGACTATTTTAATCCGTCGTATAGTCTTGCGCAAAACGTTGATGCTCTGTTTTTTACCCGAACTGCAAAACTTAATGACGAATTTGAGCGTCTGTTCAGTTCCATATTCGACAATGCTGAAAAATGTATGGAAATTGTACGTTCTCTTGGTAAACGTCATTCGGGTTTCACTCGTGACGAAATTTCAAAAATGACCGAATCTGAACCCAACGGAGATTTCTCAAAAGTTTTGAAAGCACTCGAAGAAAGTGGTTTTATAACGCGGTACATTCCATACGGCGGCAGCAAACGCGAGGTGATGTACAAATTGACTGACAATTTCTGTTGGTTTTGGCTGCATTTCAAGGAAAACGGCGACATCCGTCAGACCGACTATTGGCAAAATCATCTCAACGAATCCGAAATTTCGTCGTGGCGTGGAATTGCCTTTGAAGAAATCTGTCTGCAACATATCCATCAGATTAAGAGTGCGTTGCAAATTGCAGGCGTATCGTCCTCAGAATCGTCGCTCATCGTAAAAGACAGTCAAAATGTCGGTATGCAAATCGACCTCCTCATCGACCGCGCCGACGATATTGTCAATGTCTGCGAAATCAAATACAGCAAATCTCCTTACACCGTAACGAAAGATTATGCTACAAAACTTTACAGCCGCGTCGCCGCCCTCGAAGAAGCCAACACGTCAAAAACATTTCATCTGACCTACATCGGCATCAATCCGCTCGTAAGCAACGAATATGCGGAGGTATTTCAGTCGGTGGTAACGGGAGAGGAGTTGTTTGAAAAATAAAGACGAAACTCGGCGGAATGTAGCAAAAAAATGCACATTCCGCCGAGTTTTGAGTTAAATGTTTATCTTCAACAACTCCAATATTACATGTTCAGGCATATTATACACACTAATTCCATCGGCTTTTATTTCATTCCACTTTTTCAACATATCCTTATAAAAAGACAAAGTAGTACAATGACTATCCAAATCTGCCTTTTTAAGATTCTTTTGAACTTCCTTAAAACAATTCAAAGTTTTCAAAAAGAAGCAAGCGTACTGATAGTAACTTGTTTCTCCGATCGAGTCAAATCCCGGAAATGCAATTTTTTCATCATCAAGTTCTTTTTTATCGGTCAACATTTGTGAAGAACTGATAATACTATTGTACATTTCCAAAATTTCAAGAGTTTCTTTACATTCTTTTATTGCAGTTTCCGTTCCGCTAATCAAATTTAACAATCCTGAAAATTGCGTTGAAAATTCACCTTCTAAATAATCAACATGATTGTCAAAAAAATTTGAGTAATCTTCTCCTAACTTGATTTGTAAAATTTTATGCAGCAAGAAGTCAAACACTTTATCGTTTTTACATTCTTTTACAAAATAATCAATTTGCGCTGCTCCGCATTTCGGACAATAATTCGCATTTTTAGGGATTTCTATCCCGCAGTTTATACAATTATTCATAATCTCTATATATTAGTTAACATCACTTTAATTTTATACCAAAAAATTTCCAAGAGCTATCTCCCGGTTCTATCAAATCTATTTTTTCTGTTGTTTTGGGTATGGCAGGGAAATATAAAGCAAAATCCTTTATCTGCCCGACTGAACTAAAATACGTTTTTCGCGGAAAAATTCCTATGCCTTCTGTTTTGGTCAAATTGTATTTTTTACCATTAATATTAATATAAGTATCTGGTGAAATTGTCATCCAAGCATACCCTGTATTTTTATACGAAACTTCTATAATTGTCTTATCATCAGAGATGATAACTTTTTTTATAATAATATTATCATCTTCGAGTTCCTCAAAATCAGGATATTCCTTAACTATATCCGTCGGATAAATCTTAAATGTTGGATGATATTCGTCAACATTCGCCAACATATCATTTAACGTATTGTAGTTTTTTGATTCTTCCTCTGTTAATTCCAACTTGTCCTCTTCATAGATTCGATACGCATCTGTCAAATATTTTCTCGCCGATTGATACCTACCCTCTCTGTAATCATTATATGCAGCCTGCACATACGAATTGAAAGCTTTTTTCGATTCGACTTTGGCAGCAGAATTTTGATGAGCAAGAGAATTGTCAGAGGACGATTCTAATTTTATTATAAATAACGCATACATTGGTTCATTATCTTGTGTATAATACACAGGCATTATGCTCAGCTGAAATATAATGTCTGCATAGTCATAAACTTGAAATTCAACGTTTCCTTTTACTATATTTATATTATATCTTGCAAAATATGCTAAATCAGATTTTATTTTGCTTTTGAACATATCAGGGAAAAACCATGCTGTTTTTTGCTCTTTTTTTTCAATTAAACACACACCGCTTTTAAGATTGGCTAAACCAATCCTATCTGTATTTTCTTCCAAACATTCAAAACCTTTACTTTGCAAAAATGCAGATAACGCAGTTTTATCATCGAGTAACTTTCCAAGTGTATAACAATCCGGGATATTATTATAATTACTGCTATAATTATCATAAGTATTTTTTTGAGTCGTATGTGATGAATATTGATAGTTCGGTTGATATTGATTTTGTCCTTGCTGTTGATATCGGTTTTGACCTTGCTGCTGTTCTTGTTGTCTTAGCCATTGCTCTTGTTCTTGTTGTCTTAACCATTGTTCTTGTTCCTGCTGATCACGTTCAAGCTGTTCTATAAATGATTTAGAATCATATCTGCTGTTATCTACTTGTAAATGATAACGGTTGTTCTGTGCCTGACAATTTATTACAGCCACAAATATCAAAGACAGTAATAGTAATTTTTTCATAATTCTTTAAAATTTAAATTAAACAAATGTTTTTGCAAATTTACAGAAATAGGAAATTTTACTGCTCAAAAATCCGTGATTAAAAATCACGCAACCGTGATAATTAATCACACTTTATCTCCGGACGGTAATAAACAAAGAAATCAAATTTTAATGCTTCTGAAATTTTCAAGAGAAGATTTGTGTCAACGCTTTCGCGCCCATAAATGCGGTAAATATTGGTACGGTCGCAGTTCAGTTTACGAGCAAGCCACGCGACAGTATGCTCTGAGGCTTCAAGTTTTTCTTTGATTTTGCTGCCTATGTGAATTTTTTCCTCCATTTTTCAAATTGTATTTACATTTAGGCAGTAACACAAAAATAGGTGTTGACTGCACAATAGTGTAACTTTTCTTTTGAGAGGATTCTGGACTACCTTAGCATAAAAAAGTACAATGCAGTCCACACCGTATGTGCGGACTTTATCGCACCAGATTCTTTATGCTAATAGAAAATGTCCAGTTTTCTCAAAAAAGAATAAGGCGTTAAGTCTATGATTATATGTTATTTATATTTTCTGTTTCTTTTTTCGTATTTTTATTTAACATCACAAAACTACAAATATTTTTTATGGTTGCAAAATTTATTTGCACTTTCCGAGAAAAATCATTTACTTTGCGTTTATTAAAAATATTGCGGCGTTATGGTGCAGTCCGAAGTCATAAAAAAATTAAAGTCAATAGCGGCGGAAATTTTGCCGGAAAACAGCACCCTTTATCTCTACGGGTCAAGGGCGCGGGGAACTGCCCGTCCCGACAGCGACTGGGATTTATTGCTTTTACTTGACAGCGAGACTGTTACAAGCGATGATTATGATATGACTTACCCCTTTTATGATTTCGGGTTGGACATCGGGCAATATGTCAGCACGCATATTTACACAAAAAAGCAGTGGCGGAGTTGGACTTTTCTGCCGTATTACAAAAATGTAGAACACGATAAAATCGTACTAAAATGAGTTTAACTGACGAAGAACGCATAACCCTTGTGGAATTAGAAATGGAAAAGGCTGTCAAAATTTTTTCCGAAATAGAAATTTTGGTCAACGCCGGACTGTGGAGTACTGCGGCAAACAGATTGTATTATTCTGTTTTTCACGCAGTTAATGCGCTGTTGATAAAAGACGGACACAAAGTCCAGACACATCAGGGAACACACATAGTTTTCGGACTTTATTACATAAAAACTGGAATTTTTCCGGCAGAATACGGTCGTTTTTACAATCAGTTGCAGACTTTGCGCGAACAGAGCGATTACAACTGTGTTTACGACGTCGCACCCGATGAGTTGAAATCCAAAATCGAACCGGCAAAAGAAATCATCGGCAAAATCAGCGAAATTATATCAAATTGGTTGCACGAAAAATAAACTAAATCTATGAACACGTAATCTTATTTTGGAATCCTGAAATTTCGAGTTTTAAGTACGAAGATTTCACAAATTCCATAAAAAATATAAAAACCGAAACCTTCAATTGGAGCGTTTGGGAACATGACAAAGCCAAAAAAGGCGACAGTTTTTTCCTCGTTAAATGCGGCGAGGGAAAAAACAACGGAATCTGCATGAGCGGACATTTCATTTCTGACCCGTACCTCGGCGCACACTGGAACGGCAAAGGCGGCGAAGTCTATTATATGGACATGAAAATCGACGCGGCAATCAATCCGCTGTATTTCCCCGTTTTGCCGGCGGAAGAACTGCAAAAACTTTTTCCCGCTTTTGACTGGACAGGCGGACATTCAGGCAGAGTGCTGCCCAAAATTTATTCGCCGCAAAGCCTTTGGCAACGTTTCATAGAGCAAAACAAGGGCTTTTTTGTGCCTCTGACAAAGCCCTTTTCAAAGAATTGGAAGCCGTCAAAGCGCAAGAGCCTGAAACTATCGCAGAGATTTATTCTGAGGCATTAACGCTGAAAAAGAACTGCAAAAGGTTCAGGATAACAGAC
>CAJOGF010000147.1 GCA_905233995.1 uncultured Bacteroidales bacterium | reverse complement strand
TTGTCTGTAATTCTTTCATCTTGCGTAAATATTTTGTTTGTTTTTACGATGCAAATTTACGTCATAAAATCTTCCCCTGCAAGAACTTACAAAAAAGTTTCATAGTTACCAAATGGTTAGAAATGCTGAGTGTCAGGGATGAGAGGAATGAAGATTTAACAGAATTTAACAGATTTGATATTGAATCCATCATAGAAAAAACGCTTATTTACTTGGATTTGGACGAAATAAAGGTACTTTTTGAACTCTATGGCAAACAAATGGTTAAGCATGTTTGGCTCGAAAGGCTCGTCCCCCAAGGCGATTACCTCTTTACGCTCAACAGTTTTTTTGCGTGGTACTATTTCCGCGTCAAAAATCCCGACATGTACATCAAAAGCATGGAAACAAGGATTTTGAACAGGAGGATGAAATGAAAGGGTTGACTGATAAAACATATCAGATTTTTGAGTCGGTTTCTAAAATGGAGAGCATAAAACCATACGTATTGGTTGGAGGAACGGTTTTAAATCTGCAAATTGACGCACGTGAGAGCGAAGATTTGGACTTTATGCGTTGGAAGCAAGTTGGATGCTCATTCCTACTTTTACTGTTTATCTTTCCGCCTCAGCCCCTCAACTTTCGACTTCAATGCGCGGAAGGTAACGTCCTCTTGAATTGCCATTGTTTTCATAATTGCGGGCTTGTCGAAACCTTTGGAAACCAATATTTTATAAAATGTTTGACGGGGATTGATGCCGGGGTATTCATCGTCGATTTGGGCAAGGAGACTGAGGTCGATGGTCTTGAAATATTCAAGGAATTTTTCGTAATCCTTTTTGTTCCATTGTCCCGAATTGCCGTTGTGGACAAAAATACTGTCGTAGAGGATTTTGCCGTCGTGGTAAATTTCGGCGTAACGGGTCTCAATTTCGGTGATTTTGCGCTGTAAACGTTGGATTTCCTTGTCGGTTTCATCAGATTTTTCAAGAGTGTTGAGTTCATCGATACGGTCGCGGGACTCTTTGAGTATCTGACGGTTCACAGATAATTCGCGCTCATAACGGCGTTTCTGAATCACCACCAAAAACACCATCGCCGCCACCAATATCACAAACGCAATAATCCAACGCTGAAAACGGTTCTGATTTTCAAGTTGTTGCCTGTCAAAATCGAATTTCAGACCGTTTTGCGACACTTTGTAATCGTTTACCCAATTAATCAGAATGTTTTTGATTGAGATGACCACATCTGCCATTTTCGCAGCCTTCTGATAGTCGCCGATGAGTTTGTAATGATTGTAAAACTCCTCGTATGCAATCAGTTGCGGATACGAAACCAAAATCGGATTGTTTTGGAAAAAATCCTCAGCCTCGGCAGTAAGACCGCACGCTTTGGGGCATAATCGACGGCAAACGATTGTGGTCTGTCGCTTAGCACTTTACGGGCATAACGCTCGCATTTTTCGGGTTCGTCGTCGGCAAGAATCCACGCATAATTGCTCAGGTAATAATAATCGGTGGTGTCGGCAACGCAAAGGCGCATATTGAGTTTTGCAGCGTCGGGGTCGCGGTCGGGATTATGGTCGATAAAAAGAAAAAACGATTTCATAATGCGTCCATAGTTCTTTTCGCGCTGATTATGAGCATATTTGGCAACAGTATCAAGCAACGGCATCGCCGCTTTGCAATCAAGATTGTTGGTGTTGTAATTAAGATTTACAGACGCAAGTATATATTTCAACTCACTATTGTCCAACGATTTAATGATAGTTTCAGCCTGTTTGAGACAATATACGCCATCGTTGTGCTGAGCGGAGATGTAGAGTTTGAGGCTTTTCAACAGTAACGAATATGCAAGTTTCTCATAATCAGAGTTTTTTATGAAATAATCAATCAAACTATTTATGCGCGACGTGTCGGCAAAAGATTTAATCGCAAAAACATTGTCGTCGGTGTTGTAATAATCAAAATATTCGTTCAAAAAGTCGCAATACATACTGTCGGCGTGCGACATCGGCGGATGGATTTCGGACTTATGATTTTTGAAATACTCCTGCGCCATCTTGCACTCGCCATCGTTTATCAGCCCATAAACCTTATCAAAAATCGGTTGGTTTACAGACGGTTGAGTGCAAGCAACAAGGAGGAGCATTGCAACAAAAAAAATTATATGTATGGTACGTGTCATCGTTTGAATTTTCTACTACATTTACAGTAATCTTTGCAGTAATCTTTAACAATTTACACCGACATTTCAGCATTTATCCCGACATTTATCCCGACATTTATCCCGACATTTGATAGTTTTACTACGACTTTTTTATAATCCAACTACCATTTTTATTTGCTCCAACACGATCTAAAATATTATTATGCCTAAGTGTTGATATAAGTCGTTCTACTTGTCGAACACTCAAATTCAATATTTTAGCGGCTTCGGGGGCAGTAATTGTCGGTTCTTTTGCTATTAAATCAAGTAATTGCTGTTCGTTTATCCCGACATTTATCCCGACATTTATCCCGACATTTACATCGACATTATCATTGGAATCATTCTTTTCCGTAGTTGCGTCCACAAATTTGCCGATGTTTTTTGGGAACGAAATGGAAAAGATTCCATCCTTGCAGAAAATTGGCTCGTTGAGACCAGATTCTTTCATCAATCCTATCATACGCGGAATGCCCGAACCAACTTTTTCTACAAGTTGCATTCGAGTAAACAGACTGAATATAAATGGATTACGTGATAGGCTCTTATGTCCGAAATTTTCTGCCACTTGCGGCAATAGTCCGCCCGGATTGCTGATTTCAACACGGTCGTCGTAAACAGCAACCACAATAGTAGCACCCGATTCGTAGTAGTCGCGATGGCTCAGAGCATTAATCATTGCCTCACGAAGCGCATCTATCGGAAGTTCAAAAACTTCTTTGTGCGGACCGGCATCGTCAACAATAACACGCATTTCAATTTTTTGCATCAGCCAATCAATGGTCTGTTTATATTGTTGATATACAGTACCGTACATACGTTTGTCGTCGATGATGAAAACATTGTTGGTACCCTTGAACAGCACGCAATGCACCCAACACTGAGGATAATGGACTTCGGGATGAGATGCAAAAAACATCACTGCGCCAGCCTTGGGTTTGCCAGTGCGCTCGTCGAAACAACCGAGGTTTTCGAGGATTTGAGCATCGTCGATGCTGCGCGAAATTTTGGCTATTCGGCAAAATGTATCGAAACATTCTTTGTCGATTTCTTGCAGTAAATCAACGTTGTAGGCAGGTGTAGCATCATAATGGACGCTGTTGCACTCTCGAAAAAAATCGAGCATCTCGTTGCGAGTGCGGAGTTTTTGGGCATTTGGACCTTGTCGGACAAAAACGCTTCCGCCACAGATATAAGGCTTGTCTTTGCCTGCGGGAATGTCAATCACCCAAACCGTTTTTCCCTCAATATCAGCACTATACATCTCAAAATCAATTTGAGGCGATATTTCGGAAATTGTGTCAGAAATTGCCGAACGTTTGCTGTTGGTAATGTTGCAGCCGATGATTTTGCCCTTGTCGTCAACGCCGATAAAAATAAATCCTCCGCCCGCATTGGCAAAACTGCACACCTCCTCCGACAGTTCTCGAACCTTAGCCGGAACTGCGGATTTGAAGTCCACCTTGTAGCCTTCGCCCTGCCTTATGAGGTACTGTATGCGGTCTGCGGTAATCATTTTGTGTTGATTATTTGGTGCAAAGATAATAATTTATTCCCTTAATCCAACGCCCTGAACGTGAAATCGCTCTGCGTGCAACAGGCTTTTTTGTAATCAAAACCATACAGCCGCATATACGCCTCTTTGACTTCCTCCGCACCGTTGTAAAACGGATTGAAAGTGTGCATTTTGGTCGTGACGGTTACTTTCATTTCGGGCGTGAGAACCGTGTTGTTGGTGCGCTTGATGCGCTTCGGGGTTATTTCAAATACTCGGGGCATAATGGAGTGGTTTTGAGTGGGGGTAAACATTTCAAATATGAACAATTTACGCAGTTTTTTCGTGAGCGTAGTTCTGAAAGTTGCCGAGAATTTGTTCAATGTGAATCACTTCGGGACACGAATCCCACGAAACGCCGCCACCTATGAAATAATAGTTTTTGCGTTCCTTGACTGGCACTTTCTTCAAACTCGGAAATGCCGACACGGGCATTATTATAATGCGTCCGTCCTCTAACGCCACCTGAAAATATCCTCGCTTCGGAAACGAAAGAGACTTGATTTTCGGGGTAACGTTGAAATATCCTTCGGGTGTGAACATAGTTTTTAATGTTTAATTCTGATTATTGTAATCTTGTTTCCCGCCTTGAAGTTTTGCCATTGCTGCATAAGTTGATCTTTATGATTTTCAACAATTTCCAAAACTTCTTTAACTTGTGAATCTGTCAAATCGCCTTTTTTTGCAAGTTCGGTGTCAGGTTCTAACCAAATTTTGCACAAGTCTTGTGTATCACGTTTACCTACGTGAACGTGCGCCCTGTTTTCATAATAATCTGTATTATAAAACAGAAATTGCCAAATGATTTTGGCTGTTATGTATATCAATACTTTTGGCATAACTTGTTGTCAATTTGTGTACGGCAAATATACAGATTGTTTTTGAAATTACAAGGGAGAAGGTGTATTTTTTTGGATAATAAAAAACGGCTGCGATTAAGCAAGTCGCAGCCGTGTTTTTGTCTTATACTGCTTGTATTATAGGGCGTGAGAATGGTTGTTTGAAAGTTATGGGCAATTAGAGGTGATTTCAAAAACACTATTTTTTTCTTATTATTTCTTTGAAATAACGCAAATATACAAAAATAAGAATTTCTTTGCCACTTATTTTTTGTATTTTTTTTAGTCTATTCTCATCCTCACAACAAACAAATCGCTCTGCATTGATAAACAGAGCAGTGTCTCTAAAATACGACAAGAACTCGGTAAAGAGTTCAACAGTTATATTACCAATACTACCGCTATGAAGTAAAACATCAATTTCATTCCACGCACAATTCTCAGAATAGATAAAAACTAAATTTTTGGTTATTGGAAAGACAAAATCACTGAATATAAACTCAACCTCACCAATATATTTAGAGAAATTTTTCTTGCCATAACATATTATTGGAAAGTCATTCAATAACGACGGTTCTTTTGTTCCAATTATTCTTGAATTTTTAACAATCCTCTGAACCACACTTTTGTCCTCTAACATTATATATGGCAGCAACATCCTTTTAAATAAACTACCAAAGTCATCACGACCATCTTTTTGTATTTGTATCATAAAATATTGGTCCAATATTCTTAATACCAAATCAACGTCAATACCATCCTTTATACTATCATATAACTTATCGGTTTGAGGATTTCTCCAAAATGTGAAATAAGCGAACCAAATTAATAATTCCATATTTTTGCAACTAATTTTGGTATGTTCGTCCCATGAATCTATAAATGACTTAACTTCTTCAAAATTTACCTTTATTTTCCCCTCCAATAATGCTTGCATTTTTTCTATTTCGTCATTTTCAACTCCATTAATCGTTGTTATATTCATATCTTTTTTGTAGAATATGTTCTGAGCAACATTTTTAAAATAGTTATCTTTCTCCTTGTCATAAATCCATAGGCAAGACGAATCACCATAAAATTCTTTTATGTAAAACTGTGAAATGTAATGATTATTTCTTGTTAGTTTTTGTCCCATTTTCACCTCCTATTCAAATAATTTACCAAGAAATCACCTTGCATTAACTGCTTTAATTCAGAGTCTGTATTAGCATTTAATGCCGACATAGCCACACTTAAACGTTTGGAGCCGATTAAGGCTTCATAACCGCCAGATGTCGCAATTTTGTTAACTACATAGTTATCAAGTTGCAAATATGCGTCCCTAATTTTTTTATCTTCAAAACTATCTAAAACTTGTAAAAATTTTTCATAATAATCCTTGTCTACTCTCATTACATCTGCCACTTGTTTTGAATCACGCTGTGCCAAAAATTTGATATATTCAATATATGCACAACATAACGCCGCTCCATAACCGAAAGAGGCTGACACATGAAATAATGCCGTTATCATTCCACTTTTGACTGATTTTTGAATAACGTCTGTCATTTCATTTTTGCATATATATTTTGCTGTCAAAAAACCAATTAAAGTTGACGCTAAGGTTGCACCAAAGAACGGGAGCAAGTCAATTTGGATAGTAAAAGTTTTCCATGCCGACACAATCCCTGCGAATATATTTTCCACACCTGCTGCAATCAATAGTCCATTACCTGTTGGAATTCCAAACACAAGTTGAAATGCACCCTCACCAAATGTGTCACAAAAAGTGGTAAAGTTCATTTCCATATTACCAGCAAATGCATTAAAAATGTCCATGCCTCCTTCTCCAACACAGATAATGCTTACTCCTTTGTCAACAAAATTGACTGCGTCATTTAGCGTAAAACATAATTTTTCTATTTTAATACCGCATTTAGTTACAAGAAAATCACCCAATCCACTTTTTGAAAGAAGTGGGTATGGCAAACCATCATGCGTAGCAACATCTGTCAATAAATGACCAACGTGCTTAAAACCACCTTGAATACCATCGTTAACAAATCTTTTGGGGACATCAATTAACAAATCGTGACCTGCTTTCCATCTGTGCCATTTGCCTTGTGCTATATCGGCAACCAATGGATCTTTAACACATGATGCAAAAGTTTTATTGAAGAAAGAGACGATACTTTCTTGCGGTATTTGCATGTATGCCACTTTCCCTGGCACAACAAAAACTTCCGTTAATCTCAGATTCTCCCATTCCATAGACTATTAATACTTGTTTTTGAACTTATCCCAATTCGTTTCTATTGCTTTCTCTGTTTGCTTTATTAGAGCCTCTTTAAATTTTTGTGCAAGAGTTGCATTGTCTGTTTTAGAAAATGCAAAATATGTGGCAATTCCTGCTATCGAGAGTCCTCCTATGATAAGAGCAATTGGACCAGTCAGACTGACACCAACGAAGAACGCTTGAACTGCGGCAATAACTCCTGCCCCCCATCCTAATACTGCCCCTAATGCGCCGAGGATCATTCCAATCCCAGTTACACCACCAGCAACGCCAACGGCAGATTTTATGTATTTCTTTTTTTCCAGTGCAGATGGAGCAATGATTGCTAACGACAAATCGCAAGCGGCTTTGAATTGTGGCGGTATTTCTCCTAAATCGGCATTTACCGTTGCTAACAACGCTGTTGTAATGCTTTCTGCATCAGTAAGCGTGAATAATTCGTTTTGCCCTTTACGAGACATGACCTCGTTAAAACATTTGTTAATCAATGCAGTATATACAACTTGCACTTTTGTACACTCTACACTATAAGGAGTAATACTATTTGTTTCTTGTTTATTTGTTCTTCTTAATAGTCCCATATTCTCGTACTTATCGGAAAAACAGGCTACCTCAAATACCTTGTTTACCAGCGGACATAAAAAGTGCGTGAACACTCCTTATGTACTCTGAGGTATTTGGCGTAACCTGTTCAATCTATAAGTTCTTTTATTCGCGTCCACGCAATGCACGGACGTTCGCGAACTTATCCTAGATTGAACTACTTTCAAATCGCCAAATTTTCAGAGTTCCGAATAATATCAGCAAACGCTTATGGTTTATACTTTATGTTAGTTATTATTTCGCCGACGGAAAGCCCGTGGCTTTTTGTTCATTTTCGTTTTTTTTTAGTTTGTACTCGGTGGCAAATTTACAAAATATTTACACTCGCAAAACATTTTTTTCATCTTTTTTTCAAGAAAATTTTTTCGGCGGTTTTCGAGGGGTGAAAACCTTAATAAATTTTTTACTCAAACAAGTCGTCCGCTGTTAACACTTGTTGAATCATGTCGGAGTATGGTGTTCGTTTGAGCGGATATGTAGTTACAAAGACAAATTGCAATGCTTTGTTGGTTTTTGTCTTGCTGCGAAACAATTCTCTACGTTCAATTAGTTTCTCATAGTAGTTTTTTTTGAGTTCGTAAGGATTTCGTGAGTATTTCATTTCGCAAAGACTTATAACTTGGTCGTTTCGGTTAATCAAGAGGTCTATCTGTGCCTCAGATGAACTCCATGAGCATATTTCTGAATGTATGCCGTTGATTCCCAATGCTTTTTTTATTTGTGCAAGATGATTTAGGCATACTTGCTCAAAGGCATAACCGCTCCATGAGTTGTGCTTTGGCGTGTCGGAGAATGTCTGCCAAAAATTTTCGTTGCCGCTGAAAAAATCGCGTTGAAATTTGTGGTAAAACAATGTGAAATTGTCTGTAAGTTGGTACATTACGCCTCGTTCTTTCATTCCAAATGCGTTGTAGTGTCGAATAAAATCGCATGTTTCAAGGTTTTTCAGAATTTTGGTGAGTTGACCGCCGTCAATTTTTGTGCAGCAAACCAACTCGTTGCGTGTCGTTCCAAGATTTTTTTTGACCATAATGCTCACTACGGTCTTGTATAAGTTGCTGTTGACAAACAACGAATTGAAAAGTATGTCGTATTCGTTGCGCATTTTTCCGTTTTGTGCAAAAAAAAGAGCATTGATGTTGGCGGCGAAGGAGAGATTCTTTTCGAGTAGCGTCAGGTAAAATGGAACTCCTCCCAAAATCATGTATAACTCGATGATTTGGTAGCGGTTCCATTCGATTCCCGTTTTTTTTAGAAACTCTTCTGTCTCACCAAGCGAAAAGGGGCTTAGGTGCATTTGGAGCGTTACACGATTATGAAGCCCACCTTTGTTGGCGATGAGTTTTTCCATCATCCATGTTGTCGCCGAACCGCATACAATTAGTTTGAGTCTTTCGCAGTCAGCCCCCCATGAGTTCCAAAAAAGTTCTAACGCTTTTATAAACTTGGAGTTGTGGGTGTCGAGCCATGGCATTTCGTCAAAAAAAACAATGATATTCTTTGTTTTAAGACTTGAAAGATATATTTTGAGGTCGTTGAATGCGTCGTACCAGTCTTGTTTTATATCGAATTTCTTTGTTGACAATGTGTTGAGTTGCCTATAAAAGTTTTTCAACTGTTCGTCTTTGCTCGCATTGTATATACCCGTAACGTAAAAACTGAATTTGTTGTTGAAATATTGCTTTATTAGGAACGTCTTACCTATGCGTCTTCGTCCATAGACGGCTATAAACTCTGCTCTCTTCGATTCTACACAGAGTTTTAATAGTGATTGTTCGTGTTTGCGTCCTATCAACATACTTGTAATTTTTTTTATGTTTTTATTGTTGCAAAGATACTATTATTTTTCTGATTTATTGCATTATTTAAAAAAAAACTTGCTCCGTAACTGTGTTTTATTTACCACTTACGGTCGATGTTTTATGTTTGTGTTGTTGTAACATTCGTATAATCAATTAATTATGTATTTGTTATCTTTTAAAACTTTACAGTAATTTTCACATAAACAATTAATAATGAGATTGTTAATTTTTAAAACATGCTCCGTAACTATATTTTTTTTACCACTTACGGAGAAGGTTCGGCGGTTTTCGAGGGGTGAAAACCTTAATAGATTTTTTAGTCATAAAAATCGAGATTGCGCCATGATATAACATCAAAATGTGGCGCAATCTGCCAAAAAAATCGAGATTGCGCCATAGTATAACTTTTTTCCGCCCTTTTTTGTATTAATACAACATCTTCCCCAACTCTCTGATTCTCACAACGTAACAAAACGGCAACGCTGTTAAACTTTTTGTATCAAAATCCTTTTATATCGCTAATTATCAAACATTTACACTGCAACATCAATCAAAAAAATATTTGGAGGCAAAACGTTTTCGTAGTTATCTTTGCGGAAAAGATTTCAAACCACTAAATCTGTAAAAAAATGAAAACATTCAAATCATTTGCAATGGCATTTGTATGTGCTTTGGCGTTGGGGGCGTGTTCGCAGGCTCAGCAACAGCCTCAGACCATCAGCGAGAGGGTGGACAAGTATTTTGCCGAAAACCCCGACAAGTTTATGGGCTCGATTGAAATTCAGGAAAACGGCAAGACGGTCTATCAGAAGTCGCTCGGATACGCCGACATCGAAAACAAAATCGCCGTAAACGCCGACACAAAATTCCGCATCGGCTCTATCACCAAGACTTTTATGTCGGTGCTGGTGTTGAAGGCGGCACAAGAGGGCAAACTCTCGCTCTCAGACCCGCTGAGCAAGTATTTCCCAGAGGATCAAATCCCTAATGCAGAGAAAATTACGGTAGATATGCTACTTTATCACCGCAGCGGACTTTGCGATGTGGTCAACGACAAATTCGACGAGTTCATCACTTATTACACCAAGCCGCAGACCCGCTCACAGATGATTGAGCGCATCGCCAAGGCTGGCACCAACTTTGCGCCCGACAGCACGTTCCGCTACTGCAATTCGGGTTTTATCCTCCTGACCTACATCATTGAAGACGTGTGCGGCAAGAGTTACGGAGAATTGATGAACGAACAGATTATCAAATCGTTACAACTCGGCAACACTGGCATTTGCACCACTCCGATCAATTCTAACGATGGATTTGCTCAGTCGTTCAGTCTTTCGGGCGAAAGGTTGGAAGAATTTGACCCTTCGGCGGTTTTGGGTGCGGGCGCGATGTACTCAACTCCGGGCGACCTCCTGAAATTCTTCAATGCACTCACTTCCGGCTACTTTGGCAACGGAATTTTTGAACAGATGAAGGAATTTAAGGACAATTGGGGACGCGGTTTGTTTCCAATGGGTTACGGTGATTACAAGGGATTTGGACACACGGGCGGCATTCACGGTTTTGCTGCGGTGATGATAAAGATTGACGACAAAACCATCGTTTTTTGCTCCAATAGTTCGTTTTCTGACGCTGCCAACTTGATGAACGCGATTCTTGGCATTGCCCCCGAACCCAATCAACAATACATCACCCTCCCCGCCGAAACCTTGAAAAAATACGAGGGCAAGTACACCTGCGAACAGTTGAAAATGGACATTGAAATCACTTCCACAGGCACTCAACTTGCGGCGCAGGCAACTGGGCAGCCGAGTTTTCCGCTCGATGCAATTTCCGAAACCGAGTTTGAGTTCAAGGCGGCGGGCGCAAAGATGGTTTTCGACTTGACAAACCACACGTTCACATTGCACCAACACGGCGGCGAGTTCGTTTTCAAAAAGTCAGGCGAACTGGAAACATTTCAATATCAAGCCGTTGACACCGAGCAACTCTCAAAATACGAAGGCGTTTATCATTCCAACGCTTTGGGAATGGATTTGACGGTTGCAGTCAAGGACGGACAATTGACAGGTCAGGGCACATGTCAACCGTCATTTCCGCTCAATGCCCTTTCCGAAAACGAGTTTGAGTTCAAACCCGCCGGCATCGTGATTCGTTTCGATGTAGAAAACAACAAATTGACACTGAAACAGAGGGGAATGGATTTTGAGTTGTTGAAAAAATAGTTTTTTTTCAAACACAGAAAGCACGGAAATCACAGAAACTCTAAAAAAGTAATTCTGTGATTTCTGTGTGTTTCGTGGTAAAAAAATGGTTGAGATTTAATCAGATTTGCGGGGAATTGACAACAATCTCATTTTCAGCACGTCGATTTCATTTGATTTTTTTAACAACGAATTAAACGAATAAAACAAATTTGTCTAACAGATAGTTATATTAAACAAAAGACGCAAGCTTTAAGCNTTCGTAAAATTTAAAATTAACTTGTTGATTTTAAATTATTTGTTTAATTAATTTGTTCGTTTTATTCGTTTAATTCGTTGTTCAAATGAAATTAACGTGCATTTTCAGGTTGATGTATATTTGATTATTTGCCGCAAATTTATTGATTTTTTTGTCAATGACAAGAAAAAATATTTATCTTTGTCCCATAACACCACAACATTATGGAAAAAGATTTTTCAAACATCAACGAGCAAGAGATTTTTGAAACGGCAACCGAAAAATTGGACGTTTATGTGCCATGCTGCCTAAAACAAGACTGTCGCGATGTCGCCGTTGCGTTTTTGCAGCCCGGCGGCGAATATGTGCGGTTTGCCGTCAAGGAGTTTATAAAAGAATTGCTCGAACACCTCATCAAGCCAGTGGAATGGGCGTCCGATACTAAGTATATCGATATGAATCCCGTTTTTGATACGGTCAACCGCTTGCTGCCCAAGCATTTTGACGTGCGGCACGGATTGATAGACTATATTTTTTCGGAATTTGTAAGCGTTACGATAAGCGACATTCTTTCGTTGCACCTTGTACGCGGGCATCACCATTTTTCGATTGTCGGCATTATGGTAAAAGGCTTTTGGGACGACGACGAACAGTATTGGATGGGCGCTGTGGCGGAGGAACTTAACGACGAATATCTTGCCCTTGCCGCCAATGGCGACGTCGAACGATGTTCGGCATACTTTGACCCCAGCCAGACAGAGGAGTTTTGCAAAGTGGCGGAATATCTATACAAAAACCATCCCCGCCACCGCGAAATGGCAGAAACCAAGGCGCGGATGCTGAGGGAGGAATACTTTGGGGGATGAATCAGCGAAAGAAAACTCTTACATTTATTGTTTCACAAACCTTTTCCCGTCCCATTTGTACCAAAAACATTCTTCTTCCTCGTCAGTGTCGCGGACCACTCCTATCTCGTCCTCATTTAATGTGCCGATATATTTGCCGTTGCTCAAAAAATCGACGGGAAAATAATCGTCTATGCGGGTGAGTTTGCCGTCCTGATAGTTGTAAACGGTAAGATTGCGGTCTGGACTGTCGGTAGAAGTCCAATAATCAAGCACAATCCAATAGCCGTCGTCGTGCATGTAACATGCAACGGTTTCTGCAAAACCTTCGGTTTCGGAATCGGAATCAAAAACTGCCAATCGAGGAGACTCTTCTTTGATATATTTTCGGTTTTTGGCAATCATTTGGGGCGTAGGCTGTTCGTCGCCCTCCAAGGTTTCAAAAGGGTCGTAACTTTTGAGCAAAATATCCCAAACCTGCATGGCTACAGATTTATCGTCATCATGGTCAGGCTTGGAGGCGGTTTCAGTTGGCGTGTTAGCGGCTGTGTTGGTTGTGTCGGTTGTAACGGTTGTGTCGGTTGCTCTGCCATTGGTTTGGTTTTGATTGCCGCCGCAGGATGCCAACAGCGCGAGGGCGGGGATGATTAGGAATGATTTTTTCATAATGCTTTTTTGTTGATGATTAAATTCGATATTGTCGGTTGCAAAGTTAACAATCTTTTTTTGCATTGTCAAATTTTTTTCGACTGGGGCTTAGGAGATGGATTACACGAAAAAAAATCTTAAAAACGTGCGTATTCCGCTTGCAAAAAATCTTAAAAACGTGTAAATTTGCGCTCATAAAAATCTCAAAAACGTGTAAAAAAGATGATTTTGAAACGTAAAATATATTCGCAACTCCTAGATTGGAAGCAAAAAAGGCAAGGAAAATCGGCTTTGCTCATTGAGGGTGCGCGGCGCATTGGCAAGAGTTTCATCGCTGAGCAATTTGCCAAACAGGAATATGACAGCTACATATTGATAGACTTCAACAAGGCTCCTGCATTGGTAAGGGAATGGTTTGACCTTTATCTTGAAGACCTCGACACGCTGTTTTTTTATCTCAGCCTGCATTACAAAGTGAGGCTTTACGAGCGCAAGTCGCTGATAATATTGGACGAGATACAGCTGTGTCCAAGGGCGAGGGCTGCGGTAAAATTTCTTGTCGCTGACGGACGCTACGATTACATAGAAACGGACTCGCTTGTAAGCATCAAAAAAAACGTGCAGGGCATCGTAATTCCTTCCGAAGAAACCTCTATCAAAATGCATCCGCTTGATTTTGAGGAATTTTTGTGGGCGACTGGTAACGACATGCTAATGGATTTCATCAAGAAAATGTACACAGACAGCAAGCCGCTTGGACAGGTTTTCCACCGCAAGGTGATGGATATTTTCAGACAATACATCATGGTTGGCGGTATGCCGTTGGCTGTATGTACTTATTTGGAAACTATGGATTTTGAGAGTGTAGATGCTGTAAAGCGCGACATATTGAATATTTATCGCAATGATATTTTCAATTATGCCGCAGGAAACGCCGAAAAGGTTGCTGAAATTTTCGATAGCATACCCTCCCAACTCTCCAAACACGAAAAAAAATTCCGCCTCTCCTCCTTGAATCCCGATGCAAGGCTGCGAGATTGGGACGAGGCATTTTTTTGGCTCAAAGATTCACAGGTCGTTAACATTTGCTTCAATGCCACTGAACCTAACATCGGCCTTAAAATGAATGAGGAGCGCACGACAATGAAATGCTATATGAACGACACCGGTTTGCTGATAAGTCATGCTTTCGATGAGCGTGGGATTGTGGCAGAGGACATCTATCGGAAACTTCTATTCGGGAAACTTGACGTAAATGAAGGCATGTTGATGGAAAACATTGTGGCTCAGATGCTTGTTGCATCAGGGCATAAATTGTATTTTTTCAGCAAGTCGTCGGCTTCGGCTTTGGACCGCATGGAGATTGATTTCCTCATTGCCAAAAGCAAGGTAACAAGCCACCACAACATAATCCCGTTGGAGGTCAAAAGCGGCAAGAATTACACTTTCTCGTCGCTCAACAAGTTCACCACCAAATATTCAGGCTTTGTGTCCACGCCCACGGTACTCCATCCCGCCGACCTAAAAATCGAAAACAACATCAGGTTTCTGCCCGTCTATATGGCTGGGCTGGTGTAACGGGGCGACATTTCCGTATTTTCGGATATTTTGGGTGAAAACATTTCCGTATTTTCGGATATTTTTGGCGAAAACATTTTGGTATTTTCGGATATTTTGGGTGAAAACATTTTGAGAATATTACGGATTTCGGGCAAAAACATTTTGAGGAAATGAAAAAAAATGGCAAAAAAAACTTTACGTCAAATGCAATCCCACCTTGTGCATCAGGAAATCGACGATATTGAGGTGTTCGATGCCGTTGTGCAAATATAAGCCTTTTTATTTTCATAAACAAACGATTTTTGCAATTTTGTGAAAATAAAAGCCGTTATATTTTCACAAAATTCGGTTTTTTGCGGTTTTGTGAAAATAAGGGGCGGGATTCTTGTAAAAAAAGAATATATCGGGTGGGGATGGTCTTTCTACCATTTTGAGAATATTACGGATTTTGGGCGAAAACATTTTGAGGAAATGAAAAAAAACTATTTTGACAACAAGGAAGAAAATCTGTTGCCGCTCATTGACACACAATTGCAGTGAATCCTATTATCTTTGCTACAATCGTAATTTTCCGCCTTCAATGCTTCGCACACATTTTGCATATCAGGAAACATCGTCATGTTATCAACACCATATTGTGATAGTTGACTTAAAATTTTTGACTTGGAGTTCTTATCAATCTTTATTTGATAAATGACGACATCATCATCAAATTCCAAATTCTTGTAATCGTTCTTTGTACCATTGATACCGAACAAAAAGAATAATCCTTGTTGATTTATTATTCTTTTGTTGATTTGTTTTGATTCAACACAAACGATTTTAGAAAGTTCTCCCTGATAATTTTGGAGTTCATTATCTTCGTACATTTGGTAAAAATCATTTCTTTCGTCCCTTACGTAGTGTAGAAGCCTACCTATATCCGTTTTGGATATCTTTGAGGAATCAAATGATGGTTCCATTTTGGCAATATTCGATAATAAAGCCACTGTATCACTATTCCAAAATTTGATTTTGCTTTTCTTGACTTTGAACAAATACACAAATCCATCATCTTTGTCGTGATTGCAGCAAGCCATATACAACGCTACTAATGGAGAATACGATACATCTAACACTCTTGTTGGCAAAGAATAATGATCAGCATAAATTATCACATCAAATGCACTTGTCCCCGTTGGAAAAACATCAGGGAACTTTGAGATATAACGATTAAGCATTATATGCTCATTTTCTATCCATTCTGATTTTCTAAATAATTGTGGCGTTAATTTGGTGCGACCATAATCTTTTGCCTCTCCTCTAAACAAAAATATGTCACCAGATTGGAGGTTAGATTGCTTTATTTCGTCAATAATCTGTTGAAAGTCAACAATATTATTTACCACTTTACCAATAGAATATAGGTCTTTTCCAAATATTTTATTCATTTTTGGTTCTGTTTTTAATTCAATACACTGAAACTTTTGTTAATTCTAATTAGTACGGAAACATTATATTGAAATACTCATATTAATCATCACTTGTGAATGAACCAATGAATTCTCCAACACCTTTTCCGATATTATAAAATGTACTAGCACCAGGAATATTTTGTATCAGGTTATCAAGTGCACTAAATCTTTTATTATATTTTTCTGCTGTTTGATAATCATCGAGTATCTCTTGTGCACTTTTGTCTCCTTGTTTTATGGCTTGTGTTAAGTATTGTCGTCCCAAAGATTTATTTTGGGCAACGCCTAAACCCTCATAATAAATTATGCCCAACATTCTGTTGCCATAAGCACTTCCATTATTTGCCGCTTTTTGAAAATAATATGCGCTTGTCACATAGTTTTGGACTACACCTCTTCCAAATAAATACATTGCCCCAATGTCTTCTTGCGCAAGTACGTATTCTTTATCAGCAAATGGTTTCAACAATTCGAATGCTTTCGCATAATTTTTTTCTCCGGCATAACCACTATAATATAAATCACCAACATATAATTTTGCAACCTCACAGCCATTCTCAACCGCTTTTTTATAATAGGCAAATGCTTTCTTATAGTCGCGAGTTACACCTAACCCCATATAGTAAATATGTCCTAAGTATCTGTATGCGGAACCATTAATTCTAATTTCAGCTTTCTCAAAATAGTATAATGCCTTTTTATAGTCTATGCTAACGCCGTAACTACCATAGTAATAATATTTACCTACATAATAACAAGCTCCTCTATGCCCCATATCAGCGGCGGTTTTAAAGAAACCAAATGCAGTCTGTCCGTTTTCCGTTACCCCATTTCCGAGCAAATACATTAAGCCAAGAAAAAATTTAGCACCTTTATTTCCACCATCAGAAGCCTTTTTAAGGTAGTTAAATGCGGTTTTGTAATCTTTATCAACACCCTTTCCCGCACAATACATACATCCAAGCTCAAATTGAGCATCTACATTATCTTTTTCTGCTGCTTTTGTCCAATATGCCACAGCATTATTATAGTCTTTGGACTTATAATAATTCATCCCTTGTTCATACAAACTTTCCGCAGACTCCCAAAACCATTGGGCATTCGCTATATGCGAGAAAAGAACAATGCAAATTGTGATTATTAATGTTTTTGCGCCCATAATTGCTATCGCATATTAAAAGTTTCCACTACACCCTTTAAGTCGGCGGCTCGTATTTTCCGTTTCTCTACACTGCAAATTTACAACCCCTCTCCCATTCCGCAAAGCGTTTGCTATTGGATATTTTTGGACACTTGTGTTGAATATTTTTGGACATTTGAGGACATGGCGGTTTCCATGTATTCTGAAAGTTCGACGCAGAAGTTATGTCCGAGGGCTTTGCAGATTTTTTCGAGCAAAGGTATGTCGATGAATTTGCGCTCAAAAATATAGTAACATGTTGACCTTTCGCAGTTTATTTGCTTT
>CAJOGF010000146.1 GCA_905233995.1 uncultured Bacteroidales bacterium | reverse complement strand
TTTCGATTCCGACCGCTTTTTGCCAACAAACAACGCCTTTTGAAGTTTCAACTTTTATTATCTCACTCTGTAATTGTGCTTTGTGAAATTTTTCGATATTTTCTTTGGCAATGTTGATTGCGGCTTTTAAATCTTCTGGTACTTCTTTTTCGGCTTTTTCAAATTCGGAGTCAGAAACCAAAAAGTTGTCGGGACAAGAGCCGTCAAATTTTTCTGACAATTCCCGTAACGCTTTGTCTCCATTTGTTTTAACGTTTTCTAAAACGTCTTTGACAATAGGCTCAATTTCAGCAGTTTTGGAAGCGGGACGTGAGGATTTTTTCAAAAAATCTTTGTCGTCTTTATAGTCAATAATAAACATAATTTTAATTTTTTTATCACCGAATTAAAACTACAAAATCATTTTTTCAATCGGGACAACTAAAATTCCTTGTGCTCCTGCGGCTCTTAGTTGGTCAATTATGTCCCAAAACTTGCTTTCTTCAACAACCGAATGAACCGAAACCCAGTTGCTGTCAGCAAGTGGCAAAACAGACGGAGATTTCATGCCCGGAAGTAATTTTATAATATCCTCAAGTTTGTCTTTTGGAGCGTTAAGAAGAATGTATTTATTTGATTTAGCGGCTTTTATAGCGTGAATACGGAACAAAAGTTTTTCCAAAATTTGCTCTTTTCCTTCATTCAACTTATCGTTTTTGATTAAAACCGCCTCTGAATAAACCATTTTTTCCTTTTCAACAAGTCCGTTTGATAAAAGTGTGCTACCTGTTGAAACAATATCGAAAATAGCATCAGCTAAGCCAATGACAGGACAAATTTCAACGGAGCCGTTAATTACGTGAATATCAGCGGTTAAATTGTTGTCTTGAAGAACTTTTTTCAAAATATTAGGATACGTTGTTGCGATTTTTTTACTGTTAAACCAGTCCAACCCCGAATATTGTGCATCGCGTGGAATTGCGAGCGAAAGTCTGCATTTTCCGAATCCGAGTTTTTCTGCCGTTACAACTTTTTGACCAGTTTCCCAAATAACGTTTTCGCCAACGATTCCAGCATCAGCAACACCGTCTGCAACGCATTGAGGAATATCATCGTCCCTCAAATAAAGAATGTCAATCGGAAAATCCGAAGCAGAGGCAAACAAAAGCCTTGAAGAATTGTTAGAGGCACTGATTCCTGCTTTTTCAAAAAGTTCTATCGACTTGTCGCTCAAACGACCCGATTTCTGAATTGCTATTTTTAATCTTTCCATTTTTTATATGTAATTATTATTTAAGTGTTCTTAAAAATAAAAAAAAACTGAACCGATATTTTTTGTACGGCTCAGTTTTGATAAAATTAATGTGTAAATTATTTTATTCTTAAAACCGCACAACGAAATTGTTTCCATAATGAAAATGATGGAAATGGAAATGTGAACCGTTATGCAATTTTAATGTTTTCATTTTCTAAAAAAATTTGTTTGCGCAAATGTAAAAATATTTTTTCTAATAAAAAATAATTTTTTCTTTTTTATTAGAAAAAGTTTATTTTTGCTGAAAAATGTAGAAAAAAAATGGACCTTTCATGCGTAGTTATAGACGATGAACCTCAAGCGGTGGAATTGATAAAAACGTATATTTCAAGAACGTCTTTTTTGAAATTTGTTATTGGTTTTACTGACAGCGTTGCTGCATTAGATTATGTTAACAATAATCCTCCAGATATTTTATTTTTGGATATTCAAATGCCAGATTTTGACGGGCTTGAATTTTCAAAATCCATAAGAGGAGAAACCAAAATTATTTTTACAACTGCTTTCAAACAATATGCTTTTGAAAGTTATGATGTATCGGCTGCGGATTATTTGTTGAAGCCGATTAGTTATTCAAAGTTTCTAAAGGCAGTTAACAAATGTTTGGAATGGTACGAACTTAAACAATCACAAAACTCTGCAATTCAAAACGATATATTTGTAAAAAGCGACGGAATGTTGGTTAGAGTCCGTCCTGAAGAGTTGCTTTATGTCTGTGGTTTGAAAGATTATGTAAAGTTTGTTTTTTTGCCACCGCAAAAACCCATAATTTCGCTTATGACAATGAAAGCCGTTGAGCAACAATTGGAAAATTATGGTTTTATGCGAGTCAACCGCTCTTATATTGTCTCGCTCGACAAAATAAAATCTGTTGATAAAAACGATTGTATATATATAGGTGATGAAATCATACACGTTACAGATGTGTATTGTGATGATTTCTACAAAAGGTTGTTGAAAGAACATTAAGATTGTTTTATCGGCAATGTAACAATAAATGTTGTGCCTTTGCCGACTTCTGATTCAAACGTAATGTTGCCTTTTGCGTTTATAATTATGTTTTTGACCATAGCCAATCCGAGACCAGACCCACTTGATTTGGTGGTGAAACTTGGGGTAAAAAGTTTCGGACGTATTTCATCTGGTATACCGCAGCCGTTGTCAGAAATTTTTATCACGAGTTTATCGCTTTTGGAAAGACTTACGTGAATTTTTCCTCGTATGCCTTCGGGTATGGCTTGTGTCGCGTTTTTTATAAGGTTGATAAACACTCTTGAAATCTGTTCTTTGTCGGCAACAATAATTATTTCTTCGTCTTCTGGCAAGTCGGAGGTTATGTCCATGTTGTCGATATTGTTGAACAGTTGAATTACGTTTGACAGCGTTTCAACAACATTAAACGGGTGTTCGTCTGGCTTTGGCATTTTGGCAAAATTGCTGAATCCAGTTGCAATCGATGACAATGTGTCAATTTGCTGAATAAGTGTTCCCGATACTTTTTCGAGTTTTTTGTCGAAATCGGCATCGTTGTTTTCTTTGCTACGCATCAAAAACTGTATCGAAAGTTTCATTGGTGTAAGCGGGTTTTTGATTTCGTGAGCAATTTGTTTTGCCATTTCTCGCCAAGCACTTTCTCTTTCGCCTTGAGCCAAAAGTCTTGCGCTTTCTTCAAGTTTTTCAGCCATATTATTGTATTCGCTGACAAGTTGTCCGAGTTCGTCTTTGCGATTGTATTCTATTTTCTCGTGTTTTTTACCTAATTCAATTTTTTCAAATTTGCTTTGAATCATTTTTATGGGCTGAACAATCCTTTCCGAAATCACAACGGCAATCACAATTGAAATAATCAAAAGTACAACGTAGAAGTTTACAATCGACACAATTTGTGTTCCGAGTTCTTTCTGAAGTACTTCCGGCTTCGTGAAATATGGCAAATTGATATAAGCCGTTAGCATATCTTTGGAATTGTAGAACGGAATATAAGCCGAGGCATAGTTCATTTTGCCGATTTTCTCGTCTTGAATGTAGTTGGATTTGCTCTGAATTACAAATTGTTGCAACGCTTTAGTATTCATTCTTGGACTTATAAGCCCTTGTTTGAAAATTTCAGGACGCGAGGTTGCGGCTAATTGTCCATCGGTTCCATAAAGATTGATGTCAATAAAAAAGATATGCGAAAGCGTTATCATATATTCGTCCATCTCAGAGTTGAGGTTTGGATTCCAGTCGGTTGAAAAGGCTGTAGAATCGCTGCAACTGCGTTGAAGTTCCATATATACGCTTTTAACTTTTTCGTCAATATCCCTTGTGTTGTCTTCTCTGAAACGATGAATGTTGAGATAAACCGTTCCAACGCAAATAAATGCTAACGAAAACATCAAGATAAATGTTACAGAGACAATAAGTCTTGTTTTAATTCGGTAACGATAATCGGTATTGTCGGTTGCAAACATTCTGATTATCATTACCGAAAGCATTACAAAAATGTAAATGATAAACAAGTATGCAAATTGAGTTACGATGTCAAGAGCAGAAAGTTGTTTCTTGGATACCACCACAGTATTTTCGTTGTCGCGATAAATAATGTGATGATAACCGGCGAGACTTGTTTCTGCCAAAGTGTCAGTTTGGTTTTTGAAAGCCGACAAGAACACGCCGTCCGAAAAATCGTATGCGAAGTCGCCGCTTTGCGAGATTTTTCTGCCCCGACGGTATTTTGCATGGTTAAAACCGCTAAGTTCTGAGGCTTTAACGCTACCATCAACCAAAAGTTCGGGATAGCCGAGTTCTTGTGGCACTGACTTTAAGTCAAGAGTAATTCCTACGATATATGTTTGATTGCCTATACTATATCTTAAAGGTGAAAGATAACTTGCCGAACCGTCAGGCTTGTCAGCATAATAAAATCCTGTGCCATTGATTTCGGTTGACATATTGTTGATTGTTTTGGCAAAATCGTTGTCCAAATCAGCAAAACGTTCAGCATCTTGAAGTTCACAAACCAAAATACTGAGATTGTATTTGCTCCAATATCCATTGAAATATTGTCTTTGGATATAATCGCGAAGTTTTTCTTCGCTTTTTTGATTGCCTCGTTTCATCAAAAAGTCTGTTATGACAGCATCATGGGATAGTTTTTGGGAAATATCTTCAAGCAGAAGTTCTGCAATTTGGTCGCGCTCTTCTCCCGGGAAAGCAAGCGAATGTCTACCTTCTTCTGTTAATTTCTTTTCAGTGGTGCCTGTTATCAAAATACACGAGAAAACAGCACTTATGAAAACCATAAAAATATATCTGTAAACTATTGTTTCGGCTTTTCTGTAATGTGTTAATGCAGAGGCTCCTATAATCCAAAACGTAAACAATAATGCCGAGGCTCTCTGAAATCCTATTGTCAAGGCGCATAAAGCAAAAATTACTAACGATACTCCAAGGTATATCAGTATAATATTTTTTATGTTTTTTATTTTTGAATAGTCAAAATACCTTGTCAGTTGCATTGAAACATAAATTATTGTACCGATTAAAATAATCATTATTAATATGCCGCAATAACTGAAAATGTCAAGTGAAATTATATCTGTTAAACGGAAAGAAATTCTGCTTTGACTTACAAGTTCTTTTGTTACATGATACAAATATCCAAAAAGTGAAAAATAAATTGTTAATGCAATCGACCAAAAAATGTATGGATTTAGCATTTTAATTTTTTCTTCTACTTTAAGATAGTCAGCAAGTTTTTTTATACATACAATAAGTGCTAATAAAAACGTGGCAGTTATGATAAACTCGCCTATTGTTCTAAAAAATAGCGGTCCTGAAAAATATATCGGGTCAAAAAAGTCTAACGAATATACCAAAGTCGGTATTTTAAAAATCGTTATAATAAGCCAATACACAAACATCGAAGCAATAAGAGCCGTTATTTTAGCCGTGTTGCCTTCGGTTTGCATTAGTATATTTTCAATCGAAATTATCCAAGCCAAAAAGAAAACAAGCGAAATAAAAAATAATATTCCCGATAAGTTTACTTTTCCGTTATCAATGTCAGCCGTGCTTGAGGGTACCAAAGAGAAAATGTATTTGTTTTCGTTATCCCTAATATCAAAACTATAACTTAGTGGTATCATTGACACCAAAACCGACGGTGGAAGCCCAAATTCTTTTCGAGAATCGTTTATAAGGTATTTGTTGTTGAGATTATATTTATTTTTCAAAAAAATTAATCCTATATATTTATAGTGTCCGCTTTCGAGAGTGCGGATTTCGTACCAACCGTTTGAAAGGTTTGCAATTCTATTGTTAAGCGATGAACTCGTGTAAACGGTCTCGGCGGGTACAATATTATCTGACCAAAACCTTAAAGTATCGTCTCTAAAGACCAATACCGTAAGTCCTTGGGAGGTTATATCGTCGAAATTCTCATCCAATACTATAACGGAGGCTTGGTTTTGAGGAAAGTCTTGTTTTTCAACCTCCTGTTTCACCTGCCTGATAGTGCTGTCGAGTTTGTTTTCTAAACCGTGCAAAATGGTTTCTATTTTTCCGGTGTCGATATCCGTAGGTGCAGTACCAGATAAATATCTCTCCGACAAAAGTGCCGTCACAAAAAATACGACAGCAAGAATTAGAAACCTTGCTTTTTTCAACTTCTCTTTCACTTGTCGTTCCTTGTTTTTTAAAGTTTTGTTTTTCTTTTTTCTTTCTGTTAAAACAAATTTCCGTCTTTAAAATAGTTTTTTCCTTGAGTAGTTAATCTTTATTTCCCCTTATTCTATTGATGATGGTACGGCTCACCACGCATGATTGTAAATGCGCGATACAATTGTTCCAAAAAAATCAACCTTACCATCTGATGCGAAAATGTCATTTTTGAAAGTGATATTTCAAAATCTGAGATTGCCTTTTAAGGCCCTCCGACCACAAAGGTAATATCTTTTGACAAATTTACCATCTTTTTTTCCAAAAAAATAGAAAATCCTTTTGAAGTAAACTCTTTTCCGTTTTCATCAAGCAGAATTTTGTATGATTTGTCTTGCAAAAGAGACGATAAGTCTTTTAAAACGACATACTCAAAATTCACATATTTTTTTATGCGTTTTAAGTATTCTTCGCATCCTTGAATTAAATATTTTTCTACGGTTTTTCCTACTACGACAAATTTAATTTTCATAATTGTAAGTATTCTTATTTTACCATAGAGTTTTGTTTACTGTGTCCTGATTAAAGAAAAAGCAAACAGCGTACCACATTTTTTTTGTCAGAAAAAATTTTTTTTTGACTTTTATGAATTAGGCGTTTGTCAACTTATTTGACCGGGGGTTAACACCCCCGGCTATAATGTGTCGCCCCGTTGGGGCTTATGCGGTGCGTTTTACGATACCCAATCGGAAATTAGAGCCCCAACGGGGCGACACATAATAGACGGGGGTGTGAACCCCCGGCACAATGCGTATTAAAACGCCTTATTCGTTGACTTTTTTTGTATTTTTTAACGTTAAGAAAAAGTAAACTTTTTGAATAAATATTTTCCGATTGTTTTTTTTTGTATTTTTGCACAAAATTTTAGTGTATTAAAATGGTCAGGACATTTAAGTTGCTTTTTTGGGCATTGCTTTGTATAGCGGCTGTTTCTTGCAAAACACCTAAAAATATTACCTATTTTCAGGATTTGAAAGCGGATACATTGTTTCCCGTAAATCATACAGGTGTAGAAATCAAACTTCAGGAGGGAGATAAGGTTTCTATTTTTGTATCTTGTAGAGATGAGAATGTAGCAAAAATGTTCAACTTGCTGACCGTAACACAGACTATAGGTAGTTCGTATTCAAACCGTGTTGCATATTATACGGTTGATTCACATGGAGATATTGACTTTCCTATTATTGGAAAAATAAGTGTTAAAGGGCTTACAAGGACTGAGGTTTGCGACCTTGTAAGAGAAAGTCTTGTTTCAAGTGAGATGATTCAAGACCCTGTTGTTACCGTTGAATTTATTAATATGTATTTTGACATTTTGGGCGAGATTGCGCGTCCGGGTCGTTATACTATTGATAAAGATAAAATTACAGTTCTTGACGCTTTGGGAATGGCTGGTGATTTGTCGATTTTGGGTCAAAGATGTAATGTTAAAATCATAAGAAACGAAGAAGAGGGTAAA
This sequence comes from uncultured Bacteroidales bacterium, assembly GCA_905233995.1. Taxonomy (GTDB): domain Bacteria; phylum Bacteroidota; class Bacteroidia; order Bacteroidales; family UBA3824; genus UBA3824. The sequence continues at coordinate 5,154 of CAJOGF010000146.1, read as the reverse complement.
AAAGTTTATATGATAGACTTAACAAAGGGTGAAAGCGTTTTGAACTCGCCCGCTTACTATTTAAGACAAAACGATGTTTTATATGTTGAGGCTAATAATTATCGCAAACGTCAGTCTATAGCCTCTGGAAATACGGGTTATAATCCTTCGTTTTGGATTTCGCTTATATCATTTTTAAGTTCTATGTATATCCTTTATATCAGGTAAAAAAATAAGAAATGGCATTGGAGCAGAATAATCAAGAGACTATGCACAATACTAATGGTGCTGTCCAAGAAAATAATAATGAAAGTATAGTTGACATACAGGCAATTATAAGTGCGTGTTTTGTAAGATGGTGGTGGTTTCTGTTGTCGGCACTTGTAATCTTGACATGTGCAATAATTTATCTTTTGATAACTCCTAAGATTTATACTCGTGAGGCTACTTTTCTTATTCGTGAAACGGGAAGAAGAACCACTTCTTTTAATTCTCAACTCAATTCGTTTTCTGAAATGGGTATGTTTAAGGGGTCATCTTCAGTTTCTAACGAACTTGAAGTAATAAAATCACCAGTTTTGATTACTGAAACGGTTAATCGACTTCATTTGGATTATGACTATTTTGTTCAAGGCAAATATACCAAGGAAGTAATTTATGGTGATAATTTGCCTATTCAAGTTCTGTTTAAAGAGCCTGAAGAGACTTTTTCAGGGTTCTTTGCAATTACAATTTCTCCTGACGGAACTTACAAAATGACGGATTTTCTTCGAGGTGGTTGGGATAAAAGCCTTACAAATGTGATAGAAGGTGTTGTTGGACAAGAGGTTACAACACCAATCGGTGATATTACTGTAAATTCTACACCAAAACTTTTTGAAATAAAAAAGTCGATGACGATTTTTGTAAGGAAAGTTCCGCTTAAAGCCGCAATGCTGAGATATTCTTCTAAATACACTGCTAAACTTAACGGTGGGGAAGAATCTTCTGTTATTTCAATATCCATTGCTGATGAAAATATTCAACGTGCTGAAGATTTTTTGAATACTCTTTTGAATGTCTACAACGAAAAATGGCTTGAAGACAAAAATCAGGCTGCAATTGGTACATCTGCGTTTATTACTGAAAGACTTGCAATCATAGAGCGAGAACTCGGAATTGTGGATAGCGATGTGTCAACATTCAAGAGTACCAATCTTCTGCCTAATGTTGAAAAGTCAAGCGATTTGTTTTATAATCAGGCAAATAGTATTCAAAACGAGATAGTCTTGTTGGGTACGCAGGTGGCTATGGCTGAAAATGTTAAAGATTATATTTCTGATACTTCAAAGCGCAACGAACTTATGCCAGTATATTCGGGTAGCAACAATACTACTGCTGAAAGACAAATCTCTGAATATAATGCGTGCATTTTGCAGCGTAATTCTCTTATTGCCGCTTCTTCTGAAAAAAATCCCTTGGTAATAGACTTGACGAAAAAAATCGACGAGTTAAGAGCGGCTTTGATTGGTTCTATTGACAATCAGATTAAATATCTCAACACACAGATAAAATCGTTACAGAAAAATCTTGACAAAAGTGTCTCTCATATTTCCAGCAACCCTGACAAAGCAAAGCAACTTCTTTCGATAGAGCGTCAGCAGAAAGTAAAGGAATCTCTTTATTTGTTTTTGTTGCAAAAACGTGAGGAGAACGAACTTTCAAGGGCTTTTACGGTTTCTAACACAAGACTTATCACTCCGCCTATGGGTGCTATGTCGCCAACAAAACCTCAGAGATTAAAAATAATTGCAATTGCTATTATTCTTTCTTTGGTTATTCCGTTGGGAATCATTGTGCTGATAGAAATGAACAACACCAAAATCCGTACTCGAAAGGATTTGGAGGGTATGACAATCCCGTTTGTCGGAGAAATTCCTCAACATACAAGAATACACAGAAAAGGTATATTGAAATTCTTGAAACGTCGTGTCGTTGAAAATGCCGATTTGAAAAAACTTGTGGTCAAGAAAAATTCAAAAAATCTTACAAATGAGGCATTTCGCGTTGTAAGAAGTAATCTTGAATTTATCAATGCAGGCAAAGAGCATAAAGTTATGCTTGTAACATCGCTTATTCAAAATAGTGGTAAATCGTTTATTTCGATGAACCTTAGTGCATCTTTCGGACTAAAAGGCAAAAGAGTTTTGCTTGTTGACCTTGACCTTAGAAAAGCACAGTCAAGTTTGCTTGTTAATAAACCGGAAAAAGGTGTTTCTACCTTTTTGGCTGGTTATGACAACGATTGGAAAAAACTTATTGTTAAGGTTGATGACAATTTGTCGATGTTGCCGGCTGGTGTTTTGCCGCCTAACCCTTCAGAATTGCTTTATACTCCGTCATTTGAGTTGATGATTGCGGACATGAAACAAGAATATGACCTTGTTGTGCTTGACTGTCCGCCGATTGACATTGTGGCTGATACAAGTATTATTGCTCGTCATGCTGATATGTCGCTCTTTATTGTAAGGGTAGGACTTCTTGACAGGTCTATGTTGCCTATTATTGAACGTTTTTACAAAGAACATAAACTTCCTAATCTTTGTCTGTTGCTCAATGGCTCCAAAACAGCGAATGGTCGTTATGGCTACGGTTACGGTTACGGCTATGGATATGGCTACGGTTATGGATATGGTTACGGTTATGGATATGGCTACGGTTATGGATATGGCTACGGCAACAAGGAAGATATGTATGACGATGATGATGACCAGAAGGAGACAAAAAAATCTTAATAGATTAAATCTTTGCCACCTTCTCTTACAATTGTAACTTCTTTTTGTGTTAAATCAACAATTGCGGTTGGTATATTGCTTCCGTATCCACCGTCGATAACAAGGTCAACTTGATTGTTATAACGCTCCCAAATTAGTTCGGGGTCGGTGGAATATTCGATGATTTTGTCCTCGTCTAAAATAGAAGTCGTAAGAAGAGGATTTCTTAGTTGGTCTACAATAAAATGCAAAATTTTATTATCAGGTATTCTTAACCCTACTGTTTTGCGAGAATTATCAAACATTCTTGGAATGCTTTTGTTAGCAGGTAGAATAAAAGTAAATGGACCGGGGGTATTTTTCTTGAGAATTTTAAAAACTTTAGTGCTCAAAGTTAATGTATATTGCGAAATATCCTGAAGGTCTTTGCAAATAAACGAAAATCTTGCTTTTTTCAAATCTATATGTTTGAATCTTGCAAGTCTTTCCAAGGCTTTTTTACTCGTCATACTACAACCTAACGCATAGACACTATCAGTGGGGTAGATGATAACGCCGTCGTTTTGCAATATCTCTACCGCCCTGTCTATAAACCTCTGTTGAGGGGTTTGAGGATGTATTTTTAAGAGTTCGCCCATTTACTATTTATTATTTAATAGTCCTACTTTGTATTTTTGGGTATTGGTATAAGGTTGAAAGGCATATTTATTATTTGACTATATTCCTCACCTAAAGCCAACATATCTTCGTCAATCTCCTTATAATACCAATTTATTACAACGTTTGTTTTGTCTTTAAGATTGCCCAAAAGCAAAAGAATTTGAATTAATTGTTTACTTGAAGCGGTATTGAAGTATTCAAGTTTCATATCGAATACGGTATTAGGATTCGGATTTTCAGAGTATTCCGAAAGCCAATTGAGTATAGGAGCGTAAAAGTCCACCGCATCCTCAGGCAGAGACATTTGAGATAACTCAAAAACGCCCAAATCCGCGTTCAAGACCACTCTTGGAGTATCAATTGTTGGTTCTTTAATTAATGATTCCATATTCTTTTTAAGCAATATATTTTAATTCTGTTTGTTTACTATAGTTTTAACAATAAAAAAGTCAATATCGTTATTCACTTCTTTAAAAGAAAATTCTATTTTGTTACCTGATTTGCGTCTTATATCAATAAATCCCAATCCTGTTGAAACAGAATCGTTGATTTCGGTATTGAGCAAAATTTTGTTGTATTCTTTTGTCAATTCCTTGTAATCCATATTGTTGAGCCTATCAATTCGTTTGGCAAGTTCTATGGAATATGCTTTTTTTATGTAATTGCCAGCAAGTAGAGAAAATCCTTCAGGAAGTTCTCTTATGAAAAAAATTCCGGCTTTCCAATCATCGGTTTTATCAATGTTATCTGCGTGTTTTACAATATTTTGCAGAAGTTCTACCATTACAGAATACAATTTTATTCTTGTTGGTGTTTCACTCATTCCCGACTTTAATATCGAGAGCAAAGATAATAAATTTTCTTGATTAAAATCACCTTTGAACGAAAGAATATAATTATTTTTGTTAAAATTTTCATGACTTTCTATTAATTGCTGAATAGAATAGCCCTCGTATGGTTGTAAATCCTTTGGTCTATCTCCAATTTTTATTTCTGTTGTCAAATAAAAATATGAAAATTCTTCGTCAATTGGTTTTATCAAATAGTCAAGTTTGTTGCCTGAGCGTTTTGCCATTTCGATTAGACCGAGACTTGCTCCGCCTCTGGCGTTGATTTCCATATTGTTGCGAATTTCTTTTGAAAGTTCTTTCAAATCTTCATCGCTTAGGTGGTTTATTTTTTCAAGTTTTGCCCTAAGAGCCTCTTCTTCGGCCTTGAACATCAGATTTCCTGTCGCAATAATATATTCGTTGGCTTTTTTGTATATAACAATAATTGCTTCTTTGTCAACATTTCCGTCATCGGTATCGGCTTGATGACGAGTAATATTTTGAAGTCCTTCTCCCATTATGTAATATATTCTTGTACGGAGTTTTCTTGTGTCTTCTGCCTTTGCAAGATTGCTTTTGGCAAAGTCAAGAACGTCCATAACAATAACAGGTGTGATTTCACCCTTGTAAATATATTCCATATCGTCTTTTTCGATGTCCGAAAAATGCTTATATATAAAATCCAACGATTGCTCCATGATTATTTGTTTTTTTCTTATGTCTTTACAAAGGGCAAATATAGCAAAAATCGGACTTTTTTTATTTTTTTTGACGATAATTTTTTATTATGAAAAAAATTTTTACGAATTAGGCGTTTTTATACGCATTGTGCCGGGGTTCACACCCCCGTCTATTATATTTCGTCCTTTCAGGACTTGGTTTCAGATATAAATCGGTAGCCAAACCCCGTAGGGGTGATATATAATAGCCGT
>CAJOGF010000145.1 GCA_905233995.1 uncultured Bacteroidales bacterium | reverse complement strand
TATCGGTTTTGGATTTTTTTTGTGCCGCTTTGGTGATGAAAAAAATTGACAGAAAAAATCCGATGATAATGGCAATATCGGTTGCTGATAAATTTATGTTCATTTGTTTTTATAATTTTAAATTTTCGGTTGTAATCGACTGTCCTTCTTTGAAATCGTTGTTGACATTAAGCGGAAGTTTGCCTTTGAAATTAAGCGAACCAAAAATCATGTCAGAGGAAATCTCTCGCGCTAAGGGCGTGTCTTCGTATGAAATCACAATCGAAGAAAACTGTTTGTAATTCTGAAATTTGTTTATCGCAAGTGGCGAATTGAAAAAATCAACCACAATTTTTTGTCTTTTGCATATTTTGTCAACAAAATTTACAGTTATATCGGTTAAACCAAAATTTTTTGGGTAAGAATTTACATCATGAAGTCCAATTATCACATAATCAAAACTTTCAAGTTTATTATAAAGTGTGTCAAATTCTTTTTGAGATGCCGTTTTTGAAATCGAAAATAGTTTTACAGAATTGGAATAATGTAAAAAATGTTTTTCAAATTCAGTTGTTGTACCGTCTTTTGAAATTGATAATGCGGCTATTTTTTTGTCAGAGAAATCTCTTATTGGTAAAATTGACAAGTCGTTTTTTACTAAAGTTATTGCGTTTTCATAGATTTTTTTAACTAACAATCTTGTTTCTAAACGGTTGAGGTCTTGATATAGATTTTGTGTTTTTATGGGTGAAAATTTGTCAAGCCCCATGCGTTTTTTGGCAAGAAGTATTTTTTTGCAACGTTTGTCTATTTCACTTTGTGAAATTCTTCCTGACTTTACAGCCTCTTTTACTGCAAAAAACGATTTTTTGCAATCTGATGGCATTAAAAAAACGTCAACACCAGCCTCAAAAGCCCTGACTTCAAGTTCGCCTGAAGGATAATTTGCCGACACACCTTTCATTTGCAATGCGTCCGTAAAGACAAGCCCATTGAATTTCAAAGTGTTAATTAGCAAATCGTTTATTATGTTTTTTGAAATACTTGACGGCGTTTTTTCTAATCCTTCGTCAAAAGCCGGAACAAAAAGATGACCTATCATAACGCCACCTATTTTGTTTTCAATAAGATACTTAAACGGATACAATGCTGCGGAGTCGATTTTTTCTTTGCTGTCCGAAATTACTGGCAGAGCTTCATGGGAGTCAACATTTGTGTTTCCGTGTCCGGGGAAATGTTTGGCGGTGCAAAGAATTCGATTTTCTTCCATTCCCAAAACTATTGCGTAGGCTTTTTGTGCAACATCGTGTATGTTGGAGCCGAAAGAGCGGTTTGCTATTACGGTGTTAAGAGGATTGTCGTAAATGTCAACACAAGGCATAAAATCAATGTTGACACCCATGCGATTGCAAATTTTGCCGATTTCAAGACCGGTTTCATAAATAATTTCATTGTTTTTGACGGCTCCTAAGCACAAGTTTCTTGGGAATGAAACAGTAGAATCAAGTCTCATAGCAAGTCCCCATTCGCCGTCTTGGGCTATCATAAGTGGAATTTTGGATTTTTTCTGAAGGTAATTGGTCAAACCGGCCTGACGAACAGGACCTCCATAAAAAAATATCACCCCTCCAATATGATAATTGTTGATATAACTTTCTATAGCCTGAAATCGGTTGTCATCAATTGTCCATTTGCTTGAAAGTTCCACCATAAAAAGTTGTCCGATTTTTTCGTCTTCGGTCATGGTCTTGAAAACAGAATCCACCCACCGATTGTGGACAGCAGAATCTCCTTTAGGCGAAAAGGAATAGTCTTGAGCATAACCGAAAGGAAAAGTAAAAAATATTAAAGCCGATATTAACGGAACAAAAATTAATATTTTGAAAACAAAAAGCAAACTATCTTTCATAATAAAAAAAACAAAAAAACCCCGAATTGAAACGGGGTTAAAATTCAAACAAAATTGTTTAACATTTTTATCTTATTGTTCGTTTTTGAGAATGTCATGGAGTTGATAAATATCACCACCGGCGTTAACAATCTCACGAGCAGAAAAGAAGAAGAAAATTTCGTTCAAAGCGTTTTCGTCAGAGTCACTACCATGAACGGCATTGTGTTGAACGCTTTCTGCATATTTTTTTCTAACTGTTCCCTCTGCTGCTTTTGCAGGGTCGGTTGCGCCCATCAAAGTACGCCATTCGGTAACTGCATTGTCTTTTTCCAAAACTGCTGCATAGATAGGACCTGAAGTCATAAATTCAACTAATCCTTGGAAAAATGGTTTTCCTGCATGCACTCTATAAAAGGCTTCGGCTTCTCTTTGAGAGAGTTGTAATTTTTTTTGAGCTAAAATTTTAAAACCGTTGTTGTGAACCATCAAAAAGATTTCGTGTGCATAACCGTTTTTTACTGCGTTCGGTTTAATTAACATTAACGTATGTTTTCCTGTCATTTTTTTGTATATTTTTAAATAATTTGATTAAATTTGCGTTTTTAAAAAAATCACAGTGCAAAAATAAAAAAATTTTGCGCAAAAACAAAAATTTTATAATGGAAATATTTAACAAATTTTCTTTGGATAAAGCCACAGAATTAATCCAAAATGCTGAAAAAATAATTTTAACTGCTCATCTTAATCCTGACGGCGATGCTTTAGGTTCAACGCTTGCTTTGTATAATATTTTTAAAAAGCAAGACAAAGTGTGCAGCGTTGTTTTGCCAAACAATATTCCCGATACTTTCAAATGGATGCCCTCTTGTAATGACATCAAAATTTGGAACTCAGAATTGGAGGACGAAATCAAAAATGCGGATTTGATTTTTATTCTTGATTTCAACACGACAACAAGAGTTGACAAAATGCAAAAAGTGGTTGAAGAGTCAAAAGCCAAAAAAATCATGATTGACCATCATCCCGACCCTCAAGAAGGATTGTGCGAGGTGTATTTTTCTGACCCTCAGGCGGCAGCAACTTGCGAACTTGTTTATCTTTTTTGTAAGGGTTGCAATTTGGAGGTTAATCTTGAGGCTGCACGTTGTATTTTTACGGGACTTGTTACTGATACGGGCTGTTTTCAATTTAATTGTACGGGACAGAGAACGTTTCAGGTTGCTTCAGAACTTGCGGCGATGAACTTTGATAGGTCAGAAATTATTCATCATATTTACGACTCGTATTCAGAAGGGAGAATGAGACTTGAAGGGTATGTGTTGAGTCAAAAAATGAAAGTTTTTGAAAAATATCATACCGCATATATTTCGCTTACACTTGCCGAGGCTGAAAAGTTTGGTTATCGGGTAGGGGATACCGAAGGTTTTGTTAACCTTCCGCTTTCAATTGAGACGGTGAAATTTTCAGCTTTTTTTATGGAAAGAGACGGTATTATAAGGTGTTCGTTCCGTTCAAAAGGAGGTTTTAAAGTCAACACAATTGCACAGAAGTATTTCAATGGTGGCGGACACGACAACGCAGCGGGTGGCAAAAGTTACAAATCTTTGGACGAAGTGGTCAGCCGTTTTCTGTCTATAATGCCAAAAGTAACCAAAGAATTACAAGATTAAAAATATTATGAAATACTTTTGTTTTTTATTTGCATTTTTGTTGACCTTGAGTGCTTGTTCGTCAAAACAGCAAAACGAAAACGAGCATACAAAATATAGTATATGGAACGAAAATGTCATTACCGCCAACAAATATTTGGTAAAGGAAGATTCTGAAAGAATTTCTAATTATATAAAACGTCGCTCTTGGCATTGTCTTGATGGTCAAGGAGGCATTAAATATATGATTTTTTCATCCTCTTCTGCTGACAGTTTGAACCTCAATCCTGAATTTTCAATGGTTTACAGGGTAGAACTTTTGGACGGTACAGTGTGCTATACGGATGAAAAACAATTGGTTTATCCATCCTCTGAAATGGATTCAGGTCTTAATCATACGTTCAAAAAATTTTGTCATGGAGATTCTTTGGTTCTTATTTTGCCACCACATTACTCAAAAGGGTTAATAGGCGATTTGGACAAAATTCCGCCACACTCGGTTGTCGTCTATTATATCAAGATAAAATAAAATGGGGGGGGATAGCAGCCGTTGAGGATGTATGGCAATCGTTGGGACGCACTGCAATCATTGGGGACACACGGCAACCGTAGTGACGCACGGTCGTACGTTTCTACAATCAATCAAACCAAACCAACCCCAATCAACAAATAAAACGTAAAAAAATGGTTGTATATGGATTGGTTTTAAATATTTATAAATCAAGATGTTACATTGTGATTGGACAAATTTAAAGTGCCACTTTAAATTTGTCCAATTTAATTATAAATTACTGATATTTAGATAGTTAATGTAGCCATTTTCGTGCGATTGACTTTCTGATTTTCCAGTGTAGATAATTGTGCTACGCGTGTTTTCCGAAGGGTAAAGGGTTCGGAAATATTTAAGATTTTTGTAAAAATCCAAATTAATTGACGGTGCAATTTTAATCTCGTATGCATGATATTCTCCACCGATTTCCTGAATCAAATCAACCTCTTTTTGACTTTTGTCACGATAAAAGAATAAATTGTTGTCCAATCCTCGGTTAAATTGTTTTTTTAGAAATTCGCAAACAACAAGATTTTCAAAAATACTTCCTCTAAGTGGGTGTGTTTCAATTTGATGTGCTGTATTTATTCCGAGTAAGAAACATACAAGTCCAACATCATAAAAATAAATTTTGGGCGTTTTAACAAGTCGTTTATTGATGTTTTTGTAAAATGGTTGCAATTTAAACATTATATAAGAAGCCTCCAAAACGTTGAACCATTCGGTAATTGTTGGAACAGAAACGCCAAGTTCGTTTGATAGGCTCGATGCGTTCATCTCCGTGCCTACTCGTGAAGCACACAAAACTACAAATTTGCGAAACTCTGAAAGATTTTTAATATTGATAACTTGTTGAATATCACGCTGTATATACGTTGCGTAATATTGACGATAAACGTCTTGCGGCGGAATATTTTTCGCCCAAACAGCAGGGTAAAAACCTTTGAGCATTATCTCAAATAGACCTTGTTGTTTGTCATCGTTGCTAAGTTCCGACAACGACAACGGCAACAGCGACAATACAGCCGTGCGTCCAGCAAGCGATTGGGTAATTCTTTGTGTCAAAAGGAAATTATTGCTTCCCGTCAGCACAAAACGTGCGTCTTCATATTCGTCTACAACAACCTGAACCATCGAAAAAATATCTGGCATATTTTGTACTTCGTCAATTATCAGACCTTTTCTATTGCGCACTAAATAGTCTTTACGATTTATTGACAATTCGGCTACTACCGTTTCGTCCTCCAAATTGATGTATGAGTATTCCGAAAAAGTATTTTTGCACAATGTTGTTTTTCCTGATTGTCTTGGTCCAGTAATCGTCAGCACCTTAAAATACTGCGATAATCGTATTAATTCGCTATCTAACTCTCTGTAATACATAATATTATAATAAAATAGGACAAATTTAAAGTATCACTTTAAATTTGTCCAAAATTATAAAATATTTTTGAAAATCAAAGGTTTGTGTATGAAAAAAAAATTGTTATTTTTTGTATTTTGTTGAATTTTACGAAACCATGATATTGTGTCGTGATGTACGGCAACCGTTGGGGACACACGTCCACCGTAGAGACGCGCAGCCGTGCGTCTCTACAATTAATCAAATCACCACAACCAAACCAACCAAATCAAATAAACCGTAAAAAGAAACAGGGATATTGGATTGGAAAAATTCAATATCCCTGTTTCTTTGCTAAAAAATGTTTTTTATGGTCTTAAAACAATAGAACCAACAACTCTGCTATAAGCACTCTGAAAAACATTGTTAGAGGATAAACCGTTGCGTATCCTACTGCTGGAGCATCGTGTGGGGTCAAAGTGTTAGCGTACGCAAGTGCAGGTGGGTCGGTATGACTTCCCGCAATTACACCTGTTAGAGTAAAATAATTTACTTTGCAGAATTTCACGGCTATAATACCCATTGTCATAAGAGGTACAAATGTGATGATAAAACCGTAACCAATCCAAGAATAACCACCACCTAAAATTGTGTCAACAAAACCGTCTCCGGCTTTTATGCCGACACATGCCAAGAATAGCGAAATGCCTATTTCACTCATCATAAGGTTTGCCGATTGAGTGGAATATGTAACCATTTTCCATTTTGCTCCAAATCTTGAAATAAGAATTGCGATAATAAGTGGTCCGCCTGCAAGTCCGAGTTTAAAAGGCTGAGGAACTCCCGGAATTGTAATTGGTAACGAACCCAAAAGAACACCT
>CAJOGF010000144.1 GCA_905233995.1 uncultured Bacteroidales bacterium | reverse complement strand
GCGAAGAATCTCTCAAAGAAAGATACATTTTATAATAAAGCATCGCTTTTTTATCTTCGCCTTTGGCAGTCAAAACATTATTATAAGTCATATACGCTGCTTTACGCAATTCTCCGCTGTCATCACCGCCTTCGTCTGCGTAAGTTTCAGCCTCTTGAACAGCCATAATAGCACGATATTCAGCATTATGCAAATCTTGCTCCTTGAGATAAATCTTTGCCATTATGTTATCTACCGTAGAAGCCTCACTATGTTGATTAAGACGGTGTCGAATAGCCGAAGCCTTACTTAAATTATCAACAGCCGAATTTAAATCGTGAACATTTTGATAACACAAACCAAGACTCGTATAAGTACCTGCATCAAGTTTTTCGTCGTTTGAAATCTCCTTATCGTTATGAAGCAACTGCTCATACGTCTGAATTGCCTTGTCATATTTCTTTATACAAACATAAGAATAAGCAATGTTATTAAGAGCATTAAGCGATTCTTTAAAATCTTTTTTTGCTATACACAAGTTGTAAAGATCGTAATTATAATTGTAAATCTTGTCATAATCTTTTTGCTTTTTGAAAATCTCGTTAAGACGCTGATAAATCATTTTTGTACCGTCCCAATCGTTAGCCTTTTGATATTTATCAAGCAGAAAAACATAATTATCAACTGCATCATTATATCTTTCGAGCATTGAATAGCACGTTGCAAGATATTTTGTATTTGCAATAATTTTAGGCTCATTGCCCAAAGAACGACACATCTCCACTGCTTTTTCAAAACTTTCAGCAGCGCGAGAATAATGTGTTCGATTGAAATACACTAATCCAATTTGAGAGATAACCTCGGCTTCTTGTTGAGGATTAGGCTTTCTCTCTAATATTTTTTTTGCTGAAAGATAACACTCCAACGCTTTAACTGCGTCATCATCAAGAACATAGACATGACCTAAAAGCAAATAATCGCTCAACATGACCAAACTATCAGAAGAAAGTTTTGCCAAATCCAACGATTTTTTTGCATTATCTAACGCTTTTTGGTATTCAAACAAAGACATATTCTTATTAGCAATCTCCAAATACCGAGTAGCATTTTGAGGATTGTTAGGTTCTTTGCTCACAAGGTTAAGAAGACTATCCCTTTCACGTATAGCAACAGCATTACCACGCTGCGCCATAGTCTGAAAAGACGAAATCAAAACCAAGACAAATACCAAAAATTTTTTTAATTTTATTTTTTTAAGTATAAACATACTTAATTTTATTTTTCCTATTACGTTTTCTATTTATACAAATTAAGTTCCAAAATCAAATCTCGCCCATAAAATTACTAAAAATCATACGAGACTCCAAATGTAAAATTTCTTAAAAGTTGCGGATTATAAGGCAAATCCACGTCCATTTCAAAAGCGTCCATGCCGCCATATAATTTGTTGGTTAGATTTACACCCTTAACCAATATAGTCAAATTTTTGGAAATCTTTGACGAAAGTGCAACATCAAGCGTATAATATGCCGGCGACCAAAAGAAATCATTATCAACACCATTATAATAACGTCTTGACACTTTTGTACAATAAATATTATCAAGTCTTAAGTGCATGATTTTCCAGAAATCAAATTCCGCAGAAAGTTGTCCCATAAACTTTGGAACACCACGAACATAGTTAATAGTGTTGAATTGAGTTTCACCCGCATTGTTAGCGGAAATAATTTCTTGACCAACCGAATATGTCAACGCACCTTTTATATTAAGATGTATAGGCTTATAAATATCCTGCATAACGCCAATTAACTGCAAACCATAAAGTTTTGACTTTGCATCCTTTTCGTTAGCGTATGCACGAGTGTATTTCCTGTCAACTTCAGAATTTGTAAGGTTTGTAACGCCGACACCTAAATAACCGTCAACAATATAACCTGTTTTTTCACCACCCGACATATAAACGTTGGCTTGAGGCACATAATTCGCAATATCGTCCATAGCAACCCAATTTCTAACAAGAGGGTCTCTCATTCGGTTTGTATATCCAACAAGTTCCATATAATTTGTCTTGTTGAAATACAATCTAAAACCAACCTCTGTTGATGAAATATGTTCAGGAACAAGTTTGCCGACAGTTGGAATATGGTGATATGCAAGCACATAACCGTTAGGCGCACTTTCGTTAGGCACTGCAACCGACACAGTATAATAAATCTGATTTGGAGCCGGAGTCTTATACGCAAAACCTTCTGAGGCTCTAAACGAAAAATCATCAGTAATTTTCCAAAGCACTGCTAACCTCGGATTAACCGTCGAACCCCACTGCGAATTATAATCGTATCTAACACCAGCGGTTATGTTAACCGGCTTAACATCAAAATCCGCCTGAAGATATGCTCCCGTTTGATAATAAGTATAAGGATAAATGCCCCAACTTCCAATCAAAGGGAACTGAAAGTCAACACTTTCAGAAAACATTTTATAAGACGAATAATCAAATTTTGTGGAATTGTCGGTTGTTTTTGGCAAAACGCCTGTATAAGTAAACGAAGCACCACCTATGATGTCAAGTTTTTCGTTAAGTTTCCAAATAATGTTTTCCTCCAATCCAAGGTCATCGCACGCACCCCAAAAATACTGACGCGCAGTATTCCAATTGACTGTTCTATAAGAATTTTCGTCCATTCTATAATGATTAAGGTGCAACGAAGTATTTGTTGAAACATTACCAAACTGATAATCTCCCGACAATGCAAATCTATGAATATATTCACCAAAAAGAGCCTCAGGGTCGCTAAGATTATAAGTAAATCCAGAAGCACCATGATTTGTAAAATCCATTCTGTGAAGTACATTATAAGAAAAGGTAAGCCCTTTGTACCTAACATCAACACCAACTTGAGTGCCTTGCTGAGGTCGTTTACATATTTGCGGATAATAAAAATCACCTTGATAATTAACAAAATACAAATTCATATCAGAAAAAAGAAAATCATATTTTGTAAACATTTCTTCAGTTACCATAGTAGGAGTTATGGCATAACCTTGATAATTAATAACATCACCATTTTGAAAGAAATAATTCCAACGATTGTAAACATCAGAGGTTTCATCAGGCAATTGCATTTCGTTGATATTAAGGTCAGAGCCATACAAAGTAAATTCTACAACGTGCTTTCCGTGTCCTAATTTTGAACCAACATTAAAATTTAAATAACGTTTTCCACCGCTACCAAACATCAAGTCAGCACTTGTAAAAGCCTTATCACCCGGACGCTTTGTAACAATATTGATAACGCCACCGCACGCATCGTTACCGTAAGAGGCAGAGGCAGGACCGTAAATTATTTCTATTCTTTCGGCTTGACGGATAGGCAAATTTGCGCCCAAAGGCATACTCGTAACCCCTGACGGCTTAATGTCAATACCGTTAACAAGAATTTTAGTGTAAATATTGCCAATCATACCTCGCTGCACAAACCCCTCTCCTAATTCTGAGCCAGCAGGCTGCGATACTCTAATACCCGGCACATTTTTCAAAACATCACAAAGAGTTACATAACCATTACTAACAATATCGTTATGATCAATAATATAAAGAGTTACAGGAAGTTCTTCAATACTTCTCGAAGACCTCGCTGCACCAATTATTTGTTTTTTTTCTTCAACATCATAGTTAATATTGTCCACTCCCAATATATCCCTTTCGATATATTGCTCAAATTCGTCAAATTGAGCATTCGCCTGAAACGTATTAACTAACAGAAAAACAATTAAATATAACTTTTTCATACTTTTATTAACAAGGTATAAAAAATTTTGCGTAAAGTAAATTATTTTTTTCAAAACAACCAAAAGTTTTTTTAACTTTATTTTAGTTATTTGTAATCAATTTTCTAACCAAAAAAAAATTTTGGCTTATTTTTTGAAAAAAATTTCTCTGATACGAAAAAATATTATACTTTTGGTTTTGAAATTAATTTGATTTTTATGGACACTACAATAATTGCCGTCAGCAATCATAAAGGCGGAGTTGGAAAAACAACCTCGGTTGTTAATATAGGAGCCGGATTAGCACTAATCGGGTACAAAGTGCTTTTAATAGATATGGACCCGCAGGCAAATATGACTCAAAGTTTTGGAATTAACAAAGCGAAAGTTTCAGTATATGAGGTACTTAAAGGGGAGGCAGAAGTTCAAACCGTTGAAGTATTTGAAAATCTTGAAATTCTTCCCTCTACACTTGACCTTTCGGGTGCTGAAATGGAACTTATCAACGAAGCCGGTAGAGAATTTATTCTAAAAGAAGCAATAAGCGGCATAGTTAAAAATTATGATTATGTCTTTATTGACTGTCCTCCGTCGTTAGGACTGCTAACTATCAATGCGTTAGCAACTGCAAACGAAGTGTACATACCTCTTCAGGCACATTATTTGGCAATAAAGGGTTTGACCAAAATAATCGAAGTTATCGGAAAAGTAAAAAAACGTCTTAACAAAGATATTGAAATCACGGGCGTTTTTGTAACTCAATACGACAAACGAAAAGTATTACATAGAGATGTTGTAGATACTATTTACACGTATTTTCAAGAAAAACTTTTCGATACAAAAATACGTGAAAATATTGCCCTTGCAGAGGCTCCAAGTCAAGGAATGGACATTTTCCATTACGCACCCGAAAGCCGTGGTGCTGAAGACTATAAAAAACTTTGTAAAGAAATAATTGAAAGACATTTGAGCGCAGAAGAAAAGGAGAATTGAAAATTGAAAATTGAGAATTGAAAATTGAAAAATTTGGAAAAATTGTCCATTATTAATTATAAATAAAAACGGACTATGGCTAAAAAAACTTTCAAAGGCGGGCTTGATAGTTTGATAGAAAACTCGCTCGGTATAAAAAAACTCAAAGGCAACAAAAAAAATGAGTTTAAAGGCAACCCTGTTGACCTTGTAAACACCGAAGAACAAGAAGAGAAAACAAACAACGAAGCCCTCGATACAACGCAACAACAACCCTCAGTAGAGGAAAAAACAGAAAATCAGGAACAGATTTCTCAACCCTCTGACGTTCCCGAAAAGGAAGTTGCGCCCAAAGTAAACCTTGAACAAAACGAAAACGATACTGAAAATATTACATTTCTAAAAAATATGATTAAAGACCTACGTCATGAATTGTTTTTGTGGCGAAACGGAAAAATAAACGTGCAAACTTTCAATCAAAGTTTGCACGTTCACAATCTTAAATACAATCCAGATAACAACGAAATCGAAGAAATGTAAAATTTCTTCGATTTTTTTTAACAGAATTCCCCAAAGTTCTTCATATACATTTTGCATTTTTTCGCATCAACGACAGTAGTAAATCCATTGAGCTCGATTTGGTCATTATTAAGGTCTTCAACGGCCAGAATTACATCGCTGAGTTTTACGATTTTAGGGTCGTTTTCCTCTGCTACTGTTGTAACAATATCTTCTTCTTCCTCCTCAAGAGAAATATTTGCACCCATAGCAGTATCAATGGTAAAGTCAGAATCGGAATCGACAACACTACTCTCCTCCTCTTGAGTTGCTTGTTGAGAAAAATCTTCGCCATCGTTAGCATAAAATTGCTCCAAAAGTTCAGGGTCAACCTCATCTGAAACCTCCGCAACAGATTCAGTTTCAGGTTCGGATTTAGATTCAGTTTCGGGTTCTGATTCGGTTTTAGTTTCAACTGTTGTTGTTTCAACGACTTTAGTTTCTACGATTTTGGTTTCAACCGTTGTATTTTCTTTAGGTTCTTCTGCCTTAACCTCTGGCTCTGAAGTTGTGGTGGTTGTGTATGTAAAAGTATCACCTTCGTCGTTCAAAACAATAGTTTTTTCTTCAACCACTTCGTTTTTCTCCTCGGATTCTTCCTCATTCGTTTCAGAAGGTTCTTCTTCTTTTGCGACAATGAGATTATCAAACTTTTCTTCTTCCTTAGGTTGCTCCTCTAACGGCTCTGTTGCCGAGGTAGTTGTGGTTGTTGTAGTAGTTGTTGTGGTGGTAGTTGTTTCAATTGTAACGTTTTTCTCTTCTTGTTCTTCGTTATTAACTTCGACAACTTCCTCTATCGGTTGAGGATTCAAAATATCGTCTTCTGACGCTGTAGTGTTTTCATTTTCAACACTAACAATAAGATTATCGTATTCAGGTGTTTTTTCTTCAGAATACTTTTTGGAAATGACAATGTCGAAAGTCGAGACCTTAACATAGTCGTCAGCATACATTTCAAACTGACTTGATAGCGACCAAATACGATACCAAATCCTTAAAATAATAAAAAACTGCTGAATAAAAAACATCGCAATTAGTCCCCAAGTGGCTGCCGTACCAATTTTATCAAAAGTTAACTTATACAAAACAAGTGTCAAAATCGGTAAAACAAGAAGCAACGCATACAAGAAATATGTCTTGACAAAATTGTTGAAAACATATTTCACCGCTTTACCAATGGCTTTGAAAACTCTGTGAGTTTCAGATATTTCCATGTAAAATTTTGCATAATCACAAATCATCAACAGCAACACAACCGCACAACCATACAGAAAAGCCGCAACGCAATAACTCCAATACAAAGGTTGCTCCGAAGAAATATATCCGCCAAAAAGTTTTTTAATCAAATGCGCGAAACCAAAAAGTACAATAAACATTATAATTTGCGACAAAATCATCAAAATATCGCAAACCAAAAACCTCAAGAAATTGACACCTGCTCCCGAAAAAAACGTCGAAACAGAATAATCTTCCTTGTTGAAACACCTTATAATGCCTCCCACAAAAAATACCATCAAAAGCCAATAAACAAACACGGTAAAAATACCCTGCTGAAAAATGGATTCAAGATTCCAAGAATGAAAATTAACCAACTCTTGAAAAGTTGTCCAATCAAGTGTCTTAGAAATCATACTGTTTCCGCTTGCGCTCAAAAACGAAAAGAAAAAAGGCAACGCCAACGACAAACCAAGCAACAAGGTTATCGTATAAATCAAAAATATCATCTTCGGGCGGCGGAGCGAGTTCTTAAAACCTGAAGTATACGCTTTTATAATGTTCATTTTTATGGTTTATTTTTTAATTTTTATGCAAAGAAAAATACTGTCTGAAATACATTCTCAACCCAAAACAAAAGTTTTGAAGCATATTTCCATATCGGATTTTGAGAATCAGATTCATAACTTATAGAATTGTTAATCAAATCAATATCGCATTTGATTTTATTTTGAGGGTCTATTTGCGCCGACACAACGGACGAATTTCCACTAAAAACAAACTCCTTACAACGTGATTTTCCGTCCCATTTCACAAGTTGAGTATCGCCATTTTTAAATGTAACTAACACTTCAACAGGCAATACCATTGTACCCATTCGTTGAACAAATACCGAGGACTTGATAACATCTTCTGAGGTTTCGTAACCCAAAATCTTGTCTAAACCGTTGCCAAAAAATCCACTTTTATTGTCGCTGACAACATTATTTACAATTTTGGTTAATTTATAGTCGCAAACCTCATCGGTTGTGAAAGCACTTTTGAAAAACCAATTGAGATTATCTCCCAAGTCAGGATTATTCATCTCCTTGACTTTCTTATTGATACAATTGAAAAAGTCGGCAGAACATGGATGTTTGTATTTGAATTTTTCAAAATAACTTTTCATCGCCGAATTGAAATTGTCTTCTCCCAACATACCTTTCAAAGTCTGAAGCATTGTTGCCGCTTTGTTATAAACCAACATTCCGTAAGTGTGCGAAGGATAACGCCATGAATAATTGTTGATTGACGCAATTGACGGATTATAACTTTGAGTGTATCCCAGTCTTATTTTTTCGGTAGCATTTTTCTTAAAGCCCATGAAATTAATTTGAGAGCCTTCCGCAAACATTGCATCCATAATTTCACCCTCGTAAAAATATGTTATACCTTCATCAAGCCAAGCCTCTTCAAATTCGTTGTTTGCAACCAAAGCCATAAAATAATTATGCACAAATTCATGTACAGCCACCGACTCCATATCGTGTATCCCGTCCAAATAATTAGAATGAACGGTTATAAACATCGGATATTCCATTCCTGAAGCATTCAAGGCATGGAAAGGACAATCAACAAGGGTGATTTGAGTATATGGATATTCGCCGACATTTTTTTGCATATATTCCATCGCAAATTTTACGGCTTTGATATAGCGGTCAACCTTAGAAGAATGTTCCGGCATATACATAACCTTGATACCTTTATTATTATAGGTGTCCAACGAAATATTATAACGAGGAGATGCCGTCCATGCAAAATCTATGACATCGTTAGCAAAAAACTTGTAAGTCTTTGTTCCATCGCCAATTGTAGCATTGTAAGTTTCAATTCCTGTGGCACCAACAACAAAACTTTCAGGAACATTTATGCTGACATCGTAAGTTCCAAAATCAGCATAAAACTCCGAATTAAAATGAAATTCATGACAATTCCAACCCGCAGATTTTCTTCCTCTAAAACCTTTAGGCTCGTAAACTCCAACTTTCAAAAACCACTGTCCTACCATAAAAAAATTATCCTTAGAATAACCTGTTCTATGAATAACTTTCGGAAGTTTTGAAAGGAAAGAAATATTTAATTTAATTTCTTTTCCGGGTAATAATTTTCTCGGAAGTTTTACTCGAATAACCGTTTGGTCATTTTCGTTGTTGGTATCGGTTTGAACATATTTCAAATCCGGCAACAATGTCTCACCATTTTCGGTTGTCATACGCAAAACATCAATATAACCCCAATCAGCATCAGAGAAATCCTCACTTAAATTGTATCCACACTCCCTTTCACTTTCCAAAAAATAAGTGCTTTTGGAATTTTTGAACGCATTTAAATAAGCATGGAACATCAATTCGGAAATAGTATCGGAAGTAGTATTTTTCCATAATAAAACCTCAGTTGCCGTAATCATTTTGGAATCTACGTCAAGTTTTGCTTCTATTTTATAAGAGGCAACTTGCTGGGTTTTGTTCTCTAAAATCAAGTCTTGAGCCTCAGAAACAATACAGCCCAAGCACAAAAAAGAAGATATTATGAATTTTCTCATATATTTAAAATTGTCAATTTTTAAATGTTTAACGGTAAAAATGTAATTTTTATTAGATAAAAGTCCATTTTCTTTTTACGCGAAAAACTCATTTAATTCAGTCAGTAAAAGTAAATAGTTTTATTGAAATGGCAAAAATATTTTTTATTTTTTTGTATAAATAATTTTTTTACGCTAATAAATAAAATGGCGCATTATTTGTAAATAAAAGAAACAAAACCAACATAACTAAACTTCCATACCCAAATGAGAAAAAAGGTCAATACATTACTTGTTTTGCTTTCGGCTCTTATGTTGTTTTCATGTCAAAGACAACAAACATCTAAGGAAATATACGAAGGTACAATTGTCTATAAAGTTAACTTTCCCAAAACGGAAAACAAAAGTCAACTTATAGGCATAATGCCTGAAGATATTGAAATGAGTTTCAAAAACAATAATACAGCAATGATAATCAAAGGTTTTGCAGGTTCGTTTAGAATATCTTTTATCACCAACAACGAGCAAAACAAGTATTACTCTTTAGTTAGGATTGTAACTGACAAATTTCAATACGTAACCGATTCTTCTGGCATTGCCTTTGGCTACGATATGCTAAAAGACATGACAATAGAATATCTTAATCAAACGGATACAATCTGCGGTCTTAACTGCAAAAAAGCCATTGCACATTGTCCTCTAATAAACAAAGACCTTGAATTGTGGTACACCAACGAAATCAAAATCTCAAATCCAAATATCAACAATGCGTTTAAAGAATTAAAAGGTGTCTTGATAAAATTTCAAGTTATTCTTAGCGGTATTTTTATGGAGTTTACTGCCAACAAAATCATAAACGAACCCGTTGATGACAAAATTTTTGAAATTCCCTCTGACTACAAAGAAACAGGCAAAGAAGAATTGGAGAATTTTTTAAAATCCTTCGACCCCAATTTGTAATTTTTCCATAGTTTTGTAGTCGGTACAATCGCAAGTTACGGGCTGAATAGAAACATAACCGTTTGCTAATGCCCATTCGTCGGTATCTTCGGCTTGAGGTTCTTGATTATAATAAGAGCCTGTCAGCCAATAATATGGTCTACGGTTAGAGGGGTGAAATCTTTCTTCAAAAAATTCTCTCCATTCGCCCGCACTTTGACGACAAAGTTTTATACCTTTGATATTTTCAGGGTCGTTATACGGAATGTTGACATTAAGACATATACCTGAAGAATCTTGCATTTTCAAGACTTTTTGAGTTATTTGTCTTGCGTAAAGCCCCGCTGTTGTAAAATCGGAATCGGGAAAAAAATTCAAAAGCGAAAACCCAATTGACGGAATTTTGTGTAAAGAACCTTCCATTGCAGCCCCCATCGTTCCTGAATATAGAATGTTGACACTTGAATTAGAACCATGATTAATACCACTAAGAATCAAGTCTGGTTTTCTGTCAAGAATCCTAAAAAGAGCAAATTTTATACAATCGGCAGGCGTTCCCGAACCTTTAAAAGCCCTAACATCTTCTTCAAATTTGTAAGGACGATACCATAGCGGTGTATCCAATGTAACAGCATGACCCTTACCGCTTTGAGCCTTGTCAGGAGCCACAATCCACACCTCGCCTAAATCTTTAACGGACTTAACAAGTTCTTTAATTCCTTTAGCGAAAATACCATCATCATTAGTAATCAAAATGAGCGGCTTTGAATCTTTTACAACCTCTTCCATATTTTTTTTTGCAAAATTAATTTTTTTCAAACGATTTGCAAAATTTTATTTCGTTTAAAAATTATACGGCAACTTCATAAAACTTTAAAACAACGAATTAAACAAATAAAATAATATTTAATTTGTAAAAGGCGATTATATACTTAAACTTTTTGGCAATTTGTCAACTTTTTGTTGTTGAACTTTGCAAATTTTTTCAAAAAAATTGCCTACCTTTGCCACTGACAAACAAAAATAATTATGCCATGAAAAAACTTACACTAATTCTATTTGCAATACTTTTGCAGACAGTAGCTGCCACGGCGCAGGACATCAAAAACCGCAGTTGGACCGACGGTCTCGGAACGTGGGGCTGCGACAAAACTGACAACGGAACCTATCAGTTCATCGGCGGCTACACCGATGCCGGCCTCGATTGGGAACTCAGAAGCATCGGCACCGACAAATACAAAGTGGTTGACGCTGAGTTCAATCTGAGCGGCAACGGCTGCACCGTCACCAAAATGAAAGTAATCGACGGTTACGATGCCGAAAATCTCATTCTTGTGGCGCGAAACTCCAAAAACGTCATCAAAATGCTCTTGAGAGAGAGTAGTCTGGACGTAACAGAAAATCTGTTTTACGATATGCTCGACGGCATCTACACCGACAATCAAGGCAAACAGTACAATTTTGCCCGCGCAGCCCTCAACGGCGAGGAGATTCAGCACGTCCACAGCGAGGGCGATATGTCGCAGTGTTTCAAGCAAAAAGACGGCACGGTGCTTTGGGTGGAGTTTACCGACAAGGGCATCGACCTCTACAATACCGAGTGGGACGACGATTC
>CAJOGF010000143.1 GCA_905233995.1 uncultured Bacteroidales bacterium | reverse complement strand
TATAAATATTTATATCTTGAAAATCCTGATCTTGATTCTGCAATTTCGTTGTTTCAGCAAGATTTTAGATTCGATAGTATTTTAAAGCGTTAAAAAAAATGCAGAAATTTTACTTGAACTACAATGATATTGTTATTACTGTCAAAAAAATATCAACGTCCAAAAGGATGAGGATTATAATTCATAATGACGGCACGATTACTCTTACTTGTCCAATTAGAGTGTCAAGAAAAGAAATTGAAAAATTTGTTGAAATAAATTACAATTGGATTGTTGAAACCACAAAAAAAAATGTATCTTTGCAGCAAGAGTCTTTTTCGGTTTTTTCCAACTGCGATATAGAACGTCTAAAAAAAGAGGCTATGGAATACATACCTAAACGTTTAGATGAATTGGCTCAGATTAATAACTTACAATACAAAGAGTTGACTATTGGGTCAGCAAAAACAAAATGGGGCAGTTGTACAAGAGACGGAAGAATTAGAATTTCGTGCTTTGTAATGTTGCTAAAAAAGGAATTGATAGATTATGTACTCCTTCATGAACTTTGTCATTTGATTCATTTTAATCATTCGGCATTGTTTCATAAAAAACTTAATGAAATGTTGGCGTTTCATAACGAAAAAGAATTGGTAAAAGAAATAAGATTGTTTACTAAGCAAAGATAATAAAAAAACTAATTTCGCCGGTCATGAAAAAAGCGGTTAATATAAAGGTTAGCAGACAAGCGGCTCAAAAAAACGGATATTGTCGTTATGCAAGGCTTGCTGCAGAGGATTTCTCAATTGTGGGAAAAATGGAAAAACTCTCTGATGGTTCTGTTTATATTGAAGCGCAGGGAGAGGAGGATAGTCTTAACGATTTTATAGCGTATTGTCAAAGCGGTCCGGCTTGGGCAAGAGTTAACGAAGAGGACGTTGAGATTGTGCCTATGGAAGTAAATGAAAGTTTTACTGAATTTTTGTCGTAATAGTTTTTTGTCCCCTTATTGGAAAAATGTTTGAAGAAGAGGATATAAATCGGTTGATTAAGGCATTTTATGATTGTGGAGGCTATGATTTTAGTGGCTATTCCCTCAAGTCGTTTATGCGTAGAGTCGAAAAAGTTTTGTTTGATTATAAAATGGACATCTATGCTTTGATTAATGCCATAAAAATAGACAATAATTTCCTCGAACAAGTTGTAAAAGATATTACGGTTAATACAACAGAAATTTTTAGAGACCCAGCGGCTTGGCAAGTTCTTAAATATAGAGTTTTGCCGAGAATGCACGCTAAAAAAGAAATCAATATTTGGCATGCAGGGTGTTCTATTGGTATGGAAGTTTATTCTATGGAGATTTTGTTGTATGAAGCGGGGCTTTTTGATAGGGCAAACATTTATGCTACCGATGTCAATGCTGATGTTCTTGAAGTTGCAAAGCAAGGTGTTTTTTCTTATCGCTCGGCAAGTGAATATTTAAGCAATTATAATAAGGCTCTTTGTTTCAACCCTTACGATACTGAAGAAAGAATCAGTATTCCGATTGAAAAATATATGGACATAAACCCTCAAAAGGATTCTCTTAAAATGAAACCTTTTCTTGTGGGCAAAGCAAAGTTCAAAAAACATAATCTTGTTTGTCATGCAAATCCTTTTGGGATTAAATATGACATTATTTTGTGTAGAAATGTGCTGATTTATTTCAATCAACAACTTCAAAACAAGATGTTTATGGAGTTTTGGAAATATCTTGGCGAAGAGGGGATTTTGATGCTCGGTATTCATGAAAGCATTTTGGGTCCTATGGCATCAAAATTTGAGAAAAAAGGTTTGGTTTATCAAAAAAAACTTATTTGATGGACGAATTATTGAATATAACCGAAGAAAATTTGCGTAAGATACTCACTACTGTTAGAACAACTGGCAGTATTGATTTAATTTATTACGAACCTATAATTCTTTGTCATAGGATTGAGAGGTTTATGCAATTAAATGGTTATGCTTCTGCGGCAATGCTTGTTGAAAAAATGATGCATGACAAAAAGTTTGCGGATTTTTTTCTCGAAAGGCTTAGAGTTTCTACAACAGAAATGTTTAGAGACCCACAGATGTGGAAAGAATTGGAACAAAATGTATTTGATAAGTTTAGAAGCGAAAGCGTTATAAAAATTTGGGTTCCAGATATTTGTGGCGACGACGAACTTAATTCGCTTTTAGTGCTTTTGGAAAAAAATTCGCTGCTAAAAAAATCAATGGTATATGCTACTTGTTTTTTCAACAGTGGGTTGCAAGAGGCGGCAAATTATGAAGCCGAGTCAAAAAAAATGGAAGTCGGTATTGATAATTATAAAAAAGCGTTTTCTGACAAATCTAACTTGGAAGATTATTTCAACAAAATTGATAAATCGTATATTTTTTCAAAAAAACTTTTGGAGCAAGTTATTTTTATTAAGCATAATATTTTTACTGAAGCCCCACCTGATATGGGATTCAATTTGATTTTATTTCGGAATAGGGCTTTGAATTATAATTTGCAGACAAGAAAAAGTTGTTTTGAAAGACTTTATCAAAGTTTGTTGCCGGGTGGTTTTTTTGTGATTGGTATAGGTGAAAATTTACACGGTTTGGATTCAAGTGTAAGATTTATGGCAAATTCCAAAACCGAGAATATTTTTAAAAAGTTGTGATATGCTTTATGTAGTCATTGGCGGGTCGGCGGGAAGTTTTCCTGTTGTTACAAACATTTTGTCGAATTTGGACAAAGGTTTTCCTTTTCCGATGTTTTTGTGCCTTCATAGGTTGAAAAATGTCAGAACAGGTTTCGTTGAGGCTCTCAGGCTGAAATCTGTTTTGCCGATTTCGGAGCCTAAAGATAGGGAAACTATTGTAAAGGGGCATGTATATTTGGCTCCTGCAAATTATCACATGTACGTTACTAAAAATGAAACCGTTTCGCTTTCTACCGAAGAAGTTGTAAATCATTCGAGACCGTCGATTGATATAACATTTTCTTCTGCGGCTAAGAGTTTTGGCTCAAAATGTGTATGTATTTTGTTGTCAGGGGCAAACAAAGACGGTGCTTTAGGAATGAAAGCCGTTAAAGATGCGGGAGGCATTACAATTGTTCAATCCCCTGAAGAGTGTCAAGTAAGGACTATGACTTCGGCTGCTATCAAAGCAACTGAAGTTGATTATATTCTTACGGGCGATAAAATTGTGAGTTATTTACAAAAACTTAAAGAGTAGGTGCTATGAAATTTGACAAAGGTAGACGACAAATCGTTGTTTTTTTAATTTTTTATCTGTTGATTTCTGTAACAGTTTTTTTAACCTCATTTGAATATCTTTCTTTTAAAAAGATTTCAGATATTCTTGAATTGAGACTTTATTCGTTGTTTTCGATTATTGCGGCAACGGGAGTATTTTTTTATACCAAAAGTATGTTCAAGAAAGGTAGTAATTTTGAAAAAACAGTTAACGTTCAGTCAGATAAGCAACAAAGTGAACTTGAAAGAAAAGAACAAGAGCGTCAAAACAAAGAATTAAAACGTAAACAAGCCGAGGAAGAAAAGAAATTTTTAACGCAAGCAGTTGCTGAAATTGCTGAAGGCTTGGAAGATAAAACTCCTCAAGAGTATTTTGATCAACTTCTGATTAATCTTTCCAAACGTCTTGACATTGTTCAGGGCGTGGCTTTTGCTTTTAACGAGAAAACCGAAAAGTTTTCTATGGCAGGCTCTTACGCTTATTATACAGAACAAACTGACCGAACTTTTGAAGTAGGAGAGGGGATTCCTGGTCAGGTTGCAAAGGATATGAAAATTCTTTTAATGGACAATATTCCAGAGGATTATATAAGAATTGTTTCTGGTTTGGGAACAGGTTCACCTAAATGTCTGTTGGAAATTCCGATTGTGTACGAAAATAAAACGGTTGCAGTATTGGAACTCGCTTCTTTTGAAAAGAAAGCGTTGAATTATGACGAGTTTTTGTCGTTGCTTAACGCTTCAATCGGTGAACTTTCCTCTCGAAATGTTAAAAGTCTATGAAAAAGGCTGTTATTATCGTAGCGGGTGGCAAAGGTACAAGAATGGGTACTGATGTCCCGAAACAGTTTTTGAAACTTCTTGGGATACCCGTTTTGTGCAGAACGATTAATTGTTTTTTGTCATACGATTCTACAATTCAGGTGGTTTTGGCTTTGCCTGAACATCAAAAACAAGTTTGGGAAGAAATTGCTAAAGAGTTTTTCCCTTTTCAGCAATTTTGTGTTGTATCGGGGGGAAAAGAAAGATACCATTCTGTAAAAAATGCTTTAGATGAAATAGGTTTAGATGTTGATTTAACAGCAGTTCACGACGGAGTAAGACCATTGGTAAGTAAGGAAACTATTTCAAGATGTTTTGAAGTTGCTGCTTTGAAAAATAACGCCGTTCCGTGTATTACACCGCCTGAAAGTATTAGATTCATTAAAGAGAACTCAAACAAGCCTTTGGATAGAAATTGCGTAAAACTTATTCAAACGCCGCAAATTTTTTCAACAAAAATTTTAAAAGATGCGTATCAAATTCCTTACAATGAACATTTTACTGACGACGCTTCAGTCGTAGAACAATTTGGCAATACTATTAATCTTGTTGACGGAGATAAACATAATATCAAAATCACAACCAAAGAGGATTTGGAATATGCAGAGTTTTTGCTAAGAAAATAGTTTTACATCCAAAAAAACAGAAGGAATACAAATGATAATCTCTTGGATTAGAAAAATATACCTTTTGCCCGTGTATTTTTATCGGGCGGCAATATCGCCGTATCTGCCTGATTCTTGCAGACATACGCCCACATGCTCTCAATATTGCATACAAGCGATAGAACTTCACGGCATTTTTGTTGGAAGTTTTTTGACCTTTTTTAGGATTCTGCGCTGTAACCCTTTCGGGACTTCCGGTAAGGACGAAGTACCGAAAAAGGGCGAAGTTTGGGATTATTTAAAAAGTTTTTTCAAGAAAAAAAATAATCTTTCTTAGATTTCGCTGTAACAATCTGCGCTTTCCATTGCAAGTGCTGCAATCATTTCTGCAAACGACATAGACTCTGCGATTTCTGTTCTTTCTGCTTCCATAGCAGCCATTTCTTTAGCGTTAGTGTTCATAATAGTAGATTTTTTAAGTTTTTAAACATTCATTTTTACTATCAATTTTCATCTATATAACACTTGAAAAAGCAAAAACCCTATGGAAAAATGTCTTTTTTTTTAAGAAAAATAAAAAAAACTTAGTTAAAACATATTTGATACGAATCTTGATTAGCGTATTTAATAATTTCGCCAGTGTTTTTGTTTTTGATTATTACTTCCCACCAACCTGAGCAAATTCCGCTTCTGACACATACAAATTTAACAATTCCGTCTGTGTCCTGACTTTCGTCCAAAGTTATAGAACTGCTACCCATAAGAGATTTTCTGGTACTCATATAATAGTACCATTTTACTTCAAAATTTATTTTTTTGTCTTCTGCAATGGCTTCAATGTCGTTTTTTGCAAACGAACATTCTATCGCAACGCAACCTGTGTTTTGTGTTTCGGCATATATGCTTCTGTTTTTCTTAGCATCGGCTTTTACTTCAACACCTTGTTGAGCATCTTTTAATGTTACAATATCGCCGTTTTTTCCGCCATTGCGCCAAACTACTTGTGCCGGTGTTTGGGCAAATAATGCGTCTTGACAAAAAAACAGACAAAGAAAAATAAAAAGTATTTTTTTCATGGTCTTAAAATCTTTCAAAGTTTTTATCGTCAACATCGTTGTCATTTAGTTTTATTATTGCACCTTTTGTATTATTAGTTGATGTTGTTGGCTTTGTTTGATTAGTTGATGTTGTTGGCTTTGTTTGCAAGTTATTAATATTATTTTTAAACATATTATTGTTGACTCTTTCTTTTCCTTCAATTGCTTTTGTTTGTGTTTTTTCCATCTTTGGCTTTATGGTTGAAGGGTTGTTTGTTTGAGGTTTTGTTATTGGTCTTGTTGTTTGGTTAGGTGTTGATGACGCAAAAAACTTTCTATCCTCTTGCTTGGATTTTTTTTCGTCATCGGTTTTGAAAAATCTTACGGATTGTTTCAATTCGTCAGACTTTCCTGCAAGTTCGCGACTTGTTGCGGCAAGTTCTTCGGCAGAATTTGCATAATGCTCAGTTACTTCGTTCAGTTGTTTTACTGCGCCATTAATTTGTTCGATTCCGTCGCTTTGTTTTGAACTTGCTTCTGAAATTTCTCTAACCAAGTCGGCTGTTTTTTCGATGTCAGGAATAATATTTTTGAGTAGCGTATCTGCATTTTCGCTGATTGCAACACCTTCTTTTGATACTTTGTCGATTTCGGAGGCTGCCGCTGAACTTCTTTCAGCAAGTCTTCTTACCTCATACCTTGTTCTCCGGCTCTTGCGGCTTCAACGGCTGCGTTTAGCGCAAGAAGGTTGGTTTGAAAGGCAATTTCGTCAATAATAGAAATCTTATCAGCGATTTCTTTCATTGCAGCCATACTCTGCTGACTTGCTATGCTTGACTGTTTGATGCTTGACAAAGTTTTTTGAGCGATATTTTCGGTTGCTTTTGCGTTGTCGGAGTTATGTGCAATTCCTTCGCTCATTTGTTGGATTGAAGCCGATACGTTTCTTGCAGAAGAGGTTTGAATGTTTGCCCCTTCGTTGATTTTTTCTGAGGTTCTTGCAATTTCATCGCTACTTTGACTTATTAGGTCTGCATGACTTATTATCTTGTTGATAGAATTGCGCATTTGAGTTGCCATTTGATTGACACTGCGTGCCATGTCGCCAAATTCGTCTTGAGAGTTAACCTCAACTTTTGCTGTCAAATCTCCTGAAGCAACTTTGTTAACACCAGAAACCGTTTTCTTGGCTTTTTTGCTAATAAATTTGCCTATAGATATGGTGTATACAATGCAAAGAAATATCACTATGATTGCTGATAGCACAAATATTTTTGCAGTGTCTTCAATCGCCGTTGTTACGTGCTTGATGTTGTCTTTTGTTGCTTTGGTCTGTTTTTGACTGATATTTCGTGCAATGTCAAGCATTTTTTGACCATTGAGAGATAGTTCTTTTCCCAATTGTATTCTTGCATTTTCTATTTTATAATATTCGTTGATGTTTTGTTCAAACATTTCAAGACGTTCTTTGCAGTCTTGTATTCTTTTGCCGTAGCCGTAAGAGGGTGCAAATCTTGAAATTTCGTCAATTTTTTGTTTCATTTGTGTTAATAGCATTGCAACTGTTGCTCTGTCAGAAATTTTGCCTTTTGCGTTTTCTGCAAGACGTATGGTCTCGGAGCATAAAGTGATTCTTTCGCCTATCGTTTTAGAATCTTTTGAGCCTGAATTTATAAGTGTGCGACGCAAATCCTCCAAAAAGGCGTAAAGAAATTGTTTCTGTCCTTCCATTTCTCCGTATAACCGTCCTAATTGTTGTCCAAACTGTGCCATTTGAGCACCGCTTTTGTCATAAAATTCAGCACAAGAGGTAATGTCGTTAATAAATTTTTTGTCTTGTTCTGATAAGTCAAATTGCAAAAGTTTCTGAGTATTTCCATTTAATTCAGCAAGATGTTTTTTGGAGTTTTCAAGTTCAGAAGGATTTTGAGTAAACGAAAAACCTCTCGAATAAAATACCGACATTTGTGCGTGATGACTAATCTCGTTCCAAATTATTGTTTGTGGTAAAATCTCCTCTGAGGTCTGTTTTATGCTTTTGTCTGTTTTATTGAATGCATTTAGAATTATTGCCTCGGCAATTATTATAACTAAGCCTATTACGGCAAAAGTCCATGCAATTTTGCCGGCAATTTTCATATTGTTGTAATCTAAAATTTTCATCTGTAATAAGGTTTTTAAAGATTTTGATAATAGGTATTTGCAAATATCTTGCAATTATAGTAATTTTTTTCAAAAAAAAATTATTTTTTTTGTTTTTTTTTGATTTTTGCGACCTTAAAGTTATCAATTCTTTGATTCGTTTTTAATTTTAAAAAAAACGATGTTTTAAATTCTTCTAAACCATATAATTAAAATTTAATACTAAAAAAATATTAATTTTTTTTTTAAAAGATTTGGTTTAAAAGAAAATAATTTAATAAATTTGGCTCAAATAAAATAGCATCACGCATGGAGAATAATTATGGCGAAATAGTACAGGTAATCGGACCTGTTGTAGACGTGAGTTTCGAGAAAACCGGAGCAAAATTGCCGGCTATTTTGGATGCCTTGGAACTTAAAAGAGACAATGGCGAAAAACTCATAATTGAATGTCAGCAGCATATCGGAGAGGACACCGTCAGGTGCGTGGCTATGGACTCCACCGACGGACTCAAGAGAGGAATGGAAGTCACCCTCACAGGCACCTCTATCTCAATGCCCGTCGGTCTGCAGATCCGCGGTCGCGTTATGAACGTCACGGGCGAAGCTATC
>CAJOGF010000142.1 GCA_905233995.1 uncultured Bacteroidales bacterium | reverse complement strand
AGCATGCAAAACTTTAGAAATACCCGTTTTCAATCAATGGGAAGCACTTTGGAAAAGTACAAAATTTTTTGAAAAAGAACTGCCCGAAAGTGGAAAAATCTGTCTTATCAACGATAGCACAAGGATTTTTTATCTTTTGGAAACAGAATCCGAACTTCAAGCCGCAAACGCTTTAACAGACATTTTAAACACTTTAAAAAGCGTTTTCAAGACCGAAAGTCCAGAAGCGAATGTTGGAGTATCATTTGACGGAAAAAAA
The DNA here is from genome assembly GCA_905233995.1 of uncultured Bacteroidales bacterium. Classification (GTDB taxonomy): domain Bacteria; phylum Bacteroidota; class Bacteroidia; order Bacteroidales; family UBA3824; genus UBA3824. The sequence goes on along the minus strand of CAJOGF010000142.1, from coordinate 6,159 downwards.
TTTCGGACGGTGATTTTTCCACGTTCTAAACACCGCCCGAAAGAATATTTTGAAACGGGGGCATCACATCTTACAATCAGCCCCGGTTTTGCTGACATGGCTGGCATAATTCCCTGCGCCGTAGAAACCGACTTTCTAAAACTCAACAAAGAGATTATAACTTCGATTTTTACTCAAGTTAGCATCGAATTACATTATGCTAATAGTCTTACGATTTTAGATTCATAATCTTTGGCGGTTACGGGCGGTTCAAACCGCTCAACAGCCTCGCCTTGACGATTAACAAGAAATTTGGTGAAATTCCATTTAATATCGCTATTTTTGCTGAAATTAGAATCTAACGATTTCACACGATTTTCAAGTTCCACAGCAATAGGGTCGCTATGATTGAACCCTTTAAACGGAAGTTGACTTTTCAACCACAAGAAAAGACTATCTTGATTGTTGCCGTTGACCTCCGTTTTTGCAAATCTATGAAAACGAGTCTGATACCTTAACACACAAAATTCATGAATTTCGTCAATACTGCCTTGTGCTTGTCCGCCAAACTGATTGCAAGGAAAATCAAGAATTTCAAAACCCTTATTCTTATACTTAGAATAAAGTTTTTCGAGTTCTTCGTATTGAGGTGTAAAACCGCAAGAGGTTGCAGTATTAACAATCAAAAGCACCTTTCCGCTGAACTCTCGAAGCGAAATTTCTTTCTGATTTCTATCAACAACATTAAAATCGTAAACGTTCATAGCACAAATTATTCTGCCTTAATAATAAACCAATTTTTCTTTCCTTTTCTAACGAGAATGTATTTTTCGTCAAGAAGGAAAGAATTATCAATTTTCATTTCAGGGTCTGAAACTTTCTCCTGATTGATACTCAAACCGTTTTCTTTTATTGAACGGCGCACTTCACCTTTGGAGCCGAAACATTGAGTTTTTTCAGCCAACAAGTCCAAAACGCCAATACCTTGAGAAAGTTCTGCCTTTGAAACCGAAAACTGCGGAACGCCTGCAAAAACTGCCAAAAACGACTTTTCGTCAAGAGCCAATAATTGTTCTTTTGTACCTTTTCCGAAAAGGATTTGAGAGGCGGAAACAGCCGTTTGATAAGCCTTTTCGCCATGAACCATTATTGTGATTCTTTTTGCAAGTTCCGACTGAAGAAGTCTTAAACCCGGATTTTCGTTATGTTTATTAATCAAGTCTTCGATTTCTTCTTTAGATAACATGGTGTAAATCTTTATGTATCTTGCGGCATCTTCGTCAGAAGTGTTAATCCAAAACTGATAAAATTCGTAAGGCGAAGTAAGTTTTTCGTCCAACCAAACATTACCTTTTTCGGTTTTTCCGAACTTTGTGCCGTCGGCTTTTTTTATCAGCGGACACGTAAGACCGAAAGCCTCAGCCTCTGAGCCGTCTATTCTGCGAATAAGTTCAACACCGGTTGTGATGTTTCCCCATTGATCAGCACCGCCCATTTGAAGTTTGCAATTTTTATGTTTTCTTAAATAATAGAAATCATAACCTTGCATCAACTGATAAGAAAACTCCGTAAAACTCATTCCTTCGCGAGAATCGCTCGAAAAACGCTTTTTAACGGAATCTTTTGCCATCATGTAGTTAACAGTAATATGTTTGCCAATATCGCGGATAAAATTGATAAAACTATAATCTTTCATCCAATCGTAATTGTCAACTAATTCGGCTTTGTTAGGAGCCTCGCTGTCAAAATCCAAGAATTTTGCCAACTGTGCTTTTATACATTCTTTATTGTGAGTCAACGTTTTTTCGTCCAAGAGGTTACGTTCTGCCGACTTTCCAGACGGGTCGCCAATCATACCTGTTGCACCGCCTACGAGTGCTAACGGTTTGTGTCCCGCCATTTGAAAATGTTTCAAAATCATTATCGAAACCAAATGTCCGATGTGCAAAGAATCTGCTGTTGGGTCAATACCAACGTATGCGGTTGTCATTTCTTTCAACAACTGCTCTTCTGTACCGGGCATAATGTCATGAATCATGCCTCTCCATTTCAAATCATCGATAAAATTTTTCATTTTTAGAACTTAAATCGTGATAAAAATTTCATGTCGTTTTCAAAAAACATTCTAATATCGGTAACGCCATAACGGAGCATTGCAGTGCGTTCGATACCCATTCCGAAAGCAAAACCTGAATATTCATTAGGGTCGATTCCGCAGTTTTTCAAAACGTTAGGATGAACCATTCCGCAACCTAAAACTTCCAACCAACCGCTATTTTTGCAAATTCCACAACCTTTTCCGCCGCAAATTGAGCATGAAACGTCCATTTCAGCACTTGGTTCGGTAAACGGGAAATATGACGGGCGAAGACGAATTTCAGTTTTTTCGCCATAAAATTCCTTTGCAAAATACATAAGAGTTTGTTTTAAATCGGCAAACGAAACGTTTTTGTCGATATAAAGACCTTCTATTTGATGAAAAATGCAGTGAGAACGAGCCGATACAGCCTCGTTTCTGAAAACTCTTCCGGGTACAAGGACTCTAATTGGAGGTTTTTGTTTTTCCATAACTCTAACTTGTCCGCCCGAAGTATGAGTACGGAGCAGAATATCAGGGTTAGTTTCAATGAAAAACGTATCTTGCATATCTCTTGCAGGATGTTCTGGTGGGAAATTAAGGGCGGTGAAATTATGATAATCGTCTTCAATTTCCTGACCTTCAGCAACCGTGAAGCCAAGGCGTGAGAAAATCTCGATTATTTCGTTTTTGACCATTGTAATCGGGTGATGCGAGCCAAGAGTATGATTTGGACCAGGCAGTGTGATGTCCAAATCGTTAGGTTTAGAAAGAGTATCTTCCAAAGCCTCTTGAGCGGCTGCTATCTTGTTTTCAACCAAGGTTTTAAGCGAGTTGATTTTCTGACCATACTCACGTTTTTCCTCTGGTTTAACTTTTTTGAACTCCGCAAAAATCTCGTTCAAAATACCTTTTTTTGAAAGATATTTCAAACGCATTTCTTCGGCTTTTTCTTTTGTATCGACGGATATTTTTTCTACCTCCGCCATTAAATCTTTTATTTTTTCTAACATCTTTTTTTTATTGGATTACGGTTGCTTTTATAATTTTGACATCCGTTGTTGGGCGGTCTGCCTGATCTTTTTCAACGGTTGCGATTTTGTCTACAACGTCCATACCTTCAACAACTTCGCCAAAGACAGTGTATTGAGCATCAAGAGTTGGAGCACCACCGATTTCTTCGTATGCTTTGAGTTGTTCTTGAGAGAACTCAAAACCGTACCTTGAATATTGTTTCAAAGTAGAAGCGGGAGTTTTCTGACCGTGAACGATATAGAATTGAGAGCCCGAACTACGACGCATTGGATTTCCTTGGTCGCCAGTTCTTGCGGCAGCCACTGCGCCTCTCCTATGAAAATGAGAAGGAACTATTTCAGCAGGCAAAGTGTAGCCGGGACCGCCAGAACCGAGTCTTGCGCCTTTGGTTGCGGTTTTGCTTTCGGGGTCTCCCGTCTGAACCATAAAACCTTCGATAACACGGTGAAAAAGTATGCCGTCATAAAAACCCTCACCAACGAGTTTTATAAAATTGTCCCTATGGACTGGGGTATCATTGTAAAGTTCAATTTTAATGTTACCCAAAGATGTTTCTAATAATATCATGATATTTTTTGATTTCTTTTGCGCAAACGCTGTAAAACATACCGCAAAAAACAATATTGTTAATAAAAAAATTCTTTTCATAAAAACTACCATTCTACTTTCGGGGCAAAGATAAGATAAATTTTGGATTCAGTAAAATTAAAATTCTAATTATTATCATGATATTTTCATTTAAACAGTTCAACACCGAACTAAATAGTATTTTTTATTATTCAGCAACTTTCCATTCAACAATGTTCTTCTCTTTGCTGGAAAAGTTGACGCCTATTTTGATGAGTTCTCTGCCGTCCATCTTGAAACGCCCGGCGTAGTCTTTCTCGTCGATTTGGTCGAGGGCGGTCTGCGCGTCGCTGTCCATCTTAAACTCAAAGAGATACACGAACTTGTCGTTCATTATAATAGTGTCTGCCCTGCCCTTAGACGAATGGTACTCCGACACTACAAACTGTCCGCAAATAGTGAAGACCAAGAAAATCACGTTCTGAAAATCGCGCTCAACCCACTTGTCGTTGTCGTTGTTGGCATACGGGATTGTGCTGTACAACGCCTGGAAACGTCCTATCAGGCTCTCAATGTCGCCAGAATAGAAATCTTGCAAAAACTCCGCATAATTGAACCCCATCACGTCGTTTGGTGCACGGTAAAACTCGTTTGCCAAGCCGTTCAAGAAACTGAGTTCAATCTCATTGTTCGGGAAACCAAGCGTGTAAAGACGCATTGGGGCATCATATTTTTTTATCGTCAGATAGCCTGTATAATACAACAACGGTATCAAGTCCGTGTTCAGGTCGTCGTCCTTGTAGGCTTTCAAACCATCCTTCGGATAGGACACATCGTTGACAAACCGACGAAAATCGTAATAGCCGCTGTGGATGCGTTTCATCAGGATTGTCGGGTTGCCGGTCTCGTACCAATAATTTTGGAAATCAAGCCCATCAAAAGCCCGCAAAAGGCTAACTGGATTGAAGACCTTTTCGCCGTTCTCGTGGAAAAGGTAACAGTCGTACCAACGCTTCAATTCTGCGATGCAGCCGTCGAATGTCAAATGCTTATTTTGGGCGAGTTTTTCGATTTCGGGCGTGAAGTTTTCTACTAACTCCTCATGTGTGATGCCACAGATTGCTGAAAACTTTTCATTGTCGGTGATGTCGTTGGGCTGGTTGGTGCCGCTGAAAATCGACGTCTTGGCAAACTTGGTAACGCCAGTTATGAACGCAAATTTTATATACTTGTCTGCGCCTTTGAGAACAGAGAAAAATCCTCGGTATATTTTTTTGCTCTCAGTCAGATTCTCACTCGTAATCAAAGGATTGTCGTATTCGTCAACAATAATCACAGTATTAAGACCCGTCTTTTCGCTAATCAACTGCATATCGTATGCAAAACGTGTTGCAAGGCGTTTCGCAAATGGATTCTCATCGTCTTTTATTTCCAATCCTATAATAACGGATTCGTCAAACTTGATGTTGTTTTCGGCTTCAAAGCGGCTCAAAACGTATGTGATTTTGAAAATCAACTCTTCTGGCTCAGAATAGTCGCCGTCAACAAAATCAAAATACGCAATCGGATATTTTATCCAATCCTTCTCATATTTGCTGATTTTCAGACCGTCGAAACACTCCTTTCTGCCTTCAAAATATGCTCTCAAAGTATTGGCAAAAAGGCTCTTGCCAAACCTCCTCGGACGGGCGAGAAAATAGGATTTTGTGCCGGAATGTGTAACGTAATACACATAGTCGGTCTTATCGACGTACAGACAGTTGTTTTTCCTAAGGTCTTCAAAACTCTGTACGCCAATAGGCAGTTTGCGGGATAAGTCATCGAGTGAAATAGCCATAATCTGTGCTTTTTTTGTTTTTCGCAAAGATAATGGAAGTTTTCGGAAAATGCAAAAAAAGCCCGCCTAAAAAGGAAATTTCTCGGCGGGCTTATTTAAATAGTTATTAACAACTTAATTATTTGCAACGAACAAGACGGACATTGTATGTTCTACTTTTTGGGTCATTAAGTTCTACATCACGACCTGTTTCGCCAAGATTCATACGACATGCATTGTTAGTATATGTAGGATGAGGAGTGCCAGTCCAATAGACACATGATGTATTAATACCATCTCCGTTCTGCCAACCCGCTGCCGGCAGGAAAATGTGTGGGTCTTTTGAAATATCCGAACCACCGTTCTTAAAAATAATCAGACCTGCTCGAGAACCATCATTGTAACTTGTTACCCATTGCCATGTACACTCTGAAACAAGTAACTTACAAGGTTTACCAACCCCTGTCTCAGGCAATGACAACGGCGTACTAACAGCAGACACAGCATCGTCCCACGATAACTTAGTGCCATCTCCGTCGTATGTCGTTGCACCAACATTTTTGTCTGCCCATAATGTGCCGTCGGAAAGTCCGAGGTCAACCAAGCCTTCACGCTTGATTGTGGTGATTCTGCCGGCTGTGGCGGTTTTCTCGTTGGTGAAATTGGTGGTGAACTTAGTGCCGCC
>CAJOGF010000141.1 GCA_905233995.1 uncultured Bacteroidales bacterium | reverse complement strand
CAAATTTTACAATCAATGTCTTGATATTCTCCATGTCTTTCGCTATTTCTTGCGCAACAAAGATATGCTTTTTTGTTTTAATTAAGAAAAAAACTTTGCGGGGCATCACGTCAATATCAAGAAAATTTATTAACTTTGAGGCGGACTAAAGATTATACAACCCAATCATGGCAGACACATCAAACAAAATAACGCTCACGCCCTCGCAGCAGGACGCTTTCGACAAGATAATAGCCTTTGTGGAAGACAAGGAGGCAAAAGTCTTCATCCTCAACGGCTATGCCGGCACTGGCAAAACAACAATCACAAAGCAAGTTATCAACCGGTTCTTAGAACTGAAAAAGTCATACAACCTGTGTGCGTCCACGGGTCGTGCGGCAAAAATCCTTTCCGACCTTTCGGGCGGCATGGCAAGCACCGTGCATAGTTTGATTTACAAATACAGCGATTTCAACCGCGACCTCGAAACAGAAATAAAACTCGTCCAAAACCAACAGACGGGCGGCGAACTGTACCTTGTGTTCACCTTTGAGCCACGCCCCGAATACGAGCGGGGCTGCATCTACATCATAGACGAAGCGTCGATGGTGAGCGACATAGCAACAAGCAGCATATCGCAGGCAAAATTTGGCAGCGGGCGGTTGCTCTCCGACCTCATGAAATTTGACCCGCAAGTCAAGTTTATTTTTATCGGCGACAACTGCCAGCTGCCGCCCGTGGGACAGCCGATTTGTCCAGCCCTGACACCGCAATATTTTAAGGAGGTTTTCGGCATCACGCCACAATCGGCATCGCTCACCGAGATAATGCGGCAATCCGACGGCAACGACATCGTGCAGCAGTCGGCAATAATTCGCCGACGCTATCAGACAGCCCCGACAATGCCTTACACACTGCCCAACGGCAAGAACGACTGGCACTTTCTCAACTGGCACAACTGCCGCAACATCAAAATCCTGCCCACACAGCAGTGGCTCATCAACGAGTACGTTGGCAAAATACGCAATTACGACTACAACAAGACCACGCTCATAACACGTACCAACCCCCAATGCCAAAAACTCGCCCTTGCGGTGCGCAAAAAGCTCGGATTCAGCGGCACGGTCAACGTCAACGACCTCTTGCTCGTAACGCAAAACAACCTCGTTTCCGGACTGATGAACGGTGACCTTGTAAAGGTAAAGTCGATAGGCAGCACAACCTCGATGGCGGGACTTTCTTTCATCAACATCACCGTAGAAAACATCGCCAACGGCAACGAGTTTGAGCAACTTATGATAGCCGACGTCCTCAACGGATTTGCCACCAACCTCACCCCCGAACAGCAGCACAGCCTGTTTGTCAACTTTGCAATACGTATGCGGGATCAAAAGCTTACCCAGCGCGACGAGCTTTTCAAGGAAAACATGAAGACCGACCCATATCTCAACGCCCTGCGCTGCGTGTATGGTTACGCGCTCACGTGCTACAAGGCACAAGGCGGCGAATGGGAGGAGGTGTATCTCGACATGCCCCGCAACATCACCCTCAACCCCATAAAGTCCAACTATCAATGGATTTACACCAGCATGACCCGCGCCAAAAAATACCTCTACGTCGCCAACGACTTCTTCATCAAGTAGCCGCTACTGCGTATGCGTCAACGTATTAAGAAATTTTTAATAAAAAGTTAACAAAAGATTTTTCTGCGCTAAGGATTTGGTGTATATTTGGGGAGTGAAAACTTAACGAAAAAACATTATGAACGGAAACCTACTTTTTGTCGGCGGTGACTTGTCCGGCATACAAAACTTCATCTATAACATCACTTCAAAGAAAGCGATGGTCAGTCTAAAAGGGCGATCGCAGTATTTGAAGGATTTCACGGATAATGTTTGTAATGAAATACTCAATATACCCGAGATACAGTCCGAAAATAAGGATGAAATGAAGATCTACTCTTCTGGCGGCAAATTCTACTTGCAAGTTCCCGATACTCCCGAAGTTCAAGGACAAATTTTAAAAATTCGTCGTGAAACAGAGCAAAAACTTTGGAACGAACACAAAGGACAACTATCAATCAACATAGACTTTGTGCCATTCAGATACAACAACGAACTTGTAACGATAGGCAGTGAAACGGGAAATATCGGCATACTTTGGAGTCAAATAACAGAAAAATTCAACTCGCTTAAAAATCAAAAATTCAAAAGCCTTCTACTTGATAAATACGATGAGTTTTTCGAAGTGCAAGAGGTTGGAGGCGAGGTTAAAGTCTGTGCTGTTACAGGTATTGAGGGTGCAAAAGAATACACTTTCAATTTTAAAGAAGGAGACCAATTTAAAGAAGAAAGCCTAACTGTTTTGCCTTCAGTAAAAAAGCATATAGACAAGGGCATACAACTCCGCGATGAGCAGAATTTCAAAATGCTCGAAGATTACGCAAAAGATTCATACCTCGGAGTTTTGAGGATGGACGTTGACGGCTTGGGTAAAAGATTTGTCAAAAGTAGTTTCAGTAGCATATCCGAGTATAGAAAGTTTTCTCAAAAATTGGATAACTTTTTTACTACAAGGATACTTGATATTCAGCATGATGCCGACTTTAAGGAACACTTGAACATAGTGTACGCCGGTGGTGACGATATTTTTGCCGTTGGCAAATGGAATAAGGTAATTGAATTTGCAGAAAAAGTACAAATAGAGTTCAAAAAGTACGTTAGCGATTCTACTCTTTCCATTTCGGGAGGCATTGCAATTGTCGGTGCAAAATTTCCTATAGCCAAGGCAGCGGAACTGGCCGGAAAAGCCGAAGATAAAGCCAAAGAATACAAGAACGGACAGAAAAACGCTTTCTGTATGTTTGGGCGCACAGTATCTTGGGACAAAGAATTTGAATACGTAAAACGCTTTAAAATTCGTATGCTTGATATGTGTAAAGACGAAAACATGCCGAGAAGCATACTTCACAAAATAATGCTGTTTGCAGACATGAAACAACGCGGCAACTTGAAGTATATATGGCACACTGCATATTTCTTCAAACGTTTCAAAGAAGGCAAATCGCAACAAATACAAGATTTTTGCGGTGATTTGGAAAAAGAATTGTACAACAACCACAATTACGGCTACGAACTTCTTTCGCTGTCGGCACGGTGGGCTGAGTTGGAATTAAGAGAAGTTAAATAATAAAATTGTATAACAACATGAAATGGAGAAAAGATGATTTCATCCCCGCAAATGAAATAACGGATAAAATAACAAATGCTTCCGTTGAATTTGCCAAGCGTTTCGGTTCTCATTTGGGAACTGATGACACTTTTTTTGATGAAAAAAGCCAAAAAAATAAAACTGCGAGAGCCAAACTGACAACCACTCAGTTGCGCAAGTTTTTCGGAGAAGTTAAACGTCAACAGTTACGCGGCTACAATGCAACTGATTTTATTTTGTTGAAACCTAAGTTGGCTTACGCCGTTGGTCGTGTAAAAGATGCAAATGCGAAAATAAATGATTTTTATTTCGTTATTGCAGATGCAATCGACAAAGTGAAAAACGCTGACGACTTCAAAAGATTTATAAAAATCTTCGAAGCAATAGTTGCCTTCCATAGGGCGGCAGAAGACAGCAATCTAATTGACGAAAACTAAAAACGCTGAAATAAAATGGAAAAACTAATCAAAAAAATACAAATCAAATCTCGCATCAATTTGTTGACGGGATTGCACATCGGTGGAAGCAAAGAAAGTGTCGAAATTGGTGGCATTGACAATCCAGTAATCAAGATTCAAACAGACAAGAGCAAACCATACATTCCCGGAAGTTCAATAAAAGGTAAAATGCGCTGTTTGCTTGAACAGATGAACGGTGCTTTGATGGGAAAATCTTCCAAAGTCAACAGCGTATTTGGTTTCACAGACGACAAAAGCAAATCTAAACTCATAGTTAGGGATGCCTACCTAACAAATGATGCATTGGACTTGCTGGACAAAAGTGAGATGGATATGCCATACACCGAAAGCAAGTATGAAAACACAATAGACAGAATAACAGGTACTACTGTAAAAGGTGGTGTGCGTCAAACTGAACGAGTTCCTGCCGGAGTATCGTTTGACGCAGAGTTCATTATCAATGTATGGGCAACAGACAATGATCCAAATGGCAACGATGATGAAAAGAAGTCATTGTTGTTGTTTAAAGATGCGAAAAACGCACTTGAAAACGACTATCTCGGAGGCAGCGGTTCAAGAGGCTACGGACAAATTAAATTCTCTGATTGGAAATATTTCGTTGCCGATGAGAAATCTGAATGGAAGATGAATCAAGTAGAGGATTTAATCAATTGGTAGAGTATGCAATTCAAAATCTACAAACTGCATTTCACCACGCCATTGCATTTGGGTGATGTCCGCGACGATTACAGCGTCAGTCTCAAAACTGTCGCCTCTGATACTATGTATGCGGCATTAATTTCCACGTTGGCAAAAATGGGAGAATCTATCCCAGACAAGGGCGTCTTGAAATGCACGATAAGTTCTCTTTTCCCTTTTTATCAAAAGGAGAAAGGAGATCAAAATGTCGTTTTGTTCCTGCCCAAACCGATGAAACAGCAACTCCCGACAACGCAAAAAGCATTTGACGCGCGAAAAAAAATCAAAAAAGTCACATGGTTCGATTCTGATTATTTTTCTATGGCAATTAACGGAAAAACACTTTTCAATGATGATAGTGCAATCAACGACATCAAAGGAGATTTCCTGTCAAGTAAGACCATTGACAAAGATTTTGTATCATCGCAAATATCACAGCGAGTGTCGGTGTCGCGCAACAGTTCAGAAGATGCCAAACCATTCTTTATGGACAGAATCGTTTTCAGAGATTATTCAGGGCTTTACTTTATTGCTGACGGGGACACATCCTCGTTAGAAAAAGCGTTGAATCTATTGCAGCACGAAGGCATTGGAACAGACCGAAACGTTGGCAACGGATATTTTGAATATGACCTCGGCACTCTGACAATTGATATGCCTGACAATGCGGATTATGAGATGTCGCTGTCGTCGTTTATCCCCGAATCAAAAGAACAGTTGTCAACAATGATTGACGGACAAAACGTTGCATACGATTTCCAACGCCGTGGCGGTTGGATAACAACGCCACCACACAATACATACCGCAAAAATGTCATTCACGCCTTTACCGCCGGTTCTGTTTTCAAATCGTGCAACAATGGCATTACAATCAAAGGCAAAACAGTGGATTTAAAACCACAGATAATAGACCATCCTGTTTGGCGTTGTGGCAGGGCATTGTTCTTACCAATCAAATTGAGTTGAAATGGACGGAGTTAACAACAAATACAATATCGAAATAGAAGTTCTCACCCCGCTCTCAATAGGCGCGGGTGGGGAAAAGGATTGGGTGCGCGGCGTGGATTTTGTAGTTGACAATTCGCGGTTGTACAAACTCAATCTTAAAAAGTTGGTCGCAAACGGTGTTAAAATAGATGACTTAACAACTTACTTTGCAAAAAAGGACGAAGCAGGAATAAAGTCGCGGATTGCCGGAAAGATAGAAAATGTTTCTGATTTTTCTATGCAATTCCCCGCCGAAACCGACAACGACATAAAGACCTTTGTCAGGAACCAACTTTCAGGCAAACCTGTTTTAGCCGGTAGTTCGTTAAAGGGCGCGTTACGTTCGGTAATATTCGACTATTTGGGCGGCAAAACGAAAGATGGTCAAGATGTGTTTGGCTCTGCGGTAAAAGGCGACGAGTTTATGCGCTTTATAAAAGTCTCAGATGCAGAATTCGAGGAAACAGAACTTGTCAATACCAAAATATTCAATCTGCAAGGCAGCGGCGCAAATTGGCAAGGTGGATGGAAAAAAGAACAACACAAAACAGAAAACAATTTTTCTGCAACAGGGTTTAATACCGTTTACGAATGTATTGTACCACAGCAAAAAGGATTTTCTTCTATTATGTTTTCTGAAAATAGATTCTCTAATTTTTGTGAAACCTATTATAGCAATGAGATAAAAAAATTAAATATCGAACTTGACAAAGTTAAAGATAAGAATCTTAACAAGCAGAAAAGCATCGAAAAGCAAATTAAAGATTTAACTCTGTTATCCAATTTGGTTGAGGACAAACAAAATGTGTTAGATTTGAAAGATTTTTTTGCCATAATCAACAAACACACAAAAGAATATCTAAAAAAAGAACGTCTTTTTTTTGAGAAATATTCAACCGATAAAACCGATGACATAATCGAATCAATTGATAATTTATTAAATCAAATTCCCGATGACAACTTGTATTGTATTTTGAAAATGTCGGCTGGGTCGGGATTCCATTCCATTACGGGCGATTGGCAGTTTGACGATTATTCGATAGACGGATTGGACACGTCAAAAAAAGTTTCAAGAGGTTTGTCGAGAGGCAAAAAATCTGCCAAATCGCGCAAAATTGCAATTTGCAATGGTGTTTTTTC
>CAJOGF010000140.1 GCA_905233995.1 uncultured Bacteroidales bacterium | reverse complement strand
CTTTTCTGTTAAGAAAAGTTTGAAGTTTTTCGCCGCCACCGTAGAAAATTTCTTCACGAATAAGTTTTGCTGCTTTAGATGGTGGCATATAAATTCCAATATCCAAAAGTGATTGACCGTATTCTTCGTCATCTTTGTCAAGAGGTTGAAGATGAAGATAATATCCTGCTCCGACTTTCTTTTTCCCTCCTGGAACAAGATAAATTCCGAAGTGTCTTTTGTATGGTGCTTTGTCAATTGAAAATCTTGTATCACGGTTGAAACGAAATATACAATCTTTTAGTTCCAAGCCTTGAAGTTTTGTGTCGATTGTTTGCATTTTTGTTAGGATTTCAAGGCTCATCGCTTTGAACTCGTTGCGGGCTTTTTCGTAAAAAGCCTTATTTGTATGCATCCATTCTGTATTGTTGTTATATTTTATCTGATGTAAGAAGTCAAACATCAGTTCAACGTTGTATTTTGCCATTTGATTTTTTACAATAATAATTTTACGAACATTTTCTTTTACATTCCTTACAAACCCCTCTAACTATATACGAAACGCTTGAAGCGGTGTAACCGTCAGGCAGTTTTACATCGGGAATATGTTCACTTTTTATACAAAAAGTTTTACCGCATTTTGTACAATAGAAATGTACATGATGACACTCCTCGTGATGAGGAGAATTATGCGAATGTATACAATATTTTTGATGACCAGACCCATCATCAAAGTCATGAAGAAGTCCATTGTCAGCAAAAACTCTTAACGTCCTAAAAAGAGAAGATTTATCCGTATCAACAAGCAAATCCTCCAAATCTTGAAGCGCGAATGCGTAATTCAAATTACGTATTGTTTTCCAAACAAGTATTCTCACTGATGTTGGACGAATATTGTTGTCAATCAATAGATTTTCAATATCTTGATTCTGAGAGTTCATATTATGTTTTATATTTTTTAGGTTGATTGCACAATAAAAGTGAAGAATTTATTCTGTTTTGAAAAATTCAATCATTTTGTTAAGATCATCAGTTTGTTCGGCAAGGATTTGCGAACTATTCGCAACATTTGCTGCAACTACTGAAAATGCTCTTGTTGCTTGTGAAAGATTTTGAATTGATTGATTAATTTGTTCCGCTGAAACATTTTGTTCGGCTGTTGCAGCAGAAATTTCTTTTACTAAGTCTGACGTTTTTTCGATTTGGGGCAAAACTTTTGCAAACACTTCTTTCGCAGCAGTTGCGGCTTGATGAGCCTTTTCGCCTACAAAATTTATTTCTTTTGAGGCGAACGCACTTCGTTCTGCAAGTTTACGAATATCAGAAGCAACTACTGAAAATCCTTTGCCTTGCTCGCCAGCACGAGCAGCCTCCACAGCCGCATTGAGCGCAAGAATGTTAGTCTGAAAAGCAATATTATTGATTATGGAAATTTTTTCTGTTATTTGATTCATAGCGGTAACACCTTTTATCGCTGCGGTATAACACTCCTTTACTGAATTTAATGTATTTCCAGCCGTAGAAACACACTGAACAGAATTATCTGTTGTGTTTTGCATTGAGGCTGACATCTCTTGCATTAACGCACTTACCTCATCAGTGGAAGAGGCAAGTTTTATTGAATATTCATCAATTTGTCTTGAAGTTACTTTTAATTTTTCAGAAGCCGTGAAAAGCGACTTACAGGCAACTTGTGTTGACTTGAATAATTTTTGAAGCAGCACTGTCATTTTGGAAACCGTAGTGCGCAATATACCAGCCTCGTCAGTGTATCTACTTTCTTTTAACGGTTCTGACAAGTCGCCAGAAGTTATTTTATAGGCTTGTTTAACCGATACGTCTATAGGGTGAAGGATTCGCGTTACAAGCGAAAAAACTGTTATCAAACCAATTATAATACAAAGAGAAAAACCAACAAATTGCTCTGTTTTACTTCTATTTACCCAAACATCAAGATAATTGATTTTATTTTTTATACTTTCTACGGCTGAATGTTCCAATTTTTTAAATTGTTGATGAAGACCTTTTAAATCCTTTTTCCCATTTATTTTGTATGATGATAGTGCTGAAGATATTTGATTACGTAATTCTTCTTCCAAAATAGGATCATCTTTTGCTTTTTCGAGATTTGCGATAAAAGGTTGTGCTTTGTCAAAAAATTCACCTGAGCGTTCTTCTCCGCTTAATTCTGCTGATAGAAAGTAACTTGCAGCCCAGCCCGAATTACTTGTTACTTCTCTATACGAAGTCCTAAGTTCGTGAAGAATTTGATCCATTTTCCATACTTTATATATGTTATAGATGCATACTATTATTATAGGTGTCAACAATAAAACACCTACTAAAAATATTTTTTTTGATAACTTTAAATTCCTAAAATTCATAACTTAAACAGTTTTAAAAAAAGACGTGTTTTCTTTTATAACGTTTGTGCTACTATAAATACCGCCAACTGCGTTTTCCATGTCGTTAGCAAGCGAATTGAACAGACTTACAATCTGACTTATCTGTCCAACCACCGATACAATATGTTCAACGCCTTGTGCTTGTTCCTGACTTGTTGAAGATATTTCGTTGATTAATATTGTACTGTTTTGCATTTGCGGCAAAACTTCAGTAAAGATTTTATGTGTTTGTTTTGTAAGCGAAGCACCTTCTGAACATACATCGTTGATTTCGGCTGCGGCCAATGCTGATTTTTCAGCAAGTTTACGTACCTCAGCGGCAACTACTGCAAATCCTTTACCTTGCTCTCCTGCTCGTGCAGCCTCAACAGCCGCATTCAGGGCAAGAATATTTGTCTGAAACGCTATGTCATCAATTATTGAAATTTTTTCCTCTATTGTATCCATAGCACTAACAATATTTTCGGTGGCTTTGAAACAATCTTCTACACTTTTTTGTGCTTCTTGCGAAAGAATTTTCGCATCAGCAGCATTTACTGAATTATTTTTTATTTTGACAGAAATATCGTCAATAGCGTTTTTGACATTTTCCGCTGATGAAATCATTATTCTAAAATTATTATACACTTCATCTTTACCATTGCCTATATTGTCCAAAATTCCAGATATTTCAGTTACAGAACTCTTCATTGTTGGAATTATTAGTTGCATATTTTGACTAAGAGCACTAATTGCATTGTGAAGTTCCGAAAAATAACCGTCATAGTTTTCTTCAGAATTATTTTCTACAAGGTCTCCTTCAAGAATTCTTTTTGAAAGTTGTTCCGCATGTTTTATAGGAGTGGTTATCTTCTTTTCAAAATATTTTCCTACAATCCAACACGCTATAAACGAAAATAAAAGGCCCCAAAATATTTCATTTATCGAATGAAGCAACCAAAAACCTGTTGATGTATATATCGAATTTTGTTCCTCTACTATGTTATTTAATATCACCGCAGACTTGTTGAGGATTTCTTCGGTTCGTTTTGCGAAAACTTTATATTCTTCTTGTGAAAGTGTACCGTTTTTAGCTTTTTCAACGGTCGTGCAAAATTCATCGTATTCGGTTTTTATGGGGAAATCCTCTGGAACGGTTATTTTATTAATATTATCTAAAAGTTTCAAATCTACTTCAAATTCTGCTTTGTTAGCAAAACAGAGAGCAATTACAAATTGTTCATCTACTTCTTTTAGTGCTAATTCGTTGTCAGCATAATGACCATTGAGATTTTTGCAAATATCACTTACTACAAATATTTTGTAGATATTGTATAGTCCCGAAATGGCAATAGGAATCAATACCGCCAAAATCAGGAATATCATACGCTTTTTCAATTTATTATCGTTCATGGTAAAGCATTTTAATATAATTGGAGAAACAAAAAGTGTGCAAAAAAATATCTTTATGCAATGGTAAAAATATAACAACAAACAAAAACACGAAAGAAAAAAACTTTCGTGTTTTTGTTTGTTATCTTTTTTTTGCTGCTTTCAGTGTATTTTTTAGAAGCGAACAAATTGTCATTGGACCAACGCCACCGGGAACGGGGGTTATGAAAGAAGCCTTTTTTGATACCTCCTCAAAGTCAACATCGCCCTTTAATTTCCAACCCGATTTTGTTTGGTCTGATTTTACACGTGTTGTGCCGACATCAATTACTGTTGCTCCGTCTTTTACCATATCGGCGGTAACAAATCCCGGTCTGCCAATTGCTGCAACCAAAATGTCAGCGGTTTTTGAAATTTCTTTCAAATTTTCTGACTTTGAATGACATACTGTTACCGTGCAGTCAATACCCTTTTGACTCAAAAGTATGCTTAAAGGTCTGCCGACAATATTACTTCTACCAATTATAACACAATGTTTACCAATCGTTTCCACATTGTAACGTTTCAACAAATCCACTATTCCAGAGGGCGTTGCTGAAACAAAAGTGTCAAGACCAGCAACCAAACGACCAAGATTTACCGGATGAAAACCGTCAACATCTTTTTCGGGACTGATTGCTTCTATAACTTTTTGTTCGTCAATGTGTTTAGGAAGCGGTAGTTGAACGATAAAACCGTCAACGTCAGCATCTTTGTTCAATTTATCAACCGTTTTCAAAAGTTCTTCTTCCGTAACATCGTCCTCAAAACGAATCAAAGACGATTTGAAACCAACCTCCTCACACGATTTAATTTTATGAGCCACGTATGTTTCACTGCCGCCGTCATGTCCAACCAAAACAGCAGCCAAATGCGGCTTCCTATTCATTTTTTTAACTTCTTCGGCAATCTCTGATTTGATTTCCTGAGAAGTTTTTTTTCCGTCTATTAATTGCATAAGTTTTATGTTTTTATCCGCTCGCCGCGGGGGCGTTCTTTTTTAAAAAAAAGAACCAAAAAACTTTTATATTCGCGCTTTCAGCGCGGCGTGGCGTACGTAACTCCGGCGAATGAAGTGAGCCGAATATAAAAGTTTTCCGGTTCCCTTTTTCAAAAGGGAACAAAAAAATTATTATCTACGTTTCATTTGATTCATCATGCCCATCAAGCGTCGTGCGCCTGTGCCTGACATCATTTTCATAAGTTTGCGGGTTTCTTCAAACTGTTTTAAGAGTCTGTTGACAATAGCCACGTTAGTGCCGCTACCTTCAGCGATTCTGCGGCGACGGCTACCGTTGATGATTTGCGGATTTTCTCTTTCGTATGGAGTCATAGAATAGATAATCGCTTCTATTTCTTTGAAAGCATCATCGTTGATTTCAAGATTTTTGATAGCCTTTCCAACACCCGGAATCATTGCCGCTAAATCTTTCAAGTTACCCATCTTCTTGATTTGCTGGATTTGAGCCATAAAATCATTGAAGTTGAATTGGTCTTTCAAGATTTTCTTTTGAAGTTTTTTAGCCTCTTCTTCGTCGTATTGAGCCTGAAGTTTTTCTGCCAACGAAACAATATCACCCATGCCGAGGATTCTGTCCGCCATACGTGAAGGGTAGAAAATATCAAGAGCGTCAATTTTCTCGCCTGTTGACACAAATTTGATAGGCTTATTCACAGTATATCTGATACTTAACGCAGCACCACCACGAGTATCACCGTCAAGTTTAGTTAATACTACACCGTCAAAGTTTAGTCTATCGTTGAAGGCTTTTGCTGTGTTGACAGCATCTTGACCTGTCATTGAGTCAACAACAAAAAGTATCTCTGTTGGATTTGTTTCTTTTTTGATGTTAGAGATTTCGTTCATCATTTCCTCGTCAACAGCAAGACGACCTGCGGTATCAATGATGACTACATCGTTGCCGTTAGCAATTGCTTGTTTTACAGCGGCTTTTGCTATTTTAACAGGATTCTTTTCACCGTCTTCTGTATAAACAGGAACATCGATTTGAGAAGCCAAAACTTTCAACTGTTCAATTGCGGCAGGACGGTAAACGTCGCCGGCAACCAAAAGCGGTTTTTTACCATTGTTTTTCTTAATGAAATTAGCAAATTTGCCAGAGAAAGTTGTTTTTCCAGAGCCTTGCAAACCTGCAATCAAGATAATCGCTGGATTTGCTTTGAGGTTTACCTGCGACTCGTTGGTTCCCATAAGCGTAATTAACTCGTCATGAACGAGTTTAATCATCAATTGATTAGGTTTTAATTCGCCCTGAACTTCTTTTCCGAGTGCTTTATCCTTTACTTTATTGGTAAATTCTTTTACTATGTTGTAGTTAACGTCGGCATCGAGCAATGCTCTGCGTACTTCTTTTAAGGCGTCAACAACGTTGATTTCGGTAAGAGTGCCGTCGCCTTTGATTTTCTTAAAAGACTGTTCAAGTTTTTCGGTTAAACTTTCAAACATTTTCTGTATGCTTTTTTATGAAGATTATTTTAATGCGCAAAAATAAGAAAAAAAGTTTTCTTATACAAAATTTTTTTACACTTTGCCAATGGGTAACACGGCGATTTTAATACATTTTACGAATTAGGCGTTTTAATACGCATTATACCGGGGGTTCACACCCCCGTCTATTATATTTCGTCCTTTCAGGACTTGGTTTCAGATATAATTCGGTAGCCAAACCCCGTAGGGGTGATATATAATAGC
>CAJOGF010000139.1 GCA_905233995.1 uncultured Bacteroidales bacterium | reverse complement strand
TGTTGAAGATAAAGATCAAAAGAAAAACAGACCAACCAAGAAGTGCGGACATATAAAAATGAAGGTAATCGACAATCTTAAATCTGGAACTTTTGAACAAGAAACTTCAAAATCAGTGGAAAAGGAATCGACGGCGACAATGGACAATTTACTTGGACATAATGGAGTAGAAAAAGTAGTAGAAAACTCTAAGAAACAGACAGTCCCCGGCAAGGACGCCCCAAAAGTTCTCCCTTGGGTCCATATCGCAATTTCAAATGCCAAAGCACTATTCGAATCGTTTCTGCAATTATATCTCAATGAATTTTGCTACAAATTCAACAGAATGTATTTCGGAGATAAAATCTTCGACAGATTGATGATTGCTGCCGTTGAATACAAACCTACTTTTGTCCATAAAATATACAACAAAAAATTACGATTATGTTAATTGCGGATAATCATTTTATCTTTTATTATGCAATTTATCCGTTCTCCATTTTTATCCATTGGTTTTAGCAATTCATCGATTACTTGGTCTCTATATCTATCTTCCGCTGTCCTCAGATATTTGTCCACCAGATTCACATATTTGCGAACAATATCTTCGGGTGTCTGCGCTGACAGATTGAATGTAAGAAAAGCCAATAGTATTGTCAACATTTTTTTCATAAGAGCCAACCTATTTGTTATACAAACTTCGTAAATAATCTTCTTTCTCTTTGGATTCCATCTTAGAGAAAGATGTTATTAGCCAACCCGAATTCATAGTTGTGCGGTCGAACTCCGTGATTGAAAACCGCCAACCGGGAATTTGAAAAAACTCGAACTGCAAGCCTTTTACATAGTCAATTGTCAACAGTCCGTTTTTAACAAGTGTAAAAAACACCATTGTTTGGTCTAATTTATAATCTTTTTGCTTATAGGCTGTTATGTAATCCTTGTCTGAGGTTGTTATATGATTCAATGTCATAAAGTTAGTTTCATGGTCATCGGGTGAAATCATAGCATTTACTGATTTATTGTTTGGTTCAATAGAAAACACATCGCCAATAACCTTATCTATTACCCATTTGTACATATTCTTACCCCTACATTCAACGGTTAGACAAACGATAAAATCAACCGCTTTACCTTTAAGTTTACCACGACAAGGAGCGACGGCGACCCAGTTAGTATCTGCGTAATCTATTTTGACATTTGATTTCAGGACATCTGTTGCGAAATTTTGAGCCTCTTTGAAAAGAGAATCCTTCCCGTTCTTGCTACCAAACATCTGTGCATCGAACAGAGAAATAAGGTTGAGAAGCCTATAATTTTCTCTTGTAGTGTCAATTTCTGCCGTAATTTTTTCTCCGTTGAACCTAAGCATGAACTCGTCAACAAGTTTTACTCTTGTATTGAATACATCTTTCTCAAATTGTGAATTTAACACAATTTGTGCATCTGAACATGATTCGAAAGTCATCAACAGCATTACGAATAATATTTTCTTAATCATAACAATTTGTTTTTTTATTATTAATAATTCAATGGCATTTGTTGGTTTCCCCTCACATCTATCGGTTGGGGTGCATTTGCTTTGATATTAAATAAATACGGCAAAAACTCTTCGCCAATTGCTGTGCGGTATTTAACAAAATACACTGTTGCGGTTTTCTTTGTAACATCGGCATAGGCGATGCGCTCGCCGCGAATTCCAACAAATTTTTGTGCAAAGGAAACGGTGCATTGGTAAAGCGTATCCGACAATTTCTTCAATGAGGAAACCTGCATCTGAGAAATCTCCGTACTTGTTATTGTTATACTTTCGTATTTACCTTTTTCAATTAGATTGATGAGAGCGGTAAAATAGTTCTTTACCGGAGCGGTACGCGTTTCACTATTATTCAACGATGTAACCTCCATTTTAGCGATGTTGGTTCTGCCGCCTTCTTCCTCAAAGGGTTCTCCATTGCTGACGAATAGACCGAGACAATCCTTGCGTTTTTTCCAACGCTTTGGACTCGATGTGTTTTTGCTTGCCATTGTGGAGATGTAGTTGTTCATTTGTCCAACTACTTGCTTGGCACGTTCTTCAAAATACGCCTTGTCATTCGGATTGTCAGGGTTCGGCAGTATGATTTGAATGTCATCTACTGACCCGCCTAATTGTCCGAATGTTTTAAATGAACACAGCATAATAATAGCCGTGAACAGAATTATTTGTTTTTTATTCATAGTTAATACCTCCTATCAACTAAAATTTCTCTTACATGTAGTTCTGCAATTTTACCGCCTGACATAATTGTCCTTACAGGAATTACCCTCATAATGAGTTCTCCTGACGAAGAAATCCGTGACAAATATTTTTCAACCGACATACGGTCTAATTGTGTTCTGCCGTCCCTTGCCAATACTCTCACAACAGCATTTGGTGCGAAACCATTTATAGAAGGAACATTTTGATTACGCAACGTGGCATCAAGCATATTTTGTACTGTCTCCAAATCATTCGCAACGGTGACATTTGAAATGGGGTCAGGTTCAGGATTAATTATACCACAACCACCATTATTCAGAGAGGCGGAAAAATGGGGATTCTGAGGGCTACGGTTGCCACGTTTATCGACGATTTCGATGGACGAAACAAGTGTACCAGTTTTTTTGAATAGTTTTTCAAGCGTAACATCTCCGCTATTCTCGCCCGTAATCAATTCATCAAAGCTTGCAACAAGGCAAGTAGTATAAACATCCATCGGTTTCAAACCGTCAAATTGAACACCTTTTGACGTTTCCCCGGGACTTGCAGATGTTGCTATCAAACTGCCACATTGTTTTGTGAAAAGGTCAACAATCAGTTGTTTTTCCTCTTCGTAATATCTGAAACTATCTCCAGAATAATCTACTGCATTAGGAACGATTGTGTTTCTGCGACGAGGAATATTTGCATACGAATTGCAGCACATACCTACGGTTATACACAATCGCGGTCGTTTGGCTTTCAACTTGTTGTGCAAGGATTCCAAATCTACGAATTTCTTTTCGTCAAATTGTCCCAAACACATTTGAGGCCAAGGGTGCGAATCATCTTCAATCACCGAGCGACCGCCATGTCCGATATAATAGAAAAAAATTATATCGTTGGTACTGACATTCAGCGAATTGACAACACTATTTAGTTTTTCCGGCGAACAATTGTTGTCATAACAGTCGTAAACCTTAGTGTCCATACCGGCATCAAACAACACGGCATTAATAGGGTCAACAAATTCGTTTTTAAGGAACTCCCTACCATTGATGTCCATCTGTCCAACTGCCGTGTCCTTCGTGTCGATAAACAACAGCCAGTGGATTTTTTGCGCACTGACTTCAAGTACGGACAATACACAAATAATTATTAGCATATACTTCTTCATAGTCCTGATTTTTTTATGAGTTTATTGAAATATTCGTTTTCGGGAAAAATTATTTGCGCAAAGCGTAGAAACTCGGTTGATCTCAAATCAAACCTCATCAGAGTTTTGTCGTCCGCATCGTTAATCTGCCATTTTCTCAGGCCATAGTCATAATACAATTTCAACTCTTGTTTCTTGTATTTGAAAGAGAATACAGCATTGGGCAGAAAAAGTCCATAGACGACATCATCTGAAGCCACATTGTCGGGATTCGAAATAAGGAACTTCAAAATTGCCGCCTGTTCGTTGGACAACCTGACTTTTGAAGTAGTGTTCTCTACCGTGTCATTGTAGCCAATTACTTCGGCAGTAATACTTTTTGCATTTTTGAGAATGCAATATATGCTATCTCCGAGTGTAGAGGAAACTGTTGTGTCTATATTTGCACTTAGTTTGACGGCAGACTCTTGCCCACAGGATGCTGTCGTGGAAAATGCGAATATTAGACCCAAAAGTGGAATGATGATTTTTTTCACTATCAAATCATTTTTGCTCCGCCGAACACTTCCCCAAACTCGGAATTATACAAAAAAAGACGTGGGAGTTTTTTACATCAACTTATCCCACTGTGAGCAGGCCTTCGCATTGCCTAATTAATGATGAGATAAGCAACGCAAAAGTCCACGTCGAACTATATAAAGGCATGGTTTGCCAATATATACCACATACACAGACGTTCCGTTGCCGTTTCTCTACCATTAATTTACAAATGTTGCGAAGATTTGCTCACAGTAGATTCGCGTCAAATAAAACGTCCTTGTCGGAATCAGGATGGCTATGTATGTCGCCACCTTATCCGTTGCTGCAAATATAACGAAATTTTTTATATGTTAGTGCAAAAAAGAGCGAAAAAAATAAAAATATTTTGTATTTGATTTGTATTCAAATGATTACAGAAGCGCGCCGGAGCCGAGCACAAGCACTTTTTTAAGATTGCTGTTCATAAAAATATCTTGAATATTATGGTTTAATTCGATTGCGCAAAGATACGGGATTTTTCGCGAATGTGCAAGATGTTTTTTGCGGCAGGGGTTTGTAGAAAGAAAAAATATTTCTAACTTTGCAGCAACCAAATGCGGGAATAGTTCAGTGGCAGTACAATATTCTGCCAACGGTTAGAACACCAAGCCTTGGCTGGAAGACACGAGTTCGAATCTTGTTTCCCGCACTATTTTGCGACACTTAAATGCGGGAATAGCTTAGTGGCAGTGTAACAGAAAATATGAGAGATTTCTCTTGGTATTTTTTAGTTGTTACGGACATTTCTGCCAATGGTTAGAGCGCCAAGCTATGTAGGCTGGTGACACGAGTTCGAATCTTGTTTCCCGCTCTATTTTTTATAACAACTAAATGCGGGAATAGCTTAGTGGCAGTGGCAACGGAAAATCCTTAAACTTCGTTTTAAGAGTTTTCAGAAAGTTAGTTGCGTAAATCTCCAATGGTTAGAGCACACACAGTCGGTCATTAATTATTATGGTGTGAAGACACGAGTTCGAATCTTGTTTCCCGCTCTTTTTTCCCCTTTCTTATATTAAAATTACTATCAATTATATTGCGATAGTTGCTCCGTAACTCTAAAAAAAATATAGTTACGGAGTAACTATCGCCGATACATACTCCGTAAGTCCTAAAAAAAATGAGTTACGGAGCAAGTATCGCTTGTTTTTTCGGAAATGATTTTGTATATTTGCGGCAACTAATTGATTGAAACTATGGCGCAAAACTACATCATAATAGGTCGCAAAGAAGAACAGGCACTCTTCAAAATCTATTTAGATAGTCCCAAAGCCGAACTCATCGCTGTATATGGTCGCAGGCGGGTAGGCAAAACTTATCTCATTAAAAGTTATTTCAAAGAGAAATTTGACTTTGCTCTTTCAGGTTTGTACGACGTTACAAAGACGGTACAACTGACACAATTTCAAAAAAAATTGGAAGAGTATTCGGGTAACGCTGTTAAACGTCCAAAAGATTGGTTTGAAGCCTTCGACCTTTTGTCGAAATATTTAGACACTCTAAAAAAAGACAAAATCATCGTTTTCCTTGACGAAATTCCGTGGTTAGACACACCCAAAAGCAATTTTTTGGCGGCATTCAGTCAGTTTTGGAACGATTGGGCATCGATGAAAACCAATTTCAAACTCTTTGTCTGTGGCTCGGCTACCACGTGGATGCTTTCAAAATTCATAGGCGACAAGGGTGGAATTTACGGACGTGTAAGCCGCTCGATTTGGCTTCGTCCGTTCACACTTTTAGAAACCCAAAAATTCCTAAAAGAAATCAAAGGCATCGACCTCAACCAAA
Organism: uncultured Bacteroidales bacterium; assembly: GCA_905233995.1. Classification (GTDB taxonomy): domain Bacteria; phylum Bacteroidota; class Bacteroidia; order Bacteroidales; family UBA3824; genus UBA3824. Next base: position 7,482 of record CAJOGF010000139.1, on the reverse strand, counting down.
AACAAGTATTGAGCATTTATATGGTTTTGGGCGGAATACCGTACTATTTGGATATGTTGGTAAAGGGCAAACCGTTGGATGTGAATATCGACGAAATGTTGTTTCAGGAGGGTGCTCCGTTGCGTCCTGAATTTGATTTCCTATTTCGGTCGTTGTTTCTCAATTCCAAAATATACCGCTCAGTGGTAACAGCATTGTCGCAAAAATTAAAAGGCCTTACTCGTCAAGAACTTATAGAAATTCTCAAAATCAAAGAAGGCGGACTGTTGACCGAGGCGTTGGAAAACCTTGCCAAATGCGATTTTATCCGCAAATATTCGGCAATAGGTAAGACCGAAAGGGATGCTATGTATCAATTAACCGACTTGTTTTCATTGTTTTATCTCAAATTTATATCTGCCGACAACGGTCAGGAACAGCATTTTTGGACTAAAATGTCAGGTAAGCCACAAATGATTGCGTGGAGTGGTTATGCTTTTGAACAAGTGTGCCTGCATCACACCGAACAAATCAAAAAATCGCTCGGTATCAGCGGTATGGTAAGCAATATTTATTCGTGGAGTTGCCGTCCGTTTACCGACAAAAACGGTGCAGAATGGCAAGGTGGACAGGTGGATCTTGTAATCGACCGTGCCGACGGAGTAATCAACCTTTGCGAAATCAAATATGTGTCGGGCAAATTCGCCATTGACACTCAATACGCTGAACATCTGAGAGAACGTGCATCACTTTTTAGCGTTGTTACCAAAACCTCCAAAGCCATACAACACACATTCATAACTACTTACGGCGTTAAGCAAAATCAAAATAGCGACATCGTGCAGTCGGAGGTAACAGCGGAAGGTTTATTTGGATAACAACACTTACTTGTTAAAATTATCGGAGTTTTTTTATTTTAAATTGTAGTTATTTATTCGTTTGATTTGTTTACTTGTTATTAAATAAATTTGTCGTATAATTTTTGCAAAACATATCAACAAATATTTGTTATCCAAAAAATAATCTTTATCTTTGCGACACTTAAACGCGGGAATAGCTTAGTGGCAGAGCATTATTCTGCCAATGGTTAGAGCACCGCACATATTATTTATTTTGATAAACACTTCATATAAGTAGTATGTGCGGAAGACACGAGTTCGAATCTTGTTTCCCGCTCTTTTTTCATTTCACCTTTCATATTTTATAGTTTATTTGTAAATTAACGCATCTTGCAGAGACCTTGTCTTGAAAGTTGAGCCAAGTTTTTTTACACAGCGTAAGTGTCCGCAAGATATTTCAAAAAAGAATCGCTGATATTGTCCATTTCATTTTTGTCATAAATATAAAGCAAAGAGATATTAATATCGTTTTCTTTTGATTCCAACACGTTGACAACCATTGTTATGACCCTTGCACCTCCGCTTTTGCCCTTGCCTTTTGAAGATATCTGCATACGCACTTTTCTCATTCCATGTCCGAGGCTGACGCCGAGATAAGGGTTTTCAAGGATTTCTTGCTCAAATGCCTTCATGTCGTCAACAAAGGACTTGTACTTTTTTTTGAGCCTTTTTGCATTATCCTTGAATTCTACCGAAACCTCTTTGATTCTGTTCATACATCCTCCTCCAACTCTTTAAGGAAATCGTCGTAACTCTGCATAGTCGAGTTGCCTTCTTGCGATTCTTTGAATTCCCTCATCGCATTGCTGATTCCTTGGACGACCTTTTGGTCGCGCTTGGTGTAATTGGACGGCAGCTGCACACGCTCTCCGTTGGGCGCGGTGATGTACAACGGCTCTTTTTTGAGAAGGCTGTTGACGTATTTTGCGATGCTTTCGATTAGTTCATCGCTGTCTATCGACATTATTTTGTGTATAAGAGATTCTTTGTTTTTCTCCAATGACATTGTTGCTTCCATAATGCTTTTGTTTGTATTGATGATGCAAATATACAAGTTTTTCGGCAGTGGCGCAAATACATTTTACGCTGGTTGTGCATCAAATGTAATCTGCAAGTTCTGAGTCTTGCCTAAGCCCTTGCCTTTTACAAACTCGATTAGTGAATCCAATACCGACTGCCAATCTGTTTTACTGTCGATTTTTACGGTTGCTTTTTTGTGAGATTTTTGGATTTTTTGCAACACCTTGCTACGCGGTGCTTCGGGGTGTGCCGCCTCGTATGCCGCACGACGCTCGGGCCAAGTGTCGTAATTGTGTTGGTAGTCAAGCCAAAATTTTGCATCAATGCCAAGTGTCGATTCAAGTTTTTTTGCGGTATCGTGAGTGATCGCCGCTCTTTTTGACAATATGTCTTTAAGTAATGGCAATTCTATTCCGCTTTTATATGAAAAATCCGTTACTGATATTTCACGTGTTTCTAATTCCGATTCCAAAACACCTCCGGGATGAGGGTTGGCGTATGTTGCAAAGTTGCTCTTTTTATTTTTTGTTTCCATAATGGTCTTGGGTTATATCTTTTGCCAACTTCTTGTACTTTTTTGACGATTGATGGTCAAATAGTAATTCCAAGTCCTTGTCTTCTATTATGACATCCATAATGCGGAATTTTGGGCAAATGTAATGATTATTGTTTTGATTGCAAAATGTTTTTTTTGGTAGATTTTTTCAATTTGTTGATAATTGTATTATTCAAATTTTTCTATTCTGTGTTTAACTTTATATTCTACAAACCGCCTTTAGAACTTTCTCTGATGTATTGCATAACAATCGAATCTTGTTCTGAAGTCTTTGTGTAGGACATGTAATGAAAATCACCTTTTTGTTCTCTTAAACACATATCTTTATCCACTGAAAATTTTACGGGACCTTTAATCTCAAAACATTCAGGATGTAAAAATTGCAAAACAGCGCAAGCGTCCCACATCTTTTGACCTGTGTTACAATCGTAATTGTTATAAATATACGAAATCGGACTATCAGAAAGTCTATATTTCTTTTGATCTGAAATCACAAGTTCAGGTATATATTCAAATTTTTCACCTGTTTCTCCGGGTGAAAAATAGATTTTTGTTGGCCACAAATTCATCAAAACCAATGCGTTGGAAGAATCTTGTCGCAAATTGTATTCTGGTTCGTCGCTATAATTGGAAAGATGTCCACCTTGAATATACAACGCTTTTACTTTTTTCTTAACAAGTTCTAAGCCACTAAGTTGAGAAAACTCGTCAGCCTCTGTTTTGAGCAAATGACCAAGATTTGTAGCAAATCCTATCGAAAAAATCACTGTTGATGTGTCTTCCGCTTGTGAAAGAATTTTGCGGTAAAGTTTCTCAGCGTATGGCAATTCCAACAATTCCTTATCTGTAAAAGAACGTTTAAATGTTTTTTTTGTGCTATCTTGCAACGACATCTTCCAATACGGTATAAAAATTTGAGTATTTTCTATACCATTCAAAACTCTACCGATTGGAAGTTTTTCAAAACCGTAATAGGTGTTAATAATGTCGGTAAGTTTTAGAATTTCCATTCCCGGACGATTTACCATAACGGCACTCAGATTAATTTCGCCTTTTCTGTGAGCATCGTAAAGCATTGTCATGGCAAAAACATCGTCGGCAGAACTTCCAAGGTCGGTATCAAGAATTACTGTTGGAGCGTTGCTGAAAAGCGGAAAACCATTGGTTTTCTTGATGTTGAATTGTTTTTTGCTGTCAGCATAAATAAAATAACCTTCCGTTTGAGGAAGCGAATCTATAAATTTGAAGCCTTTTTCTAATCCCATAACCATAACGGCTGTTGCAAGGGCATCGCCATCGATTGCTTTGTCGCAAATAATGGATACTGACAATAGACTATCATCTTTTGGATAGCCAGTCTTGGGATTGAGTTCATGACTATATTTTTTGCCGTCAGTTTTAAAAAAATTTCTGTAATCACCTGATGTACACAATGACTTATTTGAAAGCGGCACTACGGCGTTTATTTCACGCGAAGATTCGGTTGAACCATCAATTGGACTTTCAATCGCCACACGCCAAGGCTTTCCTAAGGAATTTTTGCCGACAGCACGGGTTTCGCCGCCAACTTCAACTAAATAGTCAGTATAGCCTTTTTTTTCTAAATAATCACAAATTAGGTCAACGCTATAACCTTGAGCATTTGCATTGAAATTCAGCGTTATACGATTATCATCTTTTATGATTTTATTGTTTTTAATGCGTACTTTGTCCATGCCGACAAATTTTAAAACCGAGTCAATTTCTTGTTGGGACGGTTTCTTTAAGTTGGAATGTTTGGCAAAACCCCAAGCATTAACAAGAGGACGGCAAGTTGGGTCAAAAAGTCCGCCTGAAAGTTCGTAAATCTTCATGGATTGGTTGAAAACAACTGTTATAATACTATCAAGTTCAACATCTTCGTTATTATTAATCTTTGTTAAAAGAGATTCTTTATTATACGCTGAAATCGAAAAGTCAAAGACATTTAGGATAGAGTCAAATTGTTTTGTAAGGTCTTCATTGTTAAAACTTTTGTAAGTAATATGCCAAGTTGTGCCTTGTGCAAAACCTTGAGTTTTTTGGTATTTGGTATTTTGAGTTTTTGGAAGTTGACTATCACCACAGGCAATCAGCAATAGTGTTAAAATCGAAAATAATATTTTTTTCATTTTAGTTTAATGTTTTTTTTTCGTTGCAAAATTATAAAAACACTTATTTTTGTTGGTATTAGAAGTATTAAATTTTTTTTATTATTTAAATTTTTTCTGCGTAGTTGAAAATTCGTTTTTCGTTTTTAACTTTGCAACGTCAAAAAAAATGAAATAAAAGTATAACAACAAAAATATATTAAAATGAGCGGATTAAGATTTCAAGTAGTGGGTGAGGCGTTCAAGAAAATGCCGCTTCATGTTGAAACACCCCAAGAGCCGACTTCAGTTTATTTTGGCAAGTACGTTTTTGGTAAACGTCAGATGTCGAAATATCTCTCGAAAGAGACTTTAAAAAATTTTACTGAAATTGTAAAAAGCGGCAAACCATTGGATAGGGGACTTGCTGACCATATTGCAGCCGGTATGAAACAATGGGCAATGGAACTTGGTGCTACCCATTATACGCATTGGTTTCAACCTTTGACAGACGGGACGGCGGAAAAACATGATTCTTTTGTTGAATACGTTGGTGCTCCGGGTGAGGGCGTGATTGAAGAGTTTTCTGGAAAACTTTTGGCTCAGCAAGAGCCTGACGCATCGAGTTTTCCGAGCGGTGGTTTAAGAAATACTTTTGAAGCCCGTGGATATTCAGCATGGGATCCTTCGTCTCCAGCTTTTATTGTTGACGACACACTTTGTATTCCTACAATTTTTATTTCTTACACTGGTGAAAGTCTTGACTATAAAGCACCACTTTTGAAAGCACTTTCCGCTGTTGACAAAGCGGCTGTTGATGTATGTAAATATTTTGACAAGAATGTTAAAAAAGTTTATTCATATTTGGGTTGGGAGCAGGAGTATTTTCTTGTTGACGAAGGACTTTATGCAGCAAGACCAGACTTGCTTTTAACAGGTAGATCTTTGTTAGGACACGAATCTGCAAAAAATCAGCAACTCGAAGACCATTATTTTGGTGCTATTCCAGAGAGGGTTCAAGCCTATATGAAAGAAGTTGAATTTGAGGCTTATAAATATGGTATTCCTTGTAAAACTCGTCATAACGAGGTTGCGCCTAATCAGTTTGAACTTGCGCCAATTTTTGGAGAAACCAATCTTGCTAACGACCAAAATTTGCTTATCATGTCGATTATGAAACGTATTGCTCGTAAGCATGGTTTTAGAGTTTTGCTTCACGAAAAGCCTTTTGCAGGAATCAACGGTTCAGGAAAACATAATAATTGGTCGCTTGGAACAGATACAGGTGTTGGTCTGTTAACTCCGGGAAAAACTCCTGAAGAGAACCTTCAATTTGTTACTTTTATGGTTAACATTTTGATGGCTGTTTACAAAAATAATGCGTTGCTCAAAGCCTCTGTTATGACCGCGCCAAATGCGCATCGTCTTGGTGCTAACGAGGCACCGCCAGCAATTATTTCGGCATTTATGGGAACGCAGTTGACCGAATTGTTGGACAAAATTGAGAATGCCGCTTCAGAAGACGGAATTACTCTTGACTCCAAGAAAAAAATGCAACTTGGTATTGGCAGTATTCCAGAAGTCCTTGTTGACAATACCGATAGAAATCGTACTTCGCCGTTTGCGTTTACGGGCAATAGATTTGAGTTCCGTGCTGTTGGTTCGTCGGCAAATTGTGCTTCGGCTATGATTGCGATAAATACTGTAGTTGCTGCTCAGTTAAGAGAGTTTAAGGCGGAGGTTGACGCTAAAATTAAAAACGGTACTTCAAAAGAGCGTGCTATTTTTGAAGTTATCAGAGAGTACATTAAAATTTCCAAACCTATCCGTTTTGACGGTAACGGCTATTCCGATGAATGGAAACAAGAGGCTGCAAAACGTGGTCTTGATTGTGAAACTTCGGTTCCCAAAATTTATGATGCTTATACCTCAGAGCAGTCTGTTAAATTGTTTACACAAACGGGAGTTTTTTCCGAAAAAGAACTTATCGCAAGAAATGAGGTCAAATGGGACATTTATACCAAGAAAATTCAGATTGAAGCCCGTGTTTTAGGTGATTTGATTTTAAGTTCTATTATACCAGTTGCCACAAAGTATCAAAGTATGCTTCTTGATAATGCTGATAAAACAGCAAAGGTTTTCTCGATAGAGAGAGCGGAAAAAATCAACGCTACAACCTTGAACATGATAGAGCAAATTTCGGAACATGTTTCGGTTTTGATGCAGAAAGTTGAGGCTATGACTCAGGCGCGTAAGATTGCCAACAGAAAGGAGACAGAAAAAGCCAAAGCACTTGCATATCATGATACTGTATTGCCATTCTTTGACGAAATTCGTTATCATGCCGACAAACTTGAACTTCTTGTAGACGATGATAATTGGCCACTTCCAAAATATAGAGAATTGTTATTTATTCGCTAAATTTTTTTTAAGAATCAGCATTTTAGCCGCTTGTAAAACATTTCAGGCGGCTAAATTTTTTTTTGACAAACACGAATATACTCACTATCTTTGCGCAGATAAAAAAAGTGAAAAATTTTTGCGTATCAACTCAATAATGTTTATCTTTGCGACTATTAATAAATACTTTATCTATTATGACAGCATTAGAATTAAACGCAGAGTTTTTCAGGGCGATGAGTCTGATTGCCGATGATGAGTCTATGATGACCAAAGCATTGAACTACATAAAAAAATTGGCATCGTCAAAAAACAAAACTCAAGACACGACTTTGATGACTAAGGAGGAATTTTTTGCCAAATTGGAAAAGGGTGAGGAAGAATATAGGCAGGGAAAGACTTTTGCTATGCTCCCCGGTGAAAGTTATGCAGAATTTCGTAAAAGAATTCAAATAATATCTCTTAAATTCCAAAATAAAAAAACGACAAAATATTGAAAAGAATTTTGTCTTCAAAAATT
>CAJOGF010000138.1 GCA_905233995.1 uncultured Bacteroidales bacterium | reverse complement strand
AAACGCACCGCGTAAGCCCCAACGGGGCGACACATTATAGCCGGGGGTGTTAACCCCCGGTCAAATAAGTTGACAAACGCCTAATTCATAATTTTTTTTTAGCCACTTTGCCCAAAGGACAAAGTACCCTTTTATTTCTTTTTTTTGGGATTTTCACCAACGAAAAACTCTTGTTTCTTGGGCGATAAAGAAAAATCGTAGGGGGAAAATTGAATGGTAGTTTCAAGTTCAAAAGTAAGTTCTTTAATCAGAGAAGGCAAAAGATATTTATCCTGTTCCGAATAAGTATACTCAATGGTCTTAACAACTTGATTATCTTTGGAAAACATTTCAACCTTATCTTTTAAACCCGTCTGCATATTATAATAGTGTCTTGACATTATGCCATTAAAGCCCAAAATGTCAACACAGAAAAAACCGTCCTTAAAACTCTGATAATCACATGACAACTCCACTTTCTTTCCAATTTTTTCTACAAAAGCCTCGTTTGGGAAATGCGCCTTTTGAGATAAAGTATAAAATCGCACTGAATCAACCTCTTGCATACCGTACATTTTGGTAGAATCGTAGGCTGACACCCCATCAAAACTCTCCTTATAATGAAAAACCATTGTACCGTCCTCGGTGAGAATATTATTTTCCAACAAATACATATTGGGAAGTTTCCTTAGAATCCTACCCGAAGCAGAATACTCAGCGTCAGTTTTAAGATACTTATAAGTAGTAGAAAATCCAACCAACAAAGACTTAGGCGGTGAAGTTAAGCCCGTAACCGTCAAATACTTATTAAAAATAGTGCGAACAGAAAAACCTTTTTCAAACGAAAACGTAACCTGATTGTCAAAATCCGTAATATCCAACTGACGCTCACCCGTAAGAGAAATTACAGCACAATGAACATTCTGCTGATTACCATTGAAAACCATAACGTTAGTACCCATTTTATTAATATTCTTGATAAAATTTGAAGCGTCAGTGGCAGAAACAGCATTCACGTTTTTAACAAAATCAGTGAAAAAATTCTTCTGAAACTTATACAAAATAAGGTATGAGGCAATTTCAGTAGCATAGTCAGGCGACGAAAGCCGCGAATTAAACTCGTCAACAACCTTCGCCTTTGAATCTACTAAAGAATTATCAACCTTAAAGTTATCACCTCTTGGTTTGATTAGTTCAAGACTGAAATTCTTAAAATTACTCTCCGAATTTGTATAGTCTAACGAATAAACATCATAGTTATAGGTAGAAAAATCTTTCAAAGACGAATAATATTTTCCAAACAAAAGCCGTCTAACTACTTGATTTAGAACATAGTTTTTGGGCGTTTTTTGACACACAAAATAATTTCGATACGAACTTGCAACGTCAGAAAGTATAGTATCGTTGATAAAATATATTATATCCTTTGCCTGAATGTCAACAGAAGTTACCCTTTGAGGTGATTCAAAAGTCTGAATATTAGCAAAATACAATCGAGCCAAGGAATCAATCGTTTCAATTTTCATATTAGAAAGTATGGTCAACAAACACCTTTGAGGCGAAAAACAATAATTTTTGTAGTCAACAAAATCCTTTTGAGAAATATTGTCCAAATAATTAACCGGCAAAGGTGGTCTTCCTATCTGATTATCAGCAAAAAAAGAAGTTTTTTTGTAAGGTTTGCCACTCTCGGCTTTATAATAATCTCCTCTACGCTGTTTGTAATTGTCAAATTCGTATTTTTCAATAGGTTGAGTGTAGATTTTGGTTGAAAGAAACTCCATCAAAGAGTCCAAAGCCTTGTCGTGACTTATCATATTTTTTACAATCACCTCACCTGCAATCAAATCGGAGCCTGTAAGAGCGGCTACAACATCTTTTATTCCCGGTTTTGATAACTCATCTATATTCGCAACATCAGCAGTAAGACGACAATTACAATATTTATATTCATCACTTACAACAACTTGAATGCGAAAACCATTTGGTAAAGTAATAATTTTATAGTTTTCAATATCTTGCAGAACTTTGGTGATGTTTTGTCCAAGCCCTACAAGAGAAAGCAACATAATCGTACAAAAAAAAATTATCCGTTTCATACTTCTAAATTTTCCGCTGTAAATATACTAACTTTTTTTAAAATCAAAAAGCCGCTACCTTAAAAAACTAAGGTTAGCGGCCTACAACCAAGTATAGTCGAGTTATATAGTAATAACAAATTAAAAAACGTTAAGAACTTTTGATATATCACAAAAAATAATTTATCTTTGTTTTCTAAAACGGGAAATACAATTATCATTCCAATTTATGAAATATTTTATTTTAGCGGGTGAAGCCTCTGGCGATTTGCATGCGTCAAACCTTATGAAAGAGTTAAAAAAAGTTGACCAAGAAGCCGATTTTATGTTTTTCGGTGGAGATTTAATGCTTTCTGAAGGGGGTAAAATGTTGGTTCATTACCGCGATACGGCATATATGGGCGTAACTGAAGTTTTGAGTAACTTAAAAAAAATTAAAAAAAATTTTTCTATCTGTTATGACAATCTTTTAAAATTTTGTCCCGATGCTGTTATTTTGGTGGACTATCCGGGCTTTAATTTAAAAATTGCGAAATTTGCCAAAGAGCATGGTTTCAAGACTTTTTATTATATTTCACCGAAAATTTGGGCATGGAAAAAACGCAGAGCATACACTATAAAAAAATATATCGACAAGATGTTCGCGATTTTCCCGTTTGAACAAAAATTCTATCAACAGTTTAACTATCAAGTGGAATACGTTGGCAATCCACTTGTAGACGAAATGAAAAAAAAGGAAAAAGAGTTTTTGGACTATCAAACGTTTGTACAAAAATACAATTTGAACTCAAAACCCAAAATTGCACTTGTACCCGGAAGTAGAAAAAACGAGATTCAGAAACTTTTGCCTGAAATGCTAAAAACATTACCTGAGTTCATAAACGATTACGAATTTGTAGTTTGTGGTGCTCCGGGCATTGATGAAACTTATTATCAAGAGTTTATAAAAGATTATCCTGTTAAAATTGTTTTTTCCGACACGTATAATGTTGTAAAAAATTCAGTTGCGGCAGTTGTTACCTCCGGTACGGCAACTCTTGAAACGGCTTTTTTAAGAACGCCTCAAGTTGTGGTCTACAAAATGAACACAATAAGTTATTTAGCAGCAAAGGCGTTAGTAAAAATAAAATATTTTTCACTTGTAAACATAATAGGCGGCAGGGAAATTGTAAAAGAACTTTTGCAGTCAAAACTTGCAAAAAGCATATCAGACGAATTGAAAAATATCCTAAACAAACAAGAATATCGCCAAAAAATGCTTCAGGGATATGACGAAATAATTGCAATTTCAGGCGACGGCACGGCTTCTAAAAGAACAGCCGAAATAATATACAACGAAATTAATAAAAAATAACATGGCGGACAACAAAAACACTTTAGAAAAAAGCAAACCAAACAAATCTTTTTTCTCGAAAAAAGAAGGGAAAACAGGATTAGCATTTATTTTAGCAGGGTTAGGAGCAGGATTTTTGTTTCATAAACAAATCATTGACTTCTTTATGAATATTTGGAACGATATGCAGACCTCTGCAACAAATACGGTCATAGGTTTTGGTGTTTTGGGTTTACTTGTTTTCATTGCAACGGATAAGAGAATGAGAAAACTTGTAACGTATTCTTTTAAATCGTTAATGCGTTGGATAACAAGTTGGTTTACCGAACTCGACCCGATTAAGATACTTGAAAACTATGTTGAAGAGTTAGACAAGAATTTCAAAGTTCTTGGTGATAATATAGCAAAACTCCGCACTAACATCACAAAGTTGAAAGATACTATTGGTCAGAACAACAAAGAGATTTTAAAGTCAGCAAAACTTATAGAAGAGGCTCAACGTCAGAAGCGTCCAGAGGTTATTGCGGTCAACACAAATCAAATAGGAAGGCTAAAAGCATTGAATCAGAAATATGGCGTTATGGTTTCAAAAATGGAAGACTTAAACAATGTGCTGATAAAAATGCACTCCTACTCGTCCTACAAACTTACTGACACCAAAAACGAAATTCGCATGAAAAAACAAGAGTATGCAGCTATTTCAAGCGGATATTCAGCAATGCGTAATGCGCAAAATATTCTTGAAGGCGACTACGCAAGAAACGAAAGATACGAGGCTGCAACAGAGGCGTTAGCACAAGATTTGAGTGTCAAAATAGCCGAAATGGACAATTTTATGGAACTTTCACAAACAATTTTTGAAGATATGGACCTTCAGAACAGCATTTATCAAATGGAAGGCATGAAAATGTTTGACGAAATAACTTCAAAAGGCAAAGCCATTTTGGACAAACTTGATTATCAAGAAGATAGTTCGTATTTCTTAAAAAAACAATAACAAACTATGAGAAACAAAAAACAAATGCCGCTGCTACTTAAATTATTAATTTACGTAAGCATTTTTGCGGCGATAGGTTTTACATATTATTCGTTAAAGGGGCAAGGCTTTTGATAAATCCTCAAGGGTAATAACATTTATGTCTTCAGGATTAAAATCTTTTGGCTTTTGACCGCAAACAACATATACTTTCTTTCCTTTTTTTTGACATCGAAAGATAATATTGCTTGTTAGTTTGCCTTCAAGCGATTGAGAATCAAACTTACCTTCTCCGGTTATAACAATGTCAGCAGAGTCGAGTTTGTTATCGAAATCGGTATGCTCTAAGACAAAATCAGCACCGGAAATAAATTTTCCACCCAAGAAAGCATACAATCCGCCACCGATTCCGCCTCCTGCGCCACAGCACTCTTTGGAAGTGATGTCAACACCTAAATCACGCTTTATTATATCGCATAGATATTCTGAGGATTTTTCCAAGAAATGAATATCGTTTTTAGTTGCGCCTTTTTGAGGAGCAAAAACTTCAGCGGCTCCGGAAGGTCCAAGCAAAGGATTTTTGACATCAACAGCAATTTCAATACTAATTTTTTCGTATCGAGAGAAATTTTCGGGCTTAATTATTTTGACAATTTGCATAAAATTTTCAGGCAAAGGATTAATTTCGTTGCCTAAAGAATCCAAAAATTTGAAACCCAAAGCGTATGCACCACCAAAAAACAAATCGTTAGTAGAAGTCCCTCCTACTCCAATAACGAGTTTTTTTGGTTTTCTGACTTCCAAAAGACGATTAATATCAAAGCCTAAACCATACGAAGATAGTTTCAGAATGTTTTTTTCGCTACTCTTCAATATGGTTGACGATAATGTCAAAGCCGATTCTAAAACCGCTGTTGAAGTATAAATGTCATAAAGATACTGACTTTGAACCCGACGCAAAGGATTAGCGGAATAACTTAAGAATTTCCAACGGGAAAAATTATTTTTTCCCCACAGCGAAGTTGTAAAACCATCGCCACCGTCTGAAACTTCCAAAATTTCAGTTGAAATGTCCTTATCGAAGTTTGTCAAAATTTCAGAAATTTTCTCACCAATCTGTTTAGAGGTAAACGTACCTTTAAATTTATCGCAAGCAATCAACACTTTAGTCATTTCCCAAAAACTCCTCCTATCGTAAAAAACAATCTATTCAAACCGTTCTTCTCCAAAATAACCTCTCCCCGCTCTTCGATATAAGCGTCAGAAGAGAATCTAAAGCCAACTGAAGCATTTAGTTTGAAAAACTTACATACCGTCCATTCTGCCGATACAGATACAGAGCCTTCAAAAACAGTTGTTTCATATTCCTCACTTGTATTATAAGTGTTAATAAACTCAACGTCAGCACCACCTAATTTAATAGGCAAACACAACGATAATCTACTGTCAGGAAAAAATCTTGGGGTCAGCATAAGTCCGTATGACGAATGATTGTAATAATAATCAGAGAATGGAGAAAAATAACTAAAAGTGTTATTGTTAGCATCGGTTACAGAAAACTCCGAATAAGCACAAACTCTTAGTCTATTATTGAGATTGACACCCAAAAATATTGTAGCCCCAAAAGCGAACTCATCTTGTATTGAAGAAAACTCCCATTGGTTGCCTCCACAAATTCTAACCAACTTCTCATTTTTAGGCTCTGAAATCACATCACCTTCAAATAGTGAATAATCTTGAGCCTTTGATACCGAAACCAAAAAGCACAAAATTAAACATAGTGAAAAAAATATTTGTTTCATAATAATTTGTTTTAAAGTTAAATAGCGTTTTCTTGAGATATTTCGCTGACTCGTATACCAAAGACAGTAATATCATCGGTTTGCCTTCTCTCTCCTTTCCAATCTTGAAGTACATCGTCTAAGTCTTGCTTTTGTTCTCTTAGCCCGTTAGCAGAAATTCTCAAAAGCAACTGTGCGAAATCACTTTGATAATAACGGCGATTTTCAAGATGTCCGAATTGATCGGCATAACCGTCAGAGGATAAATAAAGCATATCACCTTTTTGAATCTTAAATTCTTGATTTTCAAAATTCTTCTGACTTGGATGATACCCAATAGGACAACGAACCGCATTGAGTTTTATCAACTGATTGTCTCTACAAATATACAAAGGCAAGTTTGCTCCCGAATAGATTATCTTGTCGGAATTGAACTCTTTGAAAATCATACAAATATCA
>CAJOGF010000137.1 GCA_905233995.1 uncultured Bacteroidales bacterium | reverse complement strand
TTTTTCTAAAAAAAATACCTACTATTAAGTATTTTTACCTCAAAAAATACCTAATAGTAGGTATTTTTTTTTGTTTTCGTTTCCTCTAATTTTGTGCTCGAAATTTATAAAAAGAGGAAATGAATACTTGTTTTTTTAAGAAAAGCCTTTGTGCTTTATCTTTGTTTTCTACGGTTTTTTCGGCAGATTTCGTGTCTGCACAAGAAAAAGATTCTTTGGAAAAATTCCGTTTTGGTGGCTATGGAGAAATGATAGCCTCGTTCAAAAATTACGGAACCAACCGCTTTTACGGTAGTAGTGAAGGAAATACTCACAAAAATAGAAGTACGGTTTCGATTCCGAGGTTCGTTTTGGCTTTTGACTATAATTTCAATCCAAAATGGACTTTAAGTGCTGAAATTGAGTTTGAGTCAGGCGGCGTTGGTACCGCAATGGAAATCGAAAACTCTGAAAACGGTGAGTACGAAACCGAAATCGAAAAAGGCGGTGAAGTTGCTATCGAACAATTTCATATCACAAGAAAATTTTTAAAAGAACTTAATGTCAGATTTGGACATCTTGTTTTGCCTGTTGGTCTTACAAATGCTCATCATGAGCCTATTAATTTTTTCGGAACAATCCGTCCTGAAGGAGAAAGCAAGATTATTCCTTGTACTTGGCACGAAACAGGTATGGAAATTTTCGGAGAGATTGGCAAAAATTCTTATTTTTTTAATTATCAGTTTTTTATAGTCAATGGTCTTAATCTCAATGGTTTTGACCGTAACACTTGGGCGGGTAGCGCAAAACAAGGAGTATTTGAAGAAGATAATTTTACGTCTCCCGCTTTTGTTTTTAGACTTGATTACAAAGGTCTTAAAGGTTTGAGAGTTGGTGCAAGTTATTATGTTTGCGCCGATGCTGCTAAAAATTCTGACAAATTTCAAACCTATTCTTCAATAGATGGAAAAACCTCTGTAAATATTTTTTCTGTTGACGCTCAATACAAAAACGATTACGTAACTTTCAGAGGAAATGTTTTACAGGGCAAACTTGACAATTCGGCTGCGGTTAGCAAAGTAAATAATAAACTTTCAAGCAAATCGCCGTATTCGCGTTTAACGCCAGTTGCTTCAAAAGCCGTAAGTTACGGCTGTGAAGTTGGTCTTCATGTCAAGAAATTTTTTAACAATGAAAAATTTCCTGCTTTAACACCTTTTGTTCGTTACGAATATTACAATCCTCAAGAGGAAGGCGAAGAAACTCAAGTTATGGATTCGCGTCTTCAGACAAGTATGTGGACTTGGGGTCTCAATTATAATATTTTACCAAATCTTGTTGCAAAATTCGACTACACAAAACGCGAAATTGGAACTTCTGAAATGTTTTCAAAAGGTATTTACAACAATGAAAACGAGTTTTCGTTTGGTCTTGCATACGTAGGTTGGTTTGTTAAAACAAAAAGTAAAAAATAAAGATTTTTATTATTTAAGAACTAAAACATAAAATTAAAAAATGAAGAAAAAATTTATTCTCGCTGCTTCGGCACTTTCATTGTGCCTTTCTGCGGCTGTCGTTTCTTGTGATGACGACAAAGAAAACAAAAAAGATTTCTCTATTGATTTATCCGATTCAGAGAAAGAAACTGTTTATGGTGGTATCGTTAATAATTTTGTTGACGCAGTTGTACTCCCTACTTACAAAAATTTGGTTGATAAAAATACCGAATTATTGAAAAATGTTAATGCCTTATATTTGGACCCATCTGATGCCGCTTTTGAGGCTGCTGCTGCGGCTTGGTTGGAGGCTCGTCAACCTTGGGAAACTTCCGAAGCATTTCTTTTTGGTCCTGTTGCTGACTTAGGTCTTGACCCGAATATGGACTCTTGGCCATTGGATCAAGAGGCTATCGAACAGATTCTTACAAGTGATGGTACTTTCAGCGAATTGGATTGGACTGGTGATTATGAGGAAGAGGATGAGGATAATCCAGAAAACTCTACTCAACATGCCAAAGATATTGCTGCTGCACAGTCTGTAAGAGGTTATCATACATTGGAATATTTATTATTCAAAGATGGTGTGCCAAGAAAAGTTGCAGATATCGAAAGCAAATACAAAGCAAATTGGTACAGATATGCAGTTGTTGTGGCTGAAAAACTTAAAGCAGATTCAGAAAGTCTTTATAAGGCTTGGAACGAATCATACGGAGAAGAAAACGTTGCTTTTGCAACTACTTTCAAAAATCACAGCGGAAGTTATAAATCAGTAGAGGATTGTATTAGTGAAATTTGCGAAGGTTGTGCCGATATTGCAAACGAGGTTGGTACTTCAAAAATTGGCGACCCTGTTGATAAATACGAAGCAGGTCAAACCGAAGAGGCTCTTTATGCTGTTGAATCATGGTATTCTTGGCATTCAAGAGATGACTACAAAAACAATATCATTTCCATTAAAAATTCTTTCTATGGTTCTTTGAATGGTTCTGTAGCCGCTAATTCTATTGCTGCTATTGTAAAAGAAAATAATGAAGAATTTTTCAATAAAGTTGACGAGGCAATTAAAGCTGCGTATGATGCTATTGACGCAATTCCGCAACCTTTCCGTAACAACATTAATTCTCAAGAGGCTAAAACTGCTCAAGAGAAATGTGCTGAATTGGAAGAATTACTTACAAGCGGAAGTCAAAATCTTAAAAGTTATTTAACAGACTAAAATTACTTTTTATGCATAAATGAAACGTTTTATATATTTATTAGCGTTTTCAGCATTGTTGGTAAATGCCTGCGACGAAAGCGAACAACTTGATGTAACCGATATTAAGGTTAATAAGGGGTATGCTTTGTCTGCGGGCATTTCCACGATTTTTTCTAATTCGTCGAAAGCCTACGATCAAGAGTCGGATTGGGTTCAAGGAACTTATCTGACCCGTTTTGTTAGAGGTGACAAACTTTACGGAGATGCGAGAACCTCTGCTAATGGTTACGGAGGAGGTTTAGGTCCTGTTTATGCGGGATATTCTTGCGAGAGTTGTCATAAAGATGCCGGAAGAACCAAGCCTGCGATTTGGTCGCAAGGTGGCTCCGGCTCTTATGGTTTTTCGTCAATGCTGATTTATATTACAAGAAAAAACGGTGTGTTTTTTCAGAATTATGGACGTGTGCTTCACGATCAGTCTATTTATGGAGTTCAAGCGGAGGGAAAAGTTAAAATTGATGTTGAAGAACAGACTTTTAAATTTCCTGACGGAGAAGAATACACTTTGAGACTTCCTAAATACACTATTTCGGAATGGTATGCCGATTCTATTAAGCCAGAGGATTTGTTCTGTACCGTCAGAATACCTTTAAGACATGTTGGCATGGGACAGATTATGGCGTTAGACCAATGCGAAATAGAGGCGTTGGCAAAAAAATCCAACTATCCCGAATGGGGCATTTCTGGTCGTTGCAACTATATCACTGAAAGAGGAAAATATCAACTTGGTGTCGGCGGCAACAAGGCTCAACATGCTGACCTTACTGTCGAACTTGGTTTTTCGTCTGATATGGGCGTTACCAATTCGCGTTTCCCTGAAGAAATTTCGGAAGGTCAAAAGCAAATTGAACAAGGTTCAATGATGGGTGTTGCGTATAATCAGTTGGAAATTTCGACCGAAGATATGGAAAATGTTGACCTTTATATGCAATGTCTTGGCGTTCCTGCCCGTAGAAATGTCAACGACCCTGATGTTATAAGAGGCGAACAAATGTTTTATAAAGCCGGTTGCCATCTTTGTCATGTGGTAACATTGCATACGAGGGCAAGAGGTTCGGTTTGTCTTAACGGAACAGAACTTCCTTGGAACGGCGGACAAACTATTCACCCGTATTCCGATTTTTTGATTCACGATATGGGTAGCGAAATTATGGGTGCAGGTCTTAACGATAATTATGTCAGCGGTCTTGCCCGTGGAAACGAATGGCGTACAACTCCGCTTTGGGGCATAGG
This sequence comes from uncultured Bacteroidales bacterium, assembly GCA_905233995.1. Lineage (GTDB taxonomy): Bacteria > Bacteroidota > Bacteroidia > Bacteroidales > UBA3824 > UBA3824. The sequence goes on along the minus strand of CAJOGF010000137.1, from coordinate 2,660 downwards.
ACTTCAGCAAAAGGTCAACGGTCATCAGAGTTTCTTGCATGACGGTAGGGCTCAAGGTTTTGTTGAGGCTATTATGTGGCATGGTGGCGAAGGTGAAGCGTCAAAAAATGTATTTAAAAATTTACCTAAAACTGATCGCGACGCATTGGTTGCATTTTTGGAATCGTTATAAAATTAAAGAAAAGAACTTAAAATGAAAAAAATATTATTAACTTTTTTTTCGTCGCTTTTGTTGACGAATTATTTAGTGGCTCAAAACGAAGATTATGACAATGGTGTTGTTTCGTTGGCTGGTCGTGAAGGTTTTGCGATAGAATCAAAAGACAAAAGTTTTGTTTTTAGACCTTATCTTTTGGTTCAGACGGCAGCAAAATTTAATTACTATGATGACGAAGGTCTTGATAAGGCTTACAATCAGGATAATGTTGCAAACAGCGGATTTGCTGTACCTTACGCTGTTTTGGGTTTTACAGGAAAAGCATTTTCAAAGGTTAGTTACAATCTTTCTGTTAACGCCGCTGCGCAAGGTGGTGCGCTTTTGCAACAAGCATGGTTTGATATTGCGATAAAAAAATCTTTGGCTTTTAGAGTTGGAAAATTCAAAACTCCTTTTTCTCATGCTTATCTTACAACGTTGGGAGAGAGTCTTTTTCCTAATGTTCCGACATCGCTTTCTTCGAGCGTTATTTTGCCGTATTCTCTTAATGCGGTAACGCCTAATATTGCAACTGGTTTTGACCTTGGAGCCGAAGTTCACGGTAATTTTGGAAAATTTGGTTATGAAGCAGGACTTTTCAACGGAACGGGAGCAGGAACAAATGCTGCAACTAAAACATTTTCAGATGATTGGCATATTCCATCGCTTTTGTATGCCGGGCGTTTGAGTTTTATGCCTTTAGGTGCAATGCCGTCAACACAGGGCAGTCCTAAAGTGATGGAAACCAACCGCTTGATGTTCGCAATTTCAACAAGTCTTAATGTTGAAAGTGAAAGCGAGTCTACAAACGATTTTAGAGCGGGTTTTGAATTTGCATGGCTTTGCAACCGACTTTATTTAGGTGGTGAATTTTATTATCTTCACATCGGATTTACAGAGCGTCAGAAAATTGACGATAAATATAATTATGTAGCCGGATATTTTCAGGGTGGTTATTTCTGTACTGACAAACTTCAAGCCGCTGTCCGTTACGATATTTACGACCGTAATGCAACCGACAAAAATGGCTATTTGAATATGCCTGCTGTTGGTTTCAACTATTTTTTTACAGAGTGTAATTTGAAACTTTCTGCTATGTATCAATATATTGGCAGAATGAATCATGATACTCAACTTGATAGAGATGTTGACGACCTTGGGCTTGCAAAACATTCTGCAACAATTTTATTACAATATTCATTTTAAAAAAAACAACTTAAAATGAAACAGATATTTATTTTAGTTTTGAGTTCTTTAATTTTATTAGGTTCCTGTGATGAGGGGAATATCTATCCTGAGGAGGTGAAAACCACCTCTTCGGGTTTTTCTGCAAAATTTTCAGGAACAATATCGGGTTATCAGGACTGGGAAAAAGCTGAAAAATATTCGCTGGTAATTGCTTGTTTTCCAGAGGTTGTTGATAACAATAAGACTCAATATGCTATTTTGTCAAAAACGATTCCTACTCCTGATAATTCAGGGAAAATATCGGTTGTACTAACTAATATTCCTCAAACTGCAAAGACGGTGGAGATATGTGTGATTGGAAGTTTGAGAAATAAGTTGCTGAGTTTTTATTCTCAGAATATTACAGAGCAGGATACGATGTTTATGGTGGCAGACTTGAATGCAGATATGTTTAAGGCTGTTCAGGACAATATTTTTACGCCAACTTGTTCGAGTTGTCATGGCGGGAGTTCTTCAGCGGCTGCAGGAGTGGTTTTGACAGAAGGAAATGTCAACATTGTTACAAGAAATTCCAAAAATGTTGAAGGCTCTTTGCTTGTATCGCCGGGTGATTATCAGTCGTCGGTACTTTACAAAATGTTGTCTACGGATTTAACTTCGACTTGGAAATTCGACCATTCAAGGCTTGTTACAAGTTCTGATTTGCTTACTTTAGTAAAATTGTGGATTGACAATCAGGAATAAATTATTTAATTTTGCAAAAAAAATCAGTGATGTTTTATTCTAATTTTTCATTTAAGGAAACGGACATAAAATATGCAAAGTTCAAAGATTCTGAAATTCATGCAATTGTGCGTGTTTTAGACGAGTCTTTGACTTTTCTTGAGCAGTTGGAGTCCGTTATGTCGGCTTTGGATGCCTTTGAAAAAGAACAGCAACTTCCGATTGTATTTTTAAGATTTTTGACCTCTGATTGTTCTAATCAGACTTTAGAAATCTTGAAAAATGTTGAAACAAAGTATCAAAATGTTGCTATTTCTGTGATAGGTCAGTCTCCGCTTGATATGACAAAACTTTCACTTCTTGTTTATATGCGCAAATGCGATTCTGTTGAAAGAATTGATAATTACACAATTAAGGTTAATAGAGGAAATCTTAGTCATTATTTTTCGTCGAATATTGTTTCAAACATTCAAGATACGTATTCTGAAACAGAGTTACAATTGTCATATTTGGAGAAAATGCTTTTGAACGAAAACCTTAATATTGCAGCAAA
>CAJOGF010000136.1 GCA_905233995.1 uncultured Bacteroidales bacterium | reverse complement strand
TGATAATTAGTTTCAGAACCAATAAGTGTACCGTTAAAATAGGTTTGATCAGCATCGTCGATTGCTCCAAGTGAAATTACAAGTTCTTTACCAGCCATTTGAGGCGTAATTTTGATATTTTTTCTAAACCAAACAATGCCGTCAAAAGCCCTAACCTCACTAAATCCTTCCCAAAGTTGAGGAATATTCATCGTATGCCATTTACTATCATCAAAATCCTTATCCTTACATTTGCTATCTCCAAGGTCTGGATTAGAATAGAAATCAAAAGTTTCTTTTTTGTTGAGCCACTGTTTTCTTTCTTCAATTTTGTCAATACTCAAAGAAATGTCTTTGATTTTTTGAGCATGTTCTGGTATATTTTTTACATATTCTTCAGGAATCCAACTTTCAACAGGAGTACCGCCCCAAGTTGTGTTGATAATACCAATAGGAATGCCAAGTTCGTCGTGCAGTTTTTTAGCAAAATAATAACACGTTGCACCAAAAAGCGGTGTATTTTGAGGTGAAGCAATTTTCCAAGAGCCTTCAAAATCGAACTCCTCCTTAAAACTAACATTGCGCTGAACCATAAAAACACGAATTTCGTTGTTAAAACTTTCAGCAATATCCTTAGGACCATTCAAGACTGGACAACCGGGCCAGCCTCCCATTGGCATTTCCATGTTACTTTGTCCGCTTGCAACCCAAACCTCTCCAATAAAAACGTCGTTAATATGAACTGTATTTTTACCTTTGATTGTGATTGCATAAGGGCCACCGTAACAAGGCGTATTAAATACGACCTTCCATTTTCCATCACTTGAAGCCTTTACGGTTTTAACCTCTGAGTTCCAAGTGTTAGAAACTGTAATTTCTTCGTTTTCAGAGGCTTTTCCCCAGATAGGAACTTGCGATTTTTGTTGTAAAACCATGCCGTCATTAAACAAACTCGGCATCTCAATCTGCGCATTTGCAGCAAAAAAAAATGCCGCAGCAACAGCAGTTAAAAAGAATTTTTTCATTTTTTTTTAGTGTCACTGATTAATTATTAATTAAAGTTCAAATATACACATTATTTCAGTTTTTAAGGTAACATGTTAATATTTTATTAATTTTTTTTAACAAAAAAATAACAGAAATTTTCAAGCGTCTTTAACATAAAGAAACACATTCAAAATATCTTTGCATCGTTTTAAAAAAAATATTCAATAAAAAATTATAAAAAAATGAAAAAAATTTATTCATTAATTGCTGCAATGATGGTAGCAATGACAATTTTAGTTTCATGCGCTTCTGAAAACACTCAGAAAACAACTGCTCTTCTTGAATCTATTGCTAACCAAGATTATGCAAAAGCAGAAGATTTGGCTGCTAATTTGTATACCGTAAAAGATCAGTTGACTACTGACGAGGCTTGTGGTTTTGCAGTAGGTCTTAATGGTTTGGTTAACGCATTACAATCTACAGATGTAGCAAAAGCACAAGATTACTGCGCTAAATTTATTGAAATTGCTGATGCAACCGTTGCAAAAGATGCTGAAGGCGTTAAAAAATTTGCAGAAGAATCAAAAGTTGACATCGCAGCAATAGTAGAGGATTACAAAGCACAGGCTGCTGCTGCACAAAAAGCCGCTGAAGAAGCCGCTCAACAAGCAGCAGAGGCTACTGAAGAAGAAACAACTTCTGAAGAACAACCTGCTGAAAAACAAGCAGAATAATATAAGACTTTTTGTATATATTAATTGTCGCATAGCAACCCTTCCGAACTTTGATTATAAAGTGGTCGGAAGGGTTTTTGTTAATTTAAAAAAAACAGTGAAAAAATTACTATTTACTTCTGCCGTAGTTTTTTTAGGACTTAACAACGTAACGGCTCAACAAGACACTCTGTCTCAACAAGATATACAGGAAACAATCGACAATGCTGAAGCAATTGATACGATTGATACAAGAGATAAATACACAAAAATAGTTCTGTACAAAAATTTTACATGGAGTTACATAGAACTTGACAGACCAAACATTTCCGATGACGATTTTCAAGATGCTTGGGATTCTGAATCAATACACGCTTATAAAGACGTTCAACTATCCGATTTACCAAACGAAATAGATTTGTGTCTGACTGATAGTCTACATTCTTGGGCTTGTCCTAAAATTGGACAAGTAAATTCTGGCTTTAAATTTCGCCGTTACAGAGAACACAAAGGCACTGATATTCAACTCAATACAGGAGATCCAGTTTATGCTGCCTTTGACGGAAAAGTTAGAGTTGTAAGACAAGTTGGTCAAGCGGGCGGCTACGGTAATCTTATAGTTTTAAGACATGCTAACGGTCTTGAAACTTATTATGCTCACCTTTCCAAACACTTAGTTCAAGAAAACGACATTGTTAAAGCAGGTGAAGTTATAGGACTTGGAGGCTCAACAGGTCGTTCAACAGGTCCGCATCTTCATTTTGAAACTCGATACATGGGCAAACCTTTCGATGCTGAAAGAATTTTCTGTTTTGAAAAAGGAGAACTAAGAGATACTGTCTTCACACTGAAAAAACATTACTTCAACATAAATTCTCACTATGGACAATCTGACGCTCAATCAGTTGCCGCCTCTAAAGCGCAAATTCATATTGTCAAAAAAGGTGATACTTTAGGCGCACTTGCAAGAAAATATCACACAACTGTAAAAAAAATCTGTCAAATGAACCACATTTCTGCGACCTCAACTTTGAGATTAGGTCAAAGGATAAGAGTGAGATAATAAAAAAATCAACCACCACAATTCTGACACATCTGAGGACAGCCGGTTTGCTGAAACAATAGTTTGTTGCGACACTTAACGGCTGTCATAGATTTTAAAACCAATCTTAAATTATCTGTCTTAAGATTTCCTAATTTAAACTCTGAATCTTTGTCATAACAACACGGTAAAACATTCAAATCAATGTCAATAACAGCCGAATTTAAAACCCTTTTACAAAACTTTACATGATTTTTCAATTGATTGTTTTTGTCATAACGCGAATATTTCTCAATTGAAGTTTTAAATTTAGAAAAATCTTCCTTTTTTTCAATTTGCATTGTTTTCAAACAAAACCTATCTGCACCGGATAGAAAAGCAAGTTTTTTAATTTCTTGCAATTTTTTTTCATTTATTTTGTTGACAATAGTTTGCACCTCTATGATGGGATTCTGCTTTTTCAAATTTTTCTTGGCTTTTGACAAAAACGTCACCGCACTAATCACTTTAATAAAATCTCCGTTTGTTCGATAAGCCGAATAACTTTCTTGGTCAAAACCGTCCAACGACACAATTATTTTGTCAAGACCAGATTTGACTGTTTTTTCAGCAGTCTGATAATCAATAAAATGTCCATTGGTGGAAGTGGCAAGAAAAATTTTTCTTTCGTTAGCGTAAGCAACCATGTCAAAAAAAAACTTATTTAAAAACGGTTCTCCCTGAAAATACAAAAAACAATTCAAAGCGTATGGAGAAATATTATCAGCAGCAATTTTGAAATCTTCTATCGACATATTTCCGCGTCTTCGTTTCAAAAGTCCAAGCCCCGAAGCACATTCCCGACATTTAAGATTACAAATATTTGTCGGTTCAATTGAATATGACCACGGCATAGAATAAGCAAACTGACGCTTAAAAAGAAAAGACAAAAATGTAAAAAAAACATTCAAAAAGAAATTGAAAATCTTTCTCAATGTCAATTTCCTAAAAAAAAGGAAAAACTCAATCATAATTATTTCTAAAATTGTGTTTAAATTTGCAAAAATAATATTTTTTTTTCAAACTAACTTTATATATTTGCCAGATTTTAAACTTTGAACAGAAAAAGTGAACAGTTATCCGTTATTGGACAAAATAAACTATCCCTCTGACCTTAAAAAACTTAAAAAGGAACAGTTGGGCGAGTTATGCTCGGAACTCAGAAAATTTGTGATTGAGGTAATTAGTCAACACCCCGGACATTTTGCAGCCGCTTTAGGCGTTGTAGAACTCACGGTAGCGTTGCATTACGTTTATAATACGCCTTACGACCAAATTATTTTTGACGTTGGTCATCAAGCATATATTCACAAAATTTTAACGGGAAGGAAAAAAATGTTCGATACTTTGAGAACTTTTCATGGGTTAAGTCCTTTTCCAAACCGCGACGAAAGTCCTTATGATGCCTTTACCGTTGGACACGCGTCAACCTCAATTAGTTCAGCGTTAGGATTGGCTGTTGCCTCCAAATTGCTAAAACAAGAAGACCGTCATGTGATTTCGGTAATCGGCGATGGCGCAATGACCGGCGGAATGGCGTTTGAAGGATTAAACAATGCAGGAATACAAAAGTCTAATCTTCTTGTTATTCTCAACGACAATCATATCGCAATCGACCCAAATAGAGGCGCATTAAACGATTATCTTTTGGACATCACAACGTCAAAAACATACAATAGAGTAAGAAACGATGCTTGGAATATTCTTGGCAAATTCAACCGACTTGTGCCTTCCACAAGAGATTTTTTGGTAAAAGTGGAAAAAGGTATAAAATACGTTGTGATGAAACGTTCCAACTTGTTTTCAGGCTTGGGTTTTAGGTATTTTGGTCCTGTTGACGGACACGATGTTGTACACCTTGCTGAAGTTCTCAGCGAAATGAAAAACATAAAAGGACCTAAACTTCTGCATATCAACACTGTAAAAGGCAAAGGTTATAAATTTGCGGAAGAGAATCAAACGGCATGGCACGCCACAAGTTCGGCTTTCAACATCGAGACTGGCGAAGTTCTTGACAATGGGGGCAACAAAAAAAAGTCAGGAGAAAAATTTCAAATTGTCTTTGGCAAAACTTTGTTGGAATTGGCGGAAAAAAATTCAAACATTGTTGGTGTTACGCCCGCAATGCCTTCGGGTTGTTCTATGAACATTATGGCAGAAAAATTTCCTAACAGAGTTTTTGACGTTGGAATTGCAGAAGAACACGCCGTAACGTTTTCGGCAGGAATGGCGGCACAAGGGTTGATTCCGTTTTGCAACATCTATTCAACATTTATGCAACGTTCTTACGACCAGATAATTCACGATGTTTGTCTTCCGAAATTGCCTGTAATTCTGTGTCTTGACCGCGCAGGTTTAGTCGGTGCTGACGGTGCAACACATCAAGGTGCATTCGATATTTCATATTTAAGGCATATTCCTAATTTGATTGTTTCAGCACCGTTTGACGAAAACGATTTAAGAAACTTAATGTACACAGCAATGCTGACAAAAAAGCCGTTTTCGATACGTTATCCGCGAGGCTGTGGACACAATCCACTTTGGCAAAAACCTTTTGAAGAAATTCAAATTGGCAAAGGCCGTCAACTATCTGAAGGAGAAGATATTGCAATTTTGTCAACAGGAGCAATCGGTTATGAAGTAATTTGCGCTTTGGAAATTTTAAAACAAGAAAACATATTTCCGGCGCATTTCGATATGATGTTTCTAAAACCACTTGATACGGAATTGTTAGACAAAATTTTTCAGAAATATTCTTTTGTCGTAACAGTTGAAGACAATGCCCTTCAAGGTGGCTTCGGTTCGCTGATTGCAGAATACGCTGTTGACAATTATTATAACACAAAAATCAAAAGGCTCGGCATTCCTGACAAATTCATCGAACACGGCACTCAACAAGACCTTTACAAACTTTGCGGTTATGACAGCAATGCAATCGTAAAAGTAATAAAAGATTATGTAAAAAAATAAGGACTGTCTTTTTTATTAAAAGACAATCCTTATTTAATTAAAAAAAAAATCCAAAACGAAGTTTACTTTGTTGCTTCGATAGATTTTTTACGGAACTCTTTTGTAAGTTTATCGATTTCCAATGATATTTTACGTGCTCTTGCACCTGCTGCCTTATTAGTAGCATTTACTAAAGCATCTGCATCTTTAACGAAAGCCTCAAATTGTGCTTTCAATTTTTCTACTACGTCTTTAACTTCTTCCATTTTTTTTGATGTTTTAAAAAAATTAAAAATTTGCTTATAACGCTGCAAATGTACACAAATATTTTTATAAACCTAATAAATATTAAAGTTTTTTTGTAAAATATTCGTATTTTTTACTACATCACGGCTTTTACAACCACTTTTTCGCCTTTTTTAGCCATCGGAACAAGATTTCCATCTACTTTTTTGCCATTTACGTAAAGTTCTTTCAAACCTTTTTGTGCGCCAGTTTGATTTACGACTTCGATTTCATAAATTGTGTCTCTGAACTTGCGAACTACTTTATAACCTTTTGCGCTTGAAGGCACACACGGGTCAATTTTAATACCTTTGTAATCTGGTTTGATACCGAGGATAAACTGTGTAATAGTATACCAGTTCCAAGCAGCAGTACCTGTCAGCCAAGAATTTTTGCCTTCGCCCGGTTTTGCGGCATCTTTTCCTGCAACCATTTGAGAATAAACGTATGGCTCAACTTTATGAAGTTTTTGATCCTTGATAAACGCAGGACAAATCTTAGTATAATGTTCCCAAGCATCGTTACCTCTGCCTGCAACTGTTTCACCAATAATAACCCAAGGGTTGTTATGACAGAAAATTCCGGCATTTTCTTTATAACCAGCAGGATACGAAGAAATTTCTCCCATTTCAACATGATAAGTTGTATAAGCGGGATTGTTCAAAACCATTCCGTGTTCTGAATCAAGATATTTTTTGCAGGAATCAAGTGCTTTGTCAACCATCGCCATTGTACACCAACCTTGACTTTCAATGAAGATTTTGCCTTCTTCGTTTTCTTTAGAACCGATTTTATTGCCGTAGAAATCGTATGCACGAAGATACCAATCTCCGTCCCAACCATGCTTTTTAACGGCTTCAACCATCGAATCAACACATTTTTGAGCACGCAAAGCCTCATCTTTCTTGCCCATTTGTTGACACAATTCAACGTAATCCTTGCCACAAACAACAAACAGACCTGCAATCATAAGTGATTCTGCTTTAGAACCTTCAGTCTGATTTTCTGTTGTTTGGAACGACTCGTTAGGATCCCAAGAAAAACAATTGAGATTAAGACAATCGTTCCAGTCAGCACGACCAATAAGCGGCAACAAATGAGGTCCAAGATTTTCAATAACATGGTTGAAAGAAATTCTAAGATGTTCAAATAAAGACACTTCCGAACCTTCTTTGTTGTCCCATGGAACTTGCTCGTCAAGAATTGAAAAATCGCCAGTTTCTTTAATATAAGCCACCGTACCAAAAATAAGCCACATCGGGTCATCGTTGAACCCCCCGCCAATATCATTGTTTCCACGTTTTGTTAAAGGCTGATACTGATGATAACAGCCACCGTCAGGAAACTGTGTTGAAGCGATGTCAATAATTCTCTGTCTTGCTCTTGAAGGTACTTGATGAACAAAACCTACCAAATCTTGATTTGAATCTCTGAAACCCATTCCTCGTCCAATTCCCGACTCAAAGAACGATGCCGAACGCGAGAAGTTGAAAGTAATCATGCACTGATACTGATTCCAGATATTAACCATACGGTCGAGTTTGTCGTTGCCTGATTTAACGGTATATTTATCAAGAAGTTCGTCCCATGATTTTTTCAACTCGTCAAAAGCCTTGTCAACAGCCTCAACGGTTGAGAATTTTTCTATGGTTTCTTTTGCTTTTTTCTTGTTCAACAAAGTCCGGTCAGAGGCTTGAGAAGTGATAAGTTCTCCTGACTTTTTGCGTGAAAGTTCCAAATCGTCAAATTTTTCGTTTCTGTCATTTTCCACATAACCAAGAAGGAAAATAAAATCTTTTTGCTCTCCGGCTTTCAACTCTACTTCGATATAATGCGATGCAATCGGCGACCAACCGTGCGCTAACGAATTTGAAGGTTTGCCATCAACAACACATTGTGGAGCGTCAAAACCGTTATAAAGACCTATAAACGATTCTCTATCAGTGTCATAACCTTGAATTGGAACGTTAACAGAATAGTATGCGTAATGATTTCTACGCTCTTTATATTCTGTTTTGTGATAAATCACTGAACCGTCAATTTCAACTTCGCCTGTTGAAAAGTTACGTTGGAAATTTTCCATATCTGTGGCTGCATTCCAAAGACACCATTCTTCAAACGAGAAAAGTTTTATTTTTTTGGTTTCTTTTGATGAATTTTTGAGTGTAATTTTCTGAACTTCAGCCCAAGTTTTAAGAGGAACAAAAAACAAAACTTCAGCCTCAATACCATTTTTAGAGCCTTTGATTTTGGTATAATTCATACCATGACGACATTCATAAAAATCAAGAGGAGTTTTGCAAGGTTTCCAACCCGGCGACCAAATTGTACCACCATCGTTGATGTAGAAATATCTTCCTCCACTATCCATTGGCACTCCGTTGTAGCGATAACGGGTTATACGACGAAATTTTGCGTCTTTATAAAAACTATAACCTCCTGCCGTATTGGAGATTAACGAAAAGAAATCTTCGTTGCCTAAATAATTTATCCAAGGCCACGGCGTAGCGGGATTTGTAATGACATATTCCCTACTAAGGTCATCAAAATGTCCGAATTCCATAAATTTTTATTTAGTGTAATTAAAAATATTTTTGCGACCAAAGATAAAAACATTTTATCAAAAATGGAAAGTTTTTTCGCTTTTTATGTAATTTTTTTTATATTTGCAAACTTTAGGTTTCAAAAAAAACGAAAAATAATGAAAAAATTTATATTATCAACACTATTATTTTTGTGCTTTTTAATTGTCAAAGCGCAATATTCAACCGACAAATTTGCAGTAAATTTTGCTATCAGAAATATGCCAAAATACTATGTGCCTGAACAGAATAGAAATTTTTCAGTGGTTTTTAATGCGCCAAGACAAGTAAAACGCTGTTTTGAAACTTCTGAAGAATTAGAAACGTTTTTTTCTCCAATGGGTTGGAGTCTTAACAGAGAAAATCCGTATCTTGAAATTTTTATTGCAGCCGATTACTTAGTTATTGACAGAATTTATGAAATTGAAGAAGTAGAAGAAATAAAAGACAAAGGAGAAGTTTTGCAACGTAAATTTTACCGTCCTGCAATGGACTATCACATTCCGATTGCCATTACAGCGAGTTCGCCACAAGGAGCGATTACAATTGAAAACGTTACAGATAAGATTCCTCACGAACCGATTATTTACACTTTTGTTGTCTCTGAAAGATTTCGCAGTCCAAGACATGCTCACGATTTTTTTCTTGACAACAAAGAAATTTTTGTAGAAAGCGAAATCCGAAACAGAATTTTTGAATGTTACGATTTGGCAATCCCCGCCATAAATCGCGATTATGTATACACAAAAGGTACAGAAGTTATTCATACTTGGCTTTTGGACAGCAAAAAAAGCGAGTTTTATTCCAAATATAAACTATCAAAAGAAGAAATCAGGAATATTTTTTTAAGAGTTAACGAAATAGGTGGTTTGGAGGTTGCAATCCGCGATTTAAAACCGTATATTGAACTTTTAATAAAAGAGTCCGAAGCAATGAACGTTTCTGACAAAAAGCAAAAAGCCGCCAAAGCAGACATTTACTGCGGACTATCAGACATTTATTACGGTCTTGAAATCTTTGATGTAAGCAAGGAATATGCTAAAAAAGTTCTTGAATTAGGCGATTCAAGAGGCAGCAAACTCTTAAAAAAAATAGATTCATACAACGCTGATTTACAAAAACATCACATTAATTCAAAGCATTTTGAATTGTAAAGAATGTACGTTTTTTCAAAGGTATTTTACCAGTGTGAAAATCAAAATTGCTAAACCTGTTGCTCCCGAGATTTTGTTTTTAGTCATAATAATTTCAACACCTGACAACACAGCACCAAGTAGCCAAATCGGCCAAAAATATTTGCTGAGTAGCCAATTGTGCATCGGGACGTAACTAATTATCAATGCAATGATTACGCACCAATTGCTAACCATTGTTATCATTTCGGTGGGAATTTTATGAAGATTTTTTATTGTCTTTTTGTGTTCAATTTCTTCCATTTTTTGTAAGCGAATTAATTGTTAAACTATTTATTGTTGCTTTTCAAGTTTCTGCAAATATAACATTTTTTTTATGATTGAACAAAAATTTTTCTTTTTGCAGATTCAACTCACAAGTGCAACCATTTAAAAAGCCTTTACTGGCGATTCTAAATTTTAATACCCGTTGGCGGAATTAAAGTAACGCCTTTACGAGTGTAATATTCTGACTTTGTAAGGCTACCAAAAGGCGGATTCATTATTACAC
>CAJOGF010000135.1:11914-14880 GCA_905233995.1 uncultured Bacteroidales bacterium | reverse complement strand
TATATCGCTTTTTTCTTCTGGCGTTGAATATTTTAGGAATGTTTCATAAAGTCGCGGAGTTTGTATATAAAGTGTGATGTTGGATTTCTTGTCAAAACAGTCTTTGAAATTCTCGAATTTCGTAGATTTTATCATAACACGACCTTGTATATAGTCGTCAATTATTTGTTTTAAAACTTCTGACGAGTTAGCAAACACCACAAAATCTTCAATATAAGTGAAATAGGGTTTTTCGATTTTGGAGAAAAGTTTGCCGAAAAACATATTGAAAAATCCTTTAAGTCCAAGATTTTGTATTTCAAAATTGCGATAGTTTTCTTTCTTGAATTTCAGCGGTGTACGCTTGTTGATGTGTTCCGTTATGTTGCTTAAATGTGCTTTTGCTGACGAGATTTTGTCAGCATGAATTAAAACTGCAGCGTCAATATCTCTTGACTTTTCGCTTAACGGTCTTAATTTTGTAATCGTGATTTCTTGTCCAATCCATGAAAGAAAATCGTCTTTTATGCTGATTCCCAAGAGTTTTTCGGCTAACGAGATGTTTTTTTGCATTTCGTCGTATTCTTTTTTGTTGCCTCTAATGTATTCTTCCAACAAGGCTTCGTAAAAGGTTTTGAAATCGCTAAAATTCAGACTCAAATACAACGCCGTTTGATTAGAAATAATTTCGTAAGAGCGTGTTTTGCCGGGATTTACAGATGCAAAAGCCCTTAGATAAGAATAGACAGAATCAAGCGAAGTCCTGCCAGAAAGTTCTATTTGGTCATCAAAAAGTTCAAGATTCATAATTGAGTAGACAAGCGATTGAGTCAGCATATCAAGACTTTCGGATTTTTCGGACGAATAGAGTGAATATAGATTGCCTAATTGCTTGAAATTTACAAAAAGTTTCACGTCGTTGCCGCCAGAGAGTTCCTGCGATACAAATTCAAAGTTCTGATTATTAGTCCAATAGTCGGAATTAAAATTTTTAAGAACTTTTTCCACAACTTGTTTATCAAGCGATATGATTAGAATATTTTCTGATAAACTTAGGTTTATTTGAAAAGTTTTATCGGCTTTTTCGGTAAGGGTGTAAATGTCGTATTTTTGGTCTTGAGAAATCTGAAAAACAGTTTTTGATAGACTATAATCATTAAGGAGTTTCAGTGATGACGAAATCTCGTTAAAATATTTTGAAAATTCTTGCAAATCAATAATATATGCTAAATCCCAATTATCGTCAGGAGTTTTTAGTCCACATGCAAGAAGTTCTCTGTTTTCTAAGATTTTTCTTGTTATAGCATTGTCTTTCAAGAATTTATCTACTGTTTCGATGTCTTCGTTAAGGTCGGCAAAATATTCTGTCGTTTTGAGATATTCCCAAAAACGGCTTTTGCTTAAATTGTTCCATGCCTTGGACAAATCGTTGGTCTGAGCCACAAAAAAAGCATCTTCAGGCACAACTGCAAACGCACTTACAACGCCGCGATTTTTAAAATAACTTTTGTAAGCAATGTATCCGCCTACAGAAAGAATCATCAAAAGGATTACAATCAAAAAAAATTTAAAAAATTTCATAACAAATTATTTCTTAAAAATACAAAATCAGTTGGCAAAAATACATTAAAAATATCAAATACAAAAAACTTAAAAAAAAATTGTTTTTCATCAAAAAAATTATAAACTTTACGGCGTGTTTTCAATATACTTTAGAGAATGAGAAAAAATTATATTTCAATAAAATTTTTTACATTATTTTTGACTGTTTTTTGTACTGGTTTTTTGACTGTTAATGCGCAAACAACTGATACAGAATTGTTAAAACTTCAGTTATCGAAAGAGACTTCAAACTCCGAAAAGTTGAAGTTGCTAAGTAGAATACTTAGGTATGAAACCAATTTTGACAGCGTTCTTAAATATGCTGACATAGAATTTAAGACAGCAGAAATCGAAAAAAATAAAACTTTAAAAACCGAGGCATTGTATTTTAAAGGTACGGCTTTTACGAGAATGTACGAATACGAAAAAGGCGGAGTGGAATTTAGACGTGCTATTCAAGAATGTGATACTATCAAAGATAAACTTTTGCTTGGTAATTGTTACAATGGCTTTGCTAACAATTTAACTTGTGTTAATGATTATAATCTTGCCTCTGAATACTATAACAAGGCTCTTCACGTTTTTTTTGAACTTAACGATACAGCAAGAATAACGGGTGTATATCGAAATATGGGACGTCAGTGTGTTAGTTTTCACCTTTACGAGACGGCGGCCTCTTATTATTCGTATGCGTTTAAATTGGATTCTACTGCAAAAGATAAATATGCTCTTGGAATAGACTATTTTGAGACAGGAAAGTCGGACTATAATCAATTTTTGGATTTGGATTCTAATGCTTTATTGAAATCGTCGTTCGACAAATTACTTATTGCATTAGAAATTAATCAAAAAGAAGATACCACAAAACGCACTCTTACAGAATGTTGCGAACAATTAATGTTGGCATATATGAGTTATGCTCAAATTTCGCAAGGAGCAAATAGGACACTTTTTCTTGATTCTGCAAAATATTATTATGCAAAAACAGAAGAATTGAAAAAAAATCTTTATAACTCTTTGAATTTAACTGTTTTAGATATAACTAAGGCAAATTTCAAGAATATAGAAGGAAAATCAAAGGAGGCGAAAGAAGACCTTTTGGAATTAGAACGTCAATTTGACCTAAATCCTGTGAAATACAATCACAATAGAGCGTATCTTTATAAGTCGATAATCGACGTTTTGAAAACATTGGGTAATTACAAAGAGGCTGTTGAATATTCCGAAAAGTTTAAAGATGTAGAAGAAAGTACTTATAATAGAGAGTTTGCTGTAAAATCTACAAAAGCCTCTGCTGAGGCAGAATACGGTGAACTTATTCGTCAGAGGGAAGAAGCCGAAAAGGAACAGAAAATGATTCAGGAGGAGGCTACAAAGCGTCAAAA
>CAJOGF010000135.1:9668-11909 GCA_905233995.1 uncultured Bacteroidales bacterium | reverse complement strand
ATAATTCTTGCCGGTTTGCTTGCTTTTATTATTTGGAAAGGTCTTCATAAAAAGCGCAAAAACAACGAGTTGCTTGCAAAACAAAAAGCCGAAATTTGGCAAAAAAACAACGAGTTGAAAATTCAAAACCAAAAAATCATGGCTCAAAGAGACGAAATTATGGCTCAAAGAGATGAGATTGAATCGCAAAGAAGTCAACTTTCGGAGGCAAATTCAAGAATTACAGCAAGTATTCGTTATGCGCAACGAATACAAACGGCGGCTGTGCCGTCAGAGGAAATGATGAATAGAATTTTTGGTGAATGTATGATTTTTTGGCGACCGCTTAATATCGTGTCGGGCGACTTCTATTGGGCAACGCAAACTGGTGATTACAAACTTGTTACCGCTGCCGATTGTACTGGACACGGTGTTCCGGGGGCATTTATGAGTATGCTTGGAGTTTCAACACTAAACGATATTGCCGCTCAGAAAAATATTGAAAACGAAACTATTACCGCAGCCGGTATACTCAACGAATTAAGAGACAAGATTATTGCGGCTCTTCGTCAGAGTGGTCCTCAGAGAGAAACTCAAGACGGTATGGATATGGCACTTTGTATTATTAATTCCAAAACTTCAGAACTTCAGTACGCTGGCGCAAATCGTCCGCTTTGGTTTGTTAGAAATTATCAACTTATTGAATATAAGGCTGATAGAATGCCAGTTGGCTATCATATCCGAAAAAATGGACTTTTTACCAATCATATAATCAAGATAGAACAAGGTGATATGGTTTATATGTCCTCTGACGGACTTTCAGACCAGTTTGGCGGAGAAAATGGCGTTAGTAAATTCGGCACAAAACAACTTAAAGAACTGCTTGAAAAAATTTCACCGCTGAATTTTACAGATCAAAAAAAGTTGTTGGAAGACTCTATTGACGGTTGGCGGTCTGCTAACGGGACACGTGAGGCTGCTCCTCAATTGGACGATCAGATTCTTTTGGGGCTAAAATTCTAAAAAACATTAAAATAAATAGGGATACCCCATTTTGTAGTGTTATAAAAGTAAATAACTTTTAAAACTCTTAAAACAATGAAAAAAACATTTTTATATACATTTTGTCTTTTTGTGTTGATATGTTGTTTTTCTTGCAACGAAAAAGACGACCCGAAAGACCCTTACATTATTTCAAATTGGTATCCTATTGAACTTAGGCTTTATATACAGGACGAAAATTCAGTGGATTTGCTCAATTATGATTCCTCTTATTATGTAGGTGGTGATTTTATGCTTGCTTTCAATGGAAATACTTATCGTGTTCAAAAGAATTCGAGTGCAAGTTCTGATGATTCTGAATCTCCTGTTTTTCATGGACTTGTACTTGCGTTTGACAACAAGACACAGAAAAATTGTGTGTATTTTGGCGGGTTGGAAGGCTATAAAGAATACGATGACGATTTTATTATAACTTGGAAAGACGGCACTAAAGATGTTATTCATTTTAGCAGGAAAATCACCGGCTCTTTGGATTCGGACGATAAATGGCTTTTGAATGGTGTTGACACAAATCAAGATTGTCCTTACGGTGTTTTTACGTTGACAAAATAAAAAAGTGAAAAGACTTAATTTATTTTTTTTCTTACTATTGTTGAGTAATTTTTCAAATGCTCAAATAAAGACTTTTGTAACCGATGTTGACAGCGGTTATTCTAAGACTTCTGTCAACACGGCTATTTTTCGTCAAAGTGCGCTTACAACTTGCGGTGATACTCAGTTTATTGCTTTTTACGACAAGGATTTAAAGTTGGTCTTAGGAAAGCGTGCTATCAACAAAAATGGTGTTAATAACGAAAAATTCCTTCTGAAAAAAACATCGTTAAAGATATTTCATGCCAATGACGCACATAATGTAATCAGCATTGCAGTTGACGGAGACGGTTTTTTGCATTTAGCATACGACCATCACAATTCTCCTTTGAAATATCTAAAATCGGTTGCTCCGTATAGTCTTGACTTGGAAATGGCAAAGATGATTCCTAATGATTATAAAAATGAAAAAGATGTTACTTATCCCGAATTTTATAATTTTTCAAATGGTGATTTGCTTTTCGTGTACCGAAATCTTAACAATATGATTATGAATTATTATGACACTAAAAATAAAAAATGGACAAGACTTTATGATAATTTGTTTGAAAATAATGCATTGTTAAGACCGTATTGGCAAATGTATGTTGACGAAAATGATTGTATTCA
>CAJOGF010000135.1:0-9545 GCA_905233995.1 uncultured Bacteroidales bacterium | reverse complement strand
ATTAAACGTTAAGAAAATAATTGACATTCCTGAAAAAAGCAATCTTATTAATCAGACTTCGATGTCGTCGGATTCCAAAGGAAATGTATATATTGCAACTTATTTTAACACCAAAACTGACAGTATAACAAATTATCATTTAATAGTTTACAATAACAAAACCATAAAAGATATAACTCTTGGACATAGAAAAACTAATTTTTCGCTTCAAGGCATGGGTACTCTAATGATTCCGATTTGTAGACCGAAAGTTGTGGTTTCACAAAAGAAGGTTTTTGTTTTTTTCAGAGACGAAGAGTTAGATTCAAGAATTGCAGTTTACTATTCCAAGAAGAAAAAAATGTCAGAAAAAAGTTTTAAACTTGCGTTTTTAACTTTAGATAATTTTGGGGCATGGGAGCCATGTATTGATTCGCAATTGTTGAAAAAATATGGAAAAATTAATCTTTTTGTTCAAAAAACATTTCAGAAAAGTGGAGACAAGGTAGTTGAGTCAACACCAACTATGATAAAAGTAATGGAAATTGAAAATTGAAAATTGGAAAAAAAAATTAGAAAAATGTTAGAAAATAAAGTAAAGTATAAATGTCAAGATTGTAAAAAAGTGTTTGAAAAAATATTTTTTGAAACCTTGCATACTTCTCTTATCAGATGTCCTGAATGTGGAAGTTATAATGTCAGAAACCTTAACGATTACAGCATAATTGCTGATTTCTTGAAAAAATTGAGAAAAAAATAATCGTTTTTTATTTGTTGCAGAAAGTTTGAAAATCACAATATCTACAAGCATTTCCCTCGTTTGGGGCAAATGTTTGTGTCTTGTCGAACAATCTTTCTAAGGTTTCTATTAAATGCACTTCAAATTCTTCTGTCAGAGGCTTTATATTGAGAGCGTTAACTTTGCTTTTTGTTTTGTCAATTTGAATTGTAAAGCAGGATTTTTCGCTCGTTATATCCTCTCTGACAGAATAAATAACTGGTTCTGGAAGTGTTCCGCGATAGTTTTGCATGTAAACATAACTATACAATAACACTTGAAAACCTTCACTTGAACGGTCTTTGAGGGTAGAGTCGAAAAGTGATGGTATACCTTTGAAATTTAAGTGTTTAGCAACGTTGCCTGTTTTGTAGTCTGCAATTCTTAGAGTGTTGGTTCTTTCTATATAGTCGGCTCTGTCGATGATTCCGCCGATTCTTGCGTGAAAGGTTTTGCCGTCAATTTTAAAAGGAACGTTGACATATACTGGGTCTTCGGTTTTGAGAATTTTTATCGGTGCTATTTTTTTGTCATAGTCCAAAATGCGCTGAACGTATTCAAGAAGTACCTCGAAAAATATGCTGTCAAGTCCTGACAATTCAGTTTTGTCTTTTTTGTTTGTGAAAAAATGTTCGTTGTAGGCTTGCAAAGCGTATGCTTCTTTTTTTGGCTGCATGTTAACAATATCAGCCTCTGAAACCGTTTTGTTGCAATATTCAGAATAAAGCATTTCCATTGTTCGATGAAGCACCGAGCCAAAATCAGCGGCAGAAGTATCTTCTTCCAATTCCTCTTGAGGTGAGAGTCTGACTATGTATTTAAAGTAAAATTTCAGCGGACAACTCAAAAAACAATTCAAAGCCGATGGCGATAACGAATGTGAATTTTCGGTTTCAACAAGAAACGTTTTTAGTTTGTCAAAGACAATATTTTTGTTTTCAATAATAATCGGTAAATTTTTCTTTGGTGTTACGGTGCGTAAAAATTGCCTTTCTACAATGCTGAATTTGGAGTTTGGATTGTATTCTTTGGAGGCTTCTTTTTGAATCTGAACTGCAAAACGGCTAATCTCGCCCGACAAATTGTTTGCAAAAACATTATTGTAAAGAACTCGTATATTTTTTGCTCTTTGAAAAAGACGATAAAAAAAGTATCCAAAAACGGCATCTTTATATTTCATTATCGGCATATCAAAGGCAAGACGCATACTTTCGGTGATAAAAGATGTGTTTTCGGCATGTTTTGGAAATACGCCTTCATTCATTCCGGTTATGATAACGTTTTCGAAATCAATGTTTCTGGTTTCCATCATACCGATAATTTGCAAACCAAAAGTATCTTGAGAGTCAAAAGGAATTTTGATTTGTGTTAGACTTTGTTTTAGTAAACTTGACACAAGTTTTTCGTCCATATCTTCTAATGAAAGTCTCGTGATTGTATTATATAGTTCTTTTACAGAAAGATACGATTGGTAAATAAATTCGTTTTCTATTTTTTCTTGATTTTGTGAATCGGGGTTTTTCAAGAAATAAATGCTTGAAAGTATGTCCAAAATATTTTTTAGAAGGTCTTCAACCGTTGAAATTTCGGTAAAGAAAATTAAATTCAGTATTGTGCTGAAACTTCCCAAATATTCGCCTGAAAATCTTACTTTTCTTTGCGTTAAAATCTGATTTTCAATGATTTTTGAGTGAAAATCTGGCAAATTATTTACAAACGGATGCTTTATTATAGAAAGAACGTCCTTGAAATAATAATCTACGTTTTGTGCATTTTGTCTTCTATCTGTTCTTAGTTGTAGGTAGTTGTTCAAAAACGAAAAAACGGGTGTCTCTTTGAATGGGAACCCCATTGTAACGTTAATTTTTTCGATTGATGGAGGAATGCTACTCAAAACAGGAAACAAAAGATGTTCGTCCGATAATACAACTGCTGTTTTACTCTCTTGAAAATCAGGCTTTTTAGCAAATTCTTCCAACAAATTATGAACAACTTTTGATTGCATTCAACATCTTTTTCTGTTGAAATCAAGTTTTGCGGTGGTTTGCTGTATAGTTCGTCGGCAAAGTCCTTGAGATTTTTACGCATAAAAAGACCAGCTTCTTGTGTTTTATCTGAAATGTAGTAATCGTCAGAATCCCAATAGAATTTGGCTTTGCCCGCTTGTTTTAAGTGTTTGAAAATTTTTCTTTCGGCTTTGTTGAGAACATTAAAACCCACAAAAATATATGTTTGAAATTTGTTTGTATTCAAATTTCCTTGGTCAATCAGTTGACAAATTTTTCTATAGTGTCTGCCTTGATAAGAGCAATTTAGTTTGTCAAGATTGTTGTTGAAGATTTTATAAACTTCGGGCAGTCGCACCCAAAGTTCATAAAATCTGAGTTTTTCTTGGCTTAGTTTTTCGGTTGAAAAATTCGACCAAAAAGAGCGTATTATTTCAACCGTTTTTGGCTCCAAATCTGCATAAAATGCGTCTAACTCATTAAGGTCGGCGCAGTTATGACAGAGTTGATTAATGTCAACAAGATAATTGTCTATTTCGTTGAAGTCGGCAAGTAGTCGTCTGCCTGTGTCAAAAAACGTGTTGAAATCTTGAGCCGTATATCTGTTTTTCAGTTCGTCTTTATAAAACACCTCTCTGAAGGCTTTGTATAATTCTGCCAAAAGAAACAATTCTCCGCCTTGATTTTCAGGTAGAAAAGTATGGAGAATTTTTTCAATAGGGTAGAGGCTTTTGGCAAACGATACTTGTTTTTTTTGGGCGGCGTAGATTTTCCTAAAATGAATCATTGTTCTTTTGTTAGGAAAAACTACGCACACAGAACTCGCCTCGTCGTATTTTTCTAATATATCTAAGGCACATTCCTCCAAAAAAGTCTTCATATAATGTTTTTTTTTGAAATTAATCGTCGTATTTTCTCTTATCGAGAACGTGTTTTGCTTTACCTTCGCTACGTTCCAATGTCATAGGTGGCACAACCTTAATTGATGGTTTTATGCCAATTACGCTTACAATTCTTTTGTAAAGTGGGTTGACATAAACCAACTGTTTTTCTGGTGGTGTAACGTAAAATTCGGGACGCAGTTCCACTTTTATTTCAAAACTGTCTTCATGGTTGATTCTGTCAACAGTTATGAAATAATACGGTTGGAAAGCCGGAAATTCGGTTAAACAAGTTTCTATTTGTGATGGGAAAACGTTAAGGCCTCTGATTATAAGCATATCGTCGGAGCGTCCGAAAATTCTGTCGATTCTTGCAGCGGTTCTGCCGCATTTGCATTTTTCGTAACGTATTCTCGTTAAGTCTCTTGTTCTGTATCTTAAAATTGGCATTGCTTCTTTGCATAAAGTAGTGAAGACAAGTTCGCCAAATTCGCCTTCTTTAGCCGGTTGAAGTGTTTCGGGGTTGATGATTTCGGGATAGAAAAAATCTTCCCAAATGTGTATTCCGTCTTGACATTCACATTCTCCGCCAACGCCCGGACCGCTGATTTCGGTAAGTCCGTAAATATCTATTGCTTTGATTTTTAGACGTTCTTCAAGAGTTTTGCGCATTCCATTGCTCCAAGGTTCAGCACCAAAAAAACCTACTCTTAGTTTCATTCTATCGAGAGATACAACATCAGAGTTTTCGATTGCTTCTGCGATGTGCATTGCGTAAGAGGGCGTACAGCAAAGAGCGTTAGTACCGAAATCTTGCATCAACATGATTTGCTTTTTGGTGTTTCCAGACGAGGTCGGCAATTGAGTTGCGCCGATTTTGAGTGCGCCGTCATGAGCACCGAGTCCTCCGGTGAAAAGTCCGTAACCGTAAGAGACTTGTACGATGTCGTCTTTTGTAACTCCGCCTGCTGACATAACTCTTGCCACACCTTCCGACCAAACTTCAAGGTCGTGTTTTGTGTAAGTGGCTACTACGGGTTTGCCTGTTGTACCGCTTGAAGCATGTATTCTTGCAATTTCGGATTGAGGTACAATTTGAAGTCCGAAAGGATATTCGTCTCTTAAATCAATTTTGGTAGTAAACGGTAGTTTGGAAATATCGTCGATTGATTTAATGTCAGAAGGTTTTACACCAATCTCGTCCATTTTTTTGCGGTAGAAAGGTGATTTCTCGTAACACTTTTTTACTGTTTCTATTAGTCTTTTGCTTTGAAGTTCGCGCATTTTGTCGCGCTCCATACATTCAAATTCGGGATTGAAAATCATTTTATGATGTTAAATTAATGTGTCAAACTTCATTTCATCTTTTTTCCTATAACCTTGACCTGTCATAACGGCAATTATTTCGCCGTTTTGGTTTGTGATAGTTGCATTTACGTAAGGTATTTTGGGGTGATTCACCACTTCTATAGCCTCAGAGGTGAGTATATCGCCTTGCTTAGCAGACTTGAGAAAAGAGATGCTATTTTGTATTCCAACAGTCAGAAACTTTTGGCTGTTGAGAGCAGCAGCAATCGAAAGGTCAGCAAGAGTGAACAATGCTCCGCCTTGACATACTCCGGCTGCGTTTAGATGTTTTTCTTCTACTGTCATTTGGGTTTTGGCGTAACCTTCTTTAATCGTGGTAATTTGCATACCATTTGTTGCGGCAAACCTATCCGCACTATTTAAATTGTCTTTAAGAGTCATTTTTTTTATTATTTTTCAAGTTGCAAAAATAATTTTTTTTTTTTATTTGACAAAAAGATATTTTTGATGTGCTGGCACGGCGATTTCTTTATTTTTGTGTTCGCTAAATATTTTTTTGAATACAACATCGATTTTAGGGTCAAAATATTGCATGGTAAAATAGTATAAAAAAAAATTTGCAAATATAATGAATTTTGGATGATAAGCCAAACAACTTAATTTTTAGAACCTTACGCCGACAACCAATATATCATCGAGTTGTTTGAGATTGCCGCGCCAATTTTCGATGTTATCATCAAGCCTTTGCTTTTGTTCTTTAAGTTCAAGATTATGAATTTTTAAAAGAAAATCTCTGAAATTTCTAATCATATATTTTCTGCGTTTGCCATCTACTATACCAAACTGATCGGAGTATCCGTCAGAAAACATATAAAGCATATCACCTTTCTTTATATCTATTTCATGGTTGGTGAATTTGTCGGTTTGATTTTCATAATAACCAATCGGCATTTCGTCGGCATCGGTCTGTGTGAGAGTATTATCTCTTATGATTATCAGAGGGTTATGTGCTCCTGCGTACTGAATCTTACTTTGTTTCTTGTCGTAAACACATATTGCCATATCCATACCGTCTTTTTGCTCGTCCTCTTTGCCCGACTGTCTTAAATAGGTGATTATGTTGGAGCGTAAAATGGTCAGAATGTCTCCTGCCGTGATATTTTCTGCTGTCATTCTGGCAGTTATATCGTTGAGAAAAGCAATGCCGAGAAGACTCATAAAAGCCCCCGGAACACCATGACCTGTACAATCAGCGGCTGTGAAAACAAACTTTTCGCCAACATGATTGCCCCAATAAAAATCGCCGCTGACAATATCTTTGGGTTTCAACATAATGAAATGGTCAGGAAGATATTTTGAAAAATACTCCTCTGGTGGCATTACGGCTTGCTGAATTTTCTGTGCATAACGGATACTTTCAACAATTTTGTCTTTTTGAGCCGTTATTTCAGTGTTTTGTTTTTCAATTTTTTCGTTCTGAAGTTCCAAAATCTGATTGTCGCGTCTTTTGCCAATGTACAATTTGGCAATGAAAAATAGCATGACAAGAAATATCACCGACACAACAATCGAAACAAGCAAAATATTGTTAAGAAGCCTATTTTTGATGTTCAATTGTTTTAGTTCGTTTTCTTTTATTGAAATTGCGTCGTTGATTTGATCAATATGTTGTTGTTGTTGTCTTGCAGCCGTTTGTTGCTCTTGTAAAAGTGTCTTTTGTTTTTCTAATTCAACAGAAACTTGAGAAACTTCTTTGTTCTTTTTTGCAAGACTATTTTCTGTTTCTTGCAGTTCTTTTGAAATTCTGTCCTGCTGAATTTTCAAACTTCGCATTTCTTGCTTTTGACGTTCAAGTTTTTCCACCTGATTTTGTATGCCTCGGCTCTGAATTGCCATATTTCGGTTCTGAATCTCAATTTGTTGCTGCTTTTGAAAAATCTCTTTTTCTTTTTCTTCCAAAAGTTTGAGTTTCTGATTCAGTTCGTCTTCTTTGAGCGAAAGTTGTTCCGATTGTTCCTTTATAATATCGTCTTTTGAAATATCTTCGCCGTGAAGAACTTTTGTAAGATTTGGCAAAATGCTGATTCCTTCCCGTTTGATGTTTGTGCTATTGTAAGCAAAAGTTACAAGTCCTGATTTTTCGTCCGAAAAGTCTATCATTACTTCGCTCATATTCGGATAGTTGTCCGAAATTAGGACTACGGGAGTATATTTCAGCAAGTTGGAGGCTGAAACAAAATCACCAGTATAAGGCAAGTAATAAACGTTGACACTTTTGTCAGAAACGGCATCTTCAACACTTAGAAACTCTTTTACAATAACTCTCGTCCCTGTTGAAGGATAAGGTTTTTTAGCGTTTTTTTTCAGTGCTTTGGTTATTTCTTCATCTGTGTTGACAAGTCCGATTGTCATAAATTGAGTCTGACTTTGTCGTCCATTTTCCCAAATAAGATACTTTGGAATATTGTACAACAAATCCGCTTTTTGTTCCGATTGAGTTCCTCTATTTTGAGAATAAACTGGAATACTAAAAGCAAGACAGACAAAAAGTGCTGTCAAAATACCATATAACTTATACAATTTCAATGGTTGGCAAGTATAAATTCTTCCAATATTTTTGCATGGTCAAACGCTAAGGCGGGAAGACTGTTGAAGTCAAACCAATCAACATCAGCGGCATCATCATCTGCAACTGCTTCCGTATCTTCGTCAACGTATGCGTAAAAAACAATTGTAATTGTTCTGCCGCGCGGGTCTCGACCCGGATCTCCAAAAGCCTTAAACTGCGACAAAAATTGACAATCGATTCCAGTTTCTTCTTTCAATTCTCGTGCCGCACTTTGCTCCAAAGTCTCTCCTTCTTCGGTAAAACCGCCCGGAAATGCCCAACAATCTTTAAAAGGATCTCTTTTACGTTTTATTAACAATACTTGACGGGTAATACCTTCCCCTCTAATTACAATAGTGTCGGTTGTTACCGAAGGCATTGGATATTTGTATGTGTAAGCCATTTTTTGTTTTCAATTATAAAAATCTTAAAACACAAATTTAAAAATATATTTTTTTTTATGCAATTTTTTTTCCAAAAAAAAATTTTTTTATTACTTTTATCAAAAAAATAAAAATGAGTTCTGATACAATTTCTATAAATAAACTACCTGTTGCAGAGGAGTTTTATTCTGTTCAGGGAGAGGGTATGAATGTTGGTACAGCCGCTTATTTTGTAAGACTTGCCGGCTGTGATGTTAATTGTCCTTGGTGCGATAGCAAGGAAACTTGGGCTGTTAATAAAACTCAATATGTTGATATTGAAGATATTACTAATCGTGCCATGAAGTCTGAGAGTTGTAATGTTGTTATCACTGGTGGTGAACCTCTGATGTACAATCTTGATAATTTGTGCGAAAGTCTTGAAAAACAATGTCTTTCGATTTGGCTTGAGACTTCAGGGTCTCACCCTTTGAGTGGAAATTTTGATTGGATAACGGTTTCTCCTAAAAAAAATAAACCACCTTTGGACGAAGTTTTAGAGCAGGCAAGCGAATTAAAAATGATTATTTCCAATGAAAATGATTTTTTGGATGCTGAAACATATTCCAAAAAAGTACCTGCGGAATGTGCTTTGTTGCTTCAGGCAAATTGGGAAAATTTTGAAACCGCAAATGCTCTAATTTTTGATTATGTTTTAAAGCATCCTATTTGGAAAATATCTTTACAAACTCATAAAATCTTGAAAATAAAATGATTCTGACTGTAATTGCATTATTACCTGTTGTTGTGATTTTGCTGTTTGTGTATTTGCGCGACAAGGACAGGGAGCCAATGAAAACGCTTTTAACTGCTTTTGGGTTAGGTGTGTTGACTGTTATACCGTCAGCATTGATAGAGAGTTTTTTGGAACTTTTTGTCCCAAGTGATAGTATGCCGTTGCTCAGCAATTTTTTTTGTGTTGGGTTGACGGAGGAGTTTTTCAAACTTCTTGTTTTGTTGTTTTATGTTTTCAGGCACAAGGATTTCAACGATACTTTTGACGGTATTGTGTATAGTGTCGCGGTGTCATTAGGATTTGCGGCGGCTGAAAATTTGCTTTACACATTTGAAAACGGTGTTGAAACAGGCATTTTAAGAGCCGTAACGTCAGTACCGGGACATGCAAGTTTTGCTGTTTTTATGGGATACTTTATTCCGAAAGCCAAAACTAATCATTTTTATTTAAGATTTTCAAAGCGCAATAAATATATTCTTTTGGCTTTGATTGTTCCGACTTTGATTCATGGTTTGTATGATTATTTGATTACTATTCAAGCCTTTGAAGCCTTTTTCACCTTGATACTTTTTGTTGACATTTTTGCAATTATAATTATTATTCGTTCAAGCAAAAATGACAAATCGGTTATGGTTGATATTGAAAAAATAGAGAATAATAAACAAGAATTTTAAAAATTTTTTACGAATTAGGCGTTTGACCGTGGGTTCACACCCACGGCTATTATATACTAAACTTTCGCAAGTGATTTAATTGATTAAAAATCAATAAAAAAAGGCAGCAAAAATTTTGTAAATACACTGAAAATCAGTATATTTAAGCGAAAA
>CAJOGF010000134.1 GCA_905233995.1 uncultured Bacteroidales bacterium | reverse complement strand
TCGTATTTTTATGGTTCGGAGCGTGGAAAAATTCGATGTCGTGCTACGTACCGTCATGGGTTAAAAAAGATGTAAAACGGTTTCCAAGAGCCGAAAGCAAAGACGGCATACCTCAGGAAATCTTGTCGCCGTATGCAAAAGAAAACCTCGACATGGACAAAAAAGCGTTTTGCAAACTCTTGGAATTTATCAAGCAAAACGATAAAAATCAGACGGTTGTGATGATTCAGGTGGAAAACGAAATTGCAATGCTGCCCAATGCTCGCGACTACTCCAAAACAGCAACTTCAGCATGGAAATCAACCGTTCCGTCAGTGCTTATGGACTACCTCAGAACGCACAAAAACACGCTCACTGACAGCATAAAAAAATATTGGAACGGCAACCTAACCGGCAGTTGGGAAAATGTTTTCGGCAAAAGTATTTACGCCGAAGAAATTTTTACGGCATGGAGTTATGCTGTTTATACTCAAGAAATTGCAAAGGCGGGAAAGAAAATTTACAATCTACCGATGTACGTCAACTGCGCCCTCAACCGTCCTAACAAAAAACCGGGTGAATATCCTGCCGGCGGTCCCCTACCTCATCTGATTGACATTTGGAAAGCGGGCGCACCGTCAATTGAAATGCTCAGCCCTGACATTTATTTCGGTGATTTCAAGAAGTGGACATCAGCCTACTATCGTTCCGACAATCCATTCTTTATCCCTGAACATCAATACGATGCAACGGCTGGCGCAAAAGCGTTGTATGCTTTTGGCGAATATCACGGCTTGGGATTTTCGCCGTTTTCAGCAGAAACCAAACAGGCTGAATTTATGCCACCAGTTTTGGGTGTTACAATAGAAAAAACTGAAAAAAAGGGAAGTCTGACGGAACTTCCTGCGGCTTACAACCTTATAAAGTGTGCCGAACAATACATCGTCGAAGCCAATGGGACTGACCGTATGCGCGGTTTTCTATTAGATACTATCAATCAGCGAGATACAGTAACAATTGGTGGCTATAAGATTGTCGCCAAACATGATTACACCCTTGGCTGGAGCGCAGGCGCAAGACTTCCAAACTGGAACACAGAAGGCGCAATTTTAATCAACACCACCTCTGACGAGTTTGTGCTAATAGGTTCGGGCGTTGTGCTAAATTTTCTTGACAACGGTAAACAACGTGTCGGAATACTTGAAATTCAGGAGATTGCAACCGACGGTAGCGGACGTACAATCCGTTATCTCAACGGCGACGAATCGCATCAAGGCCGACATGTGAGAATCCCAGACGGCGAATGGGGAATACAAAAATTCAAACTTTACAGATACTAAAACATGAAAAAATTAATTGCAACATTCATCTTATTTACAACGTTGTTACCGTGCGTTCTCGCTCAGGTAGGTAGTTTTGTGGATTTTGAGGACAACGGCGGACTGCTGATTGTTTCACAAGGCAACGCGCCAACTATCAGTGTTGACGCAAACGAATACAAAGGCGTGTCAATTGCCGTCAACAACCTATGTAACGACATTTTCAACGTGTCGGGCGTTAAACCACAAGTGAACCAACAAGGCGGCAAAATCGTTGTCGGTACAATAGATAAGTCGCAATACATCAAGGATTTGATAAAAAGGCAAAAACTTGACGGCTCACAACTTCAAGGCAAATACGAAAAGTACATTCTCACCACAATTGACGGCACAGTAATAATCGCCGGCAGCGACATGAGAGGCGCAATCTACGGCGTTTACGAACTTTCAAAACAAATCGGCGTGTCGCCTTGGTATTGGTGGGCTGATGTCGCAATCGAAAAACACGACAAAATCTACATCAAAAAAGGTTCATTCACCGATGGCGAACCCGCTGTGCGCTACCGTGGAATTTTCCTCAACGACGAGGCACCATGCCTTAGCAATTGGGTCAAGGAAAAATTTCCCGATTCTGAATGTCCGTCAGCCAATCCTGACCTTGCAAAAGGCATGAATCACAATTTTTACAGCAAAGTCTTTGAACTCCTCTTGCGTCTGAAAGCCAACTATATGTGGCCAGCAATGTGGGGCAACGCTTTCTATGCCGACGACAATCTTAACAGCAAAACGGCTTCAGAAATGGGCATCATCATGGGTACTTCGCACCATGAACCAATGGCAAGAAACCATCAAGAATGGGCAAGAAACCGCAAGGCTAACGGTCCATGGGATTATGAAAAGAATCAGAAAGTTATCGACCAATTTTTCCGCGAAGGAATCCGTCGCTCCAAAGACAACGAAGACATCATAACGATTGGTATGCGAGGCGATGGCGACGCTCCGATGGGCGGCAAAGAAGGACACGACGACGAATTTGAACGTCAAGTTGACAAAAACAAAAAACTGATGGAGCGCATTTTCAACAATCAGCGCAAAATAATCGCTCAAGAAACAGGCAAACCAGCCTCTCAACGTCAGCAGGTTTGGGCGTTGTACAAAGAGGTTCAAGATTTTTATGACGCAGGTCTTAAAGTGCCAGACGATGTGATAATCCTTGTCAGCGATGACAACTGGGGCAACATACGCCGCGTACCTGACACTCAGCACAAAGGCGGCTGGGGAATTTATTACCATGTTGACTACGTTGGCGCACCACGCAACTCAAAATGGCTGAACGTTACACAAACACAACAAATGTTTGAACAACTTTCGCTTGCATACGATTTTGGAATCGATAAACTTTGGATTCTCAACGTCGGCGACCTCAAGCCAATGGAATATCCGATTCAACTTTTCTGCGACATGGCGTACAGACCAAAGTCTTACAATCTTCAAAACGTTACCGATCACACCGAAAACTTCTTTGAGAAAGTTGTGGGCAAAGACTTGTCTAAGGAAGCGGCACGAATTTACAACCGAAATTGTCAGTATATGGCTCGTGTAACGCCCGAAATGTTCGATGCCAACACTTACAATGTCCAAACTGGTGAGTTTAAGCAAGTTACCGACGAGTATTTGCGTCTTGAGACAGAGGCACTTCGTCTATACTTTCAACTTCCAGAAAAATACAAAGACGCTTATTATCAATTGGTTCTGTTCCCCGTTCAAGCAATGGCGAACCTTTATGACATGTATTACGCTCAAGCGATGAACCTCTATTGCGCCAACAACAACGACCCCGATGCGAACTATTGGGCTGACAAGGTGTCAGAATGTTTCAAACGCGATTCTCTACTTTGCACTCAATACAACAACGACCTCGCCAACGGCAAATGGCATAACATGATGATTCAAAAGCACATAGGCTACAAAAGTTGGAACGACAACTTTCCACACGAGATGTTGCCCGAAACAAAACGCATAAACCAAAGCACTGACGGAGGTTTCGTTTTTGAACCAAGCAATGGTTATGTTTCGATGGAGGCAGAACATTTCTACGAGGCAAAGTCTGACGGTGATGTTAAGTGGAAAGTTTATCCGTATTACGGACGCACACGTAGCGCAGTTGCCTTGACACCATACACAAAGCCGGTCGGCAATTCGTCGCTGACATATCGTTTCAAGTTGCCAGAGGGTTATGCTGACTCAATAAAAGTACACGTAATTGTAAAGTCAACACTTGATTTTCAGAACAGAGGCGGACACGAATACACGGTTTCAGTTGATGGTCAGGTGGTTAAGACTGTTAATTTCAATCACGACCTTCTCGACAAGCAACCATACGCCTACACCTCTTTCTATCCGACAGTAGCACGCCGCGTAGTAGAAAAAATAGTTGGTTTCAAGGTTGACAAATCTAACTATCACACGCTAGCAATCACGCCAAAACACTCTGGAATTGTATTCGAGAAATTTGTGATAGATTTTGGCGGCTACAAAGGTGAATACCTTTTTGGCAAAGAAAGCGAAGTGAAAAAGAATTGATAATTGAAAAAAACGACTGCGGTAATGCCATTGTAGGGTTGTAACATTGCCGCAGCCGTTATTCAAAAATGTCTTTTTCAGACATTCATTTATTTTTATAAAACTAAATTATTACATTATCTTGACACTCTACCGCTTGCATCTCCATTCATAAGTTTTTCAACTTCTGAAACGCTGACACGATTATAATCGCCATAGATTGTATGCTTTAAGCATGAAGCCGCAACAGCAAAATCAAGGGCTTTTTGGTCATCTCCTACATAAGTTTGAAGTCCATAAATCAAACCTCCCATAAACGAATCTCCTCCGCCTACACGGTCTACAATATGTGTGATTTGATATTCTTTTGATTTATAAAGCGTTTTGCCGTCATAAAGCACACCAGCCCAATTGTTATGATTGGCATTAATAGAACTACGCAAAGTAGTAATAACTTTTTTGGCTTTTGGAAAACGTTTCATAATCTGCTCAGAAACTGAAAGATAAGCCTCTGCAACCACTTTGCCGCCTTCAACGTTTACGCCTTCGGGTTTTATTAACAAGGCTTTTTCTGCGTCTTCTTCGTTGCCTAAAATTACGTCGCAATATTTAACTAATTCCGGCATTACTTCATCAGCGCGTTTGCCGTATTTCCAAAGGTTTTTGCGATAGTTGAGGTCGCAAGAAACGGTAATACCCATTTCTTTTGCAACTTTCAAGGCTTCGAGACAAACCTCTGCCGCACCTTCCGAAATTGCCGGCGTAATTCCAGTCCAATGAAACCAACAAGCATCTTCAAAGACTTTTTCCCAATCAATCATTCCGGGTTTGACTTGTGCAATAGACGAATATGCTCGGTCGTAAATTACCTTAGAAGCGCGACTTACAGCACCTGTTTCAAGGTAATAGATACCTAAGCGGTCGCCGCCGAAAACTACATCGTTAACATCAACGCCAAAACCTCTGAGTTCTCTCAAACAAGCATTCGCAATGTCGTTTTGAGGAACACGGGTTACAAAACTAACAGGAATACCATAATTAGCAAGGCTGACTGCAACGTTTGCTTCTCCACCGCCAAAAGTTGCGTTGAATGTGTTTGACTGTAAAAATCTTTCATATCCCGGAGCGGCAAGTCTTAACATTACCTCTCCAAAAGTTACTGTCTTTTTCATTTTTAATATTTTTTTATTTCAATGTGTTATACACCTGAGAACGATGAAAATCCGCCGTCAACAGGCATTACGATTCCCGTTATAAAAGAAGCCGCCTCAGAACAAAGAAACTGAACTGCACCGTTAAGTTCGGTAATATCACCAAATCTACGCATAGGCGTTCTTGCAATCACCTTTTTGCTTCTTTCGGTAAGACTACCGTCTGGATTGATTAACAACGCACGGTTTTGATTACCAATAAAAAAGCCCGGAGCAATAGCGTTAACACGGATTTTTTCAGAAAACTTAATCGCCATTTCTTGTGCCATCCACTGCGTGAAACCGTCAATTCCGTGTTTTGCAACCGTATAACCGAGAACGCGTGTTATCGCTGAATAAGAAGCCATTGACGAAATGTTGATAATAGAACCTTTCTTCTTTTGAGCCATTGCTTCACCGAAAACGATTGACGGATAAACAGTTCCGTTCATGTTAATCGAATTTACTTTTTCAAAGTCTTCGATTTTCATTTGGAAAACGTCTTTGTCATCGGGGATTGTTGCGCCCGAAACGTTGCCGCCTGCACAGTTGACTAAAATGTCAATGCCGCCCCATTTGTCTTGAATTTCTTGACGTGTGGCTTTGAGTTTTTCGATGTCAAGAACATCTGACACAACACCGATAACCTCGGCAGTGCCGATTTTTTTGAGTTCTTCAACCTTTTCCATTGTGTTTTGTTCATG
The DNA here is from genome assembly GCA_905233995.1 of uncultured Bacteroidales bacterium. Classification (GTDB taxonomy): domain Bacteria; phylum Bacteroidota; class Bacteroidia; order Bacteroidales; family UBA3824; genus UBA3824. Next base: position 1,058 of record CAJOGF010000134.1, on the reverse strand, counting down.
ACGACCCAAAACTACAACGTTAACGCCTTGTTCAACAAGGTGTTTTGCAATGCTTCCGCCGAGAACGCCTGCACCGCCTGTTACAACGGCGTTTTGTCCCGATATGTCAAAAATATTATTTGCCATTTCTAATTTCTTTTACTGTTTGAATTGCTGATTTGATTTTTTCCGTAATTGTTGAAAAGTCTTTTGTGAGTTGACTGCCTAATCCTACGCAGGCAACACCTGCTTTGAACCATTCTTCAAGACATTCCTTATCGGTTGTAACGCCGCCCGAAGGCATGATGTTAGTCCAAGGACACGGTGCTTTGATTGCTTTTACGAAAGACGGACCGCCGACTTCTTTTCCGGGGAAAATCTTTACAACCTCGCAGCCGAGTTCCTCAGCCAGATTGATTTCCGAGAGTGTGCCGCAACCGGGAAGCCAAGCGATTTTTCTGCGGTTACAAACTTTTGCCATATCGGGGTTCAAGGACGGCGAAACGATGAAATTCGCGCCCAATTGGATGTACAATGCGGCCGTTGCGGGGTCAACCACCGAGCCAACGCCCATCATCATTTCGGGGCATTCGGTGGCGCACCACTTGTTGATTTGCTCAAATACTTCGTGGGCGTAGTCGCCCCTGTTGGTGAACTCGAACACCCGCGCGCCGCCGTCGTAGCAAGCCTTGACCACTTGCTTAACCTTCTCGACGTCGCTGTTGTAATAGAGAGGCACAATACCGGTGCTGATCATGGTATTGAGAACCTCAAGACGTTTGAAACGTGACATGATGCTGTAAATGTTTATTTAGTGTTTGTTTGGATATTAATTATTTTGGGCAAAGGTAACAATTATTTTCTCACTTGCCATAAAAAAATCCTACCTTTCGATTGTCTTATATGCAAAGAACTGAAAAATGCACGACAAAAGATTATTAGAACGGATTTTCAAGGCGCAGTACCCGAGGTTGAAGAGGATTGCCAAGTCGCTGTTGTACAACGACAAAGAGGCTGAGGACATCGTTTTTGACGTGTTCGCAAAGTTGTTGGAACGCGACTTTGAGTTCACGATGGAA
>CAJOGF010000133.1 GCA_905233995.1 uncultured Bacteroidales bacterium | reverse complement strand
ACCAAATGATGCGATATTGTCTTTAACCCATTTTAAACCAGCAATTTGGTCTAAAAGTCCATAGTTTCCGCTTATGTGTTGAGGATTTTCTGCTGAAAGTTCTTTATGACAAAGAAATCCCAAATTGCCAACGCGATACGTAATCGATACCAAAATTACTCCGTATCGAGATAACAATTCTCCGTCATGGCTTGGGTCGGCAGTTGAGCCAAACGAAAAACCGCCGCCGTAAATCCAAACCATAACAGGAAGTTTGTCTTCGGAAGTTTTGGCTGGTGTCCAAACATTTAGATAAAGACAATCTTCGCTGAAATTTTCAGGATTTTGACTGCCTTGAATTGGACCTTTGGCAAATTCGGTTGTCTTTTTGATACCTTGCCATTTTTCTACGGGTTGAGGTGCTTTCCATCTTAAATCGCCTACTGGCGGTGCAGCAAACGGTATACCTTTGAAAATTAAAATACTATCCTTCTTGTATCCTTCAATTTGACCGCCTTCAACATTCATAAGGGTGGTAAGTTGATTGGAACATGAAGAAAAAAACAATAGAAAAATTGTTAAATACAGTGTAAAATTCTTCATAATAATTATGTGTTAGTTAAAAAAATTATTCAATCTTAAAAATTCTTCACGTAATCGTAACTTGTAAAAATTAGTGAATCGTTTTCAGAAATGCTACCTCGTTTGTCAATTCTACCGCGTGCATCTTGAATTGTAAGAGTAAACTCTATTTTGTTGGATTTCAAGTTCATTTGTCGGTGAAAAGGACAACATTTGATTGCTATTGTGTATTTGCCTTCTGTTGGATTGGTCCAAAACATATTTTCTTGTGGTGATGTAGAGGCTTTCCATGGTTCGTTTGTTGCGTTTTGATTGGCATCAATATCAAGACTTCCTCTGCTGTTCTTACATGTTGAACGTTTTCTGTCATAATAAGTTAGACCACCGCAAGGGTCTTTTACAATCAAGTCAAGATCTGCTTTACAATACCATTGCAGATTGATTCTTAAATCTCCGTTCTGACCTTTGAGTTCTTCTTGTTTTGGTTCTTGCTTTTTAGGTTCTTGCTTTTTGGGTTCCTCCTTTTTGGGTTCCTCTTTTTTGGGTTCTTGTTTTTTCGGCTCTTCCTTTTTGGGCTCTTCTTTTTTAATAGGTCTTAACCGTAAAATGTAGTTGTTTTGTGCAATATCTTTTACTTTTATGTTGCTAACTAACGAGTCGTAATATCCTGTACAACTGCCTTTTAATGAAATTTCTGAGCATAAATTCAAATTCTTTATATCAATCTCGCCATTTGCATTTGCGTTGAGGTTTTGATTGTTTTCTATAATCGTTATTTTGCCTTGCGACAGGGGTTGATTATTTGTAATATCTTGAAGTTTTATTTTTGCGTTGATAGTTTGTGTACCCAAAACAAGATTTATTCTGTCGGTAGAATGAAAAAGTTTTGTGGTGTCAGAGCCACTGAAACATTCGTTAAAAGCGTAAACTTTCACTTTTTCTTGTCTGAAAAACAAATAACTATAAACAGAATAGGGTAGGGCGGTGAAAGTTGCGTTTCCGTTATCGTCGGTTTTTGCAGTTCTGATAACAGAATCGTTTTTCATAAATCCTCGATTCCAAATAAAATATGATTGGTATTTTAAAGTAACACTTTGGTTTGGTATTGCGTTTTGTCTATTATCTTGACAATTAACCACAATATCTTTGTTACATTTTATGAGTAATACAAGCGGCAAAAGCAACAAAAAAATCCACCATGGAAAATGTTTCTTTTTTATTGTTAACACGTATGTCTCATTATTTTCTTCAGATATTATTTTATCTCCGTTGTTGATGCGTTTGAAATTTTCTTCCATAAAAATTGAAAAGTTTTTAGATTTACAATCGCAAAAATATAAAATAAAGCCGGAAATTCTAAAAAATTTCCGGCTTTATTTTGAATTATAAAATTATTAACTATTAATCTTTAAAATTTGCTTTTAAGAACTCTCTGTTGAGTCTTGCGATGTGCGAAATCGACACTGATTTCGGACATTCAAGTTCACATGCTCCAGTGTTGGTGCAGTTTCCGAATCCGAGTTCGTCCATTTTCTGAACCATTGCTTTTGCACGTCTTGCGGCTTCTACTTTGCCTTGAGGTAAAAGTGCAAGTTGTGATACTTTTGCTGATACAAACAACATTGCAGAGCCATTCTTACAAGTAGCCGCACAAGCACCGCAACCGATACAAGCCGCTGCGTCCATTGCTTCGTCAGCGTCTGGTTTAGGAATTGGAATTGCGTTTGCGTCAGGCACACCACCTGTTGAAACTGAAACAAAACCACCTGCTTGCATGATTTTGTCGTATGCTGAACGGTCAACCATCAAGTCTTTGATAATCGGGAAACCGCCAGAACGCCATGGTTCAATGGTGATAAGGTCGCCGTCTTTGAACTTACGCATGTGAAGTTGACATGTTGTAATATCATCGTCTGGTCCGTGCGCTCTACCGTTGATAAAGAGCGAACACATACCGCAAATACCTTCACGGCAATCGTGGTCGAATGCAACAGGACCGTCTGGGTCGGCTGTTTCGATTAATTGTTCGTTCAAGATGTCCATCATTTCGAGAAATGATGCCTCTGTTGATATATCAGTAACCTTATATTCTTTGAATTGGCCTTTAGAATGACAACTTGCTTGTCGCCATACCTTCAATGTTAAATTTAAACCTTTATGTTCTTCTGCCATTTTCTTTTGACTAATTTAAATTTGTTTGAACTTTTTTTAATCCTTCACTACAAATTATAGTTAATAACTATTTACCTGTCTTGTAGTTACGTTTCTGAACTTTTATGAACTGATAGTTGAGAGGTTCTTTGTGAAGTTCAGGTTCTTGATTGTAACCTTTGTACTCCCAAGCACCTACGTACATAAAGTTTTCGTCATCACGTTTAGCCTCGCCTTCCTCCTGAGATTCCTCTCTGAAGTGTCCTCCGCAACTTTCGTTTCTGTGAAGTGCATCGCGAGCAATCAATTCGCCTAATTCCAAGAAGTCTGCTACACGGTTTGCTTTTTCAAGTTCAACGTTAAGACCATCTTTTGAGCCGGGGATTTTAACGTCTTTCCAGAACTCTTCTCTCAAAGCCTTGATTTGTGAAATTGCTGTCTCCAAAGATTGTTTTGTTCTTGCCATTCCGACGTTGTTCCACATAATCTTTCCAAGTTCTTTATGGAAATGGTCAACAGAATGTTTGCCACCAATTTTCATCAACTTATCAATGTAATCTCTAACCTCTTTCTCTGCTTTTTGGAACTCAGCATTCTCTTTAGGATTAATACGTTTAACGTTGAATTGGTCAGCCAAATATTCCTGAACAGTGTAAGGCAATACAAAATATCCGTCAGCCAAACCTTGCATAAGAGCCGAAGCTCCAAGACGGTTTGCTCCATGGTCAGAGAAGTTAGCCTCACCTGCTGCAAATAAGCCCGGAATTGTTGTTGAAAGTTCATAGTCAACCCAAATACCACCCATTGTGTAGTGAATAGCCGGATAAATCATCATAGGCTCTTTGTATGGGTCGGTGTCGGTGATTTTCTGATACATCTGGAAAAGGTTTCCGTAGCGTTGTTCAACAACATCTTTACCAAGTCTTTCGATTGCGTATTTGAAATCCAAGAATACTGCGTTTCCTGTGTTGTTGACACCGTAACCTGCATCACAACGCTCTTTAGCATTTCTTGAAGCAACGTCTCTTGGTACGAGGTTTCCAAATGCAGGATAACGCTCTTCCAAATAGAAATATCTGTCCTCGTCTGGAATGTCAGAAGCCTTGATTAACCCTTTCCGAAGTTTTTCAGCATCTTCTTTCTTTTTCGGAACCCAAATACGGCCATCGTTTCTTAAGGATTCTGACATCAAAGTTAATTTTGACTGATAATCACCGTGTTGAGGTATACATGTCGGGTGAATTTGTACCATACAAGGGTTAGCAAAATAAGCACCTTTTCTGTATGCTTTCATTGCAGCCGAACCGTTAGAACCCATAGCATTTGTTGACAAGAAGTATACGTTTCCGTAACCGCCAGTTGCCAAAATTACACAATGTGCAAAATGAGAAGAAACTTCACCGGTTAATAAATCTCTTGTAACAATACCTCTACAACGTCCGTCAATGATAACTAAGTCCATCATTTCGGTTCTTGAGTGCATTTCAACATTGCCCAAACCAATTTGACGAGAAAGAGCAGAATAAGCACCTAAAAGTAATTGTTGTCCCGTCTGTCCGCGGGCGTAAAACGTTCTTGATACGAGCGCGCCTCCAAAAGAACGGTTAGCCAAAAGTCCGCCGTATTCTCTTGCAAACGGAACGCCTTGTGCAACGCACTGGTCAATAATAAGATTAGATACTTCTGCCAAACGATAAACGTTTGCTTCTCTTGCGCGGTAGTCACCACCTTTTATTGTATCGTAGAAAAGTCTGTAGATAGAGTCGCCATCGTTAGGATAGTTTTTTGCTGCGTTGATACCACCTTGAGCAGCAATAGAGTGCGCTCTACGAGGTGAATCTTGATAACAGAATGCTTTTACTTTAAAGCCCATTTCTGCAAGTGATGCAGCGGCTGAGGCGCCTGCAAGACCTGTTCCTACTACTATAATATCTATTTTTCTTTTGTTGGCGGGATTTACAAGGTGTTGGTGTTCCTTATAATTAGTCCACTTGTCCTTCAAATCGCCTTCAGGTATTTTAGAATCCAATTGTGCCATTTGTTATACTTTTGATTAATTGTTAAGAATTATGATAATAATTCAAATAATTTGTTTTTTGTTTGTTATTTTTAAGTAAAAAAACTAAAGGGACTTAAAAAATTCAATAAGTACCGTTAAAGCAAAACCACCCATTACACATGTTGTGAAAACGGTAGAAATCTTTTTAAGACGTGGAATCCATACAGAGTTGCTTGCTCCTACGGTGTGAAGTGCCGACCAAAAACCGTGGTTCAAGTGAAACCAAATAGCAACAAACCATACCAAGTACAAAACTACTATCAGCGGTTGGCTGAAGTAATAATGAATAAGAGCAGCACCGTCGGTAGGTGTTACAACAGTACCGTTGCAAAGTGTTGTACCTTCGCATCCAGCAAGTTCAGCATACATCATTTTAGACCAAAAATGGCAAAAGTGAAGAAGTAAACCGATGAATACAATCGCACCCAAAACAAACATGTTTTTGGATGACCATTCAACGCCTGCCGGCAAGTTTTGATTGTCATAGCGGTCGTTGCCGCGCGCTTTACGGTTTTGGATTGTCAAGATTGTAGCATATACAATATGAACTACAAATCCAAGAGCCAAAATGCACGTGCCTATAAGCGCGTACCAATTTGTCCCTAAGAATTCGCACACTTTGTTGTATGCTTCATCACTAAATACTACCACAAGGTTCATACACATGTGGAAGAGCAGAAACAATATCAGAAAAAGGCCTGATACACTCATTATCACCTTTTTGCCGATTGAACTGAAAAAAAATCCTTTCATAGCAGATTGTTTGTTATTTTTAAAATTTTTCTTGTGTTATTAATAAAGAATTTCAAAGTGCAAAAATAAATGTAAATTACTTAATTTTGCAAAATTTTTTCATAAAAAAATGCAATTTATTATTTTTCCAAATTAGGTAGTCTTTAGGTAAGTTTTTTTCTTCCCTTATTTTTAACGAAAAAAATACTTAAAAGTTTCATTAAAAATAAAAAAAATCAACTTTTATTAAGGATTGATTAATGATTAGGTTTAAAATTGTATCTATTTTTGTTTCAAAATTAAGTTTAACTTTAATACAAAAAAACATGAAAAAAATTTTTAAAATCTTTGCAGTAGTTTTTGCTACATCATTTGCTGCGTCAAATGCTGATGCTCAGTTTTATTTGTCAGGAAATTTCAGTATGAAAAATGTTGGCGGAGAAACAAAAGCAAGTTCAGTTAGTGTGGATAAAGATCCTAAAAATAGTTTTCGTATAGGAGCAGAGGCTGGTTATTATTTTTCTGACAATATGGCTGTTGGTGCAGATATTGCTTTTGGGGTTTCCAAAGAGAAAAATGCAGCAAAAAAAGATGACTGGGTGGCTTCAAATATGTTTTATTTTGATCCTTATTTCCGTTATGATTTTGTTTCAACAGAGAAGATTAGTTTTGGTTTAAAAGCAGAAGTTGTACTCGGATTTGGTAAAGAATCTTACAAAGTGAATGGCAAAAAAGATACTGATTCAAAAATTACTGAATTAGGTTTTGGTATCCTTCCTGTTCTCAACTACAAATTCAATAGCAATTGGAGTGCTGGTGTATCGTTTGGTGAATTATCTTACGTAAATAACAAAGTGAAAGAACAACAGGGCGCAAAAAATGAAGATATTACTAACACATGGAATGCTAATGTTAGTTTGCAGTCTTTGACTTTCAGTGTTGTTTACACTTTTTAATATTTGGATTAAATAGTTTAGAGTTTGGGTTGAAAATCGAAAATCATTGTAGATTTTTGGTTTTCAACCTTTTTTTGTATGGAAATTGTTTTAACGAATTAGGCGTTTGTCAACTTATTTGACCGTGAGTTCACACCCACGGCTATTATATATCACCCCTACGGGGTTTGGCTACTGAATTATATCTGAAACCAAGTCCTGAAAGGACGAAATATAATAGCCGGGGGTGTGCCCCCCCAGCACAATGCGTATTAAAACGCCTAATTTATACCACATTTTTTTCCAATGTTAAGAAAAATGCAAAATCATTATTGCAACCTGCAATAATGATTTTGTTGTCATGACAAAACGACAATTGCAGGTTGCAATGATGAC
>CAJOGF010000132.1:17610-19844 GCA_905233995.1 uncultured Bacteroidales bacterium | reverse complement strand
TAGCGAGCATTTCTTTTGCAAAATATACTACGCCGTAGCCTGTTGCTTCAGGACGAATAAGAGAACCGCCCCAACCAAGACCTTTACCAGTCAAAACGCCTGTAAATTCGTTTCTTAATCTCTTGTATTGACCAAACAAGTAACCGATTTCTCTTCCGCCTACTCCTATATCGCCTGCTGGAACGTCGGTATCAGCACCGATATGTTTAGAAAGTTCAGTCATGAAACTTTGGCAGAAACGCATTACTTCGTTGTCTGATTTACCTTTTGGATCGAAGTCAGAACCACCTTTACCACCACCCATAGGAAGGGTTGTTAAAGAGTTTTTGAATACTTGTTCAAAAGCCAAGAATTTCAAAATACCGAGGTTAACTGTCGGGTGAAGTCTCAAACCGCCTTTGTAAGGTCCGATTGCGCTGTTCATCTGAATACGGAAACCTCTATTGATTTGGATTTCGCCTTTGTCGTCAATCCATGGAACTCTAAAGATAATAACTCTTTCAGGTTCAACCATTCTTTCGAGAATTTTACCTTTTTTGTACTTTGGATTCTCATCAATGAAATCCATAAGGGATTCTACAACTTCTTTAACAGCCTGATGAAATTCGCTTTCACCGGGATTCTTTGCGATTACTTTCGCCATGAAGTCATTGACTTCTTTTTGAGATAAATCTGACATGGTATTTTTTTATAATTTTTATTATGTTTTCTAAATTTTTACGCTGCAAAGTTAACCTTAAAAAAATTTATTACCACAGTTTTTTATGGCTTTTACGTAAAATACGTAAAAGAAAATTTTGTTTGTTGTTGATTTCTTTTTACCTTTGTATTTAGAAAAATTATTAATATGGGTTTATTTATAGGATTGATTATCCCGCTTTTAGGGACTATGCTTGGGTCAGCATTTGTTTTTATGATGAAAGATTTTTTGAAACCGAAACTTCAAAAAACTTTGCTTGGCTTTGCCTCTGGAGTTATGGTTGCGGCTTCGGTTTGGTCGTTGCTTATTCCTTCTATTGAAATGGGTTCAGACATTGGAAAATGGGCAGTAATGCCGCCTACGGTAGGTTTCTTGGCGGGTATGGGATTCCGCCTTGGTGTGGCTGTGGCAGATAAACCAGAAGGTCCTCGTTCAAAACTGTCCAAAACAGCAATGTTGGCACTTGCTGTAACAATTCATAATCTGCCTGAAGGAATGGCTGTTGGAGTCGTTTTTGCTGGTGCTGAAGGTGGTGTTGGCAGTCTTACTGCTGCCGGAGCGTTGGCGGTCAGCATTGGAATTGCGGTTCAGAATATTCCTGAAGGAGCGATTATTTCGATGCCGCTCAAAAGTGCGGGAAACTCCAAATTCAAGTCTTTTCTGATTGGAAGTTTAAGTGGAATAGTGCAGCCTTTGGGCGGTTTGTTGGTTGTTTGGTTGGCCTCAATGGTGATTCCTATAATGCCGTATCTTTTGGCTTTTGCTGCGGGAGCAATGTTTTATGTTGTGGTTGAGGAACTTATTCCTGAGGCTTCAGAAGGCGAACATAGCAATTTAGGAACAATTGGTTTTGCAATTGGTTTTGTGTTGATGATGGTTTTGGATGTTGTTTTAGGTTAATGGTTTATTCTATGTGGCTGAAAAAATCCAACACATCGTCCCAAGTTTTGTAAGGGTCTTTTCCAAATTGCAAGAATGCTCCCATGAAATCTTCAGCACCGTTGAAAATCCTATCGTCAATCAGATAGTCTCCATAATTTAAGTTTTTGTGATGGGATAGAATTAACCGTCTAAACGCAGGAACTCCGAGCCATTTTTTTACCCATTCCAATTTGTCAGACCAAGCCGTTGGATTGCCAAAAGGTGCACTCGAAAGTACGTAAGTATCATATTTTAACGATAAAATTCTAAAGGCTTTTACTGCACTTGGCATAGGTTCAAGAACGCTGAAATATCCTGGAATATCCCATATTCTGCCTTGATATTGAGAAAGAGTTTTTTCGTCAAATTTCTTAACGCCTTTGTCGAAATCTACGAGAGTGTTGTCAAGGTCTATGTACAAAATTGGGCGTTGAGTTTTGTTTTGACGATCGTCAATCCATCTTATAACAGGTAAAACCGCACTATAAAGAGTGTGTTCGTTTAGATGATGTTCTCCGTCAAAATAAATGGCATTCATGTATTTGGCAGAAAACATATCGAAAGTATGCACTATGGGGTCTTTATCTCCAAAAAGTCCGTAAACTTTGTTCCT
>CAJOGF010000132.1:6913-17544 GCA_905233995.1 uncultured Bacteroidales bacterium | reverse complement strand
CCAAAATTCGGTTTGTCCGTCTTGACGAGGGTTTAGCCATTTTTGTTTGCCCATGCCGTGAAGTTTTTTTATTGTGTCGGCAATTTGAAAGGCAGGATTAACTAAAATTCTGTCAAAACCATATAATTGTTCTGCATAAAAACCGCCCATTGACGTACCTATGATGAGGTTCGGTGCATCTTTTTCGCAAATTTCGTGTAATAGTTTGATTGCTTGAAGAGGACTAAGAGGCAAATCAGGTGCAATTATTTCGGTCTTTGGTAAAAGATTTTTAAGGTTTCTGACCGTTCCGCTTGCTCCAGAAGATGCAAAACCGTGAACATAAAGTATCTTTTTGCCCGCCATTATATCGGGATATTGTATGTAGTTTTGGGTTTCCATAAAACAATTTTTTTACGTAAAAATGCTTGTTGCAAAGATACTTTTTTTAATTCAACATCCAAAAAATTTTAAGTAAAAATTAAACGGTATGAGGTGCTAAATAATGGTGATAAACAGTTTAAACGAAATTGCCGTGTCAAAATCCATAAAAAACTGTCTTTTCTATTGTGGATGTTGTGCTTTTTTACTATTTTTGTCAGAAAAAAAATTTATAAGTTATAAAAAATTATGAAACCAATAGAAGATTCAGAATTGATTTTAAATGCTGACGGAACAATTTTTCACCTTCATTTGAAACCTGAAAATATTGCCGACAACATTATTCTTGTGGGAGATCAAGACAGAGTAAAAGTTGTGGCTGATTTTTTTGATACTCAAGATTTTGAAGTTCAGAACCGTGAGTTCAAGACTATAACGGGAACAAAAAACGGAAAACGAATCAGCGTTGTCTCAACCGGAATCGGCACCGACAATATTGATATTGTGTTAACCGAACTTGACGCTTTGGCAAACATTGATTTAAAAACTCGTCTTATTAATTATCAGCATAGAACGCTTAATATTGTAAGAATTGGAACTTGTGGTTCGCTTCAAGCGGATATTCCTGTGGGTGAGCCAGTTGTAACAGCAATTTCGGGCGGTTTGGACGGCTTATTGAATTTTTACAAGGACAGAGATTCGGTTTGCAATCTCGAACTTGAAAAGAAATTTCAGGAGCATACTCGTAGAAGTCGTCTTCTTGCAAGTCCGTATTTTGTGGAATCTTCGTCTCAATTGTTGGAAAAACTAAAAGTATACCGTAGCGGTATAACTCTTTCGTCTCCCGGTTTCTACGGACCTCAAGGAAGAGTGGTTAGACTTGATATTATTGATTCTGCCATAAACGAAAAACTTGAATCTTTTGAATATAAAGGCATGAAAATCAACAATTATGAAATGGAATCCTCTGCAATCAATGGCTTGGGAAAATTATTAGGACACAATACGGCTACAATTTGCCTTGTGATTGCAAACCGTAGATGTAAGGAGTTTGCTCCAAATTACAGAAATGCAATGCCAGATTTGATTTCTAACGTTGTTAATTTGTTAACTGCATAATTAATTTTTTTTATGACACAATCGGAAATAGTTTCAGCAATACGACTTTTGGACGACCCTGATAAGCAAATTTATGACATCGTAAAAGAAAAACTTTCAGCGGTTGGTACCGACTTGATTGCTCCTGCATACGAGGCTTTATCTTCAGAAACGATAACCCCTTTGATGCGTTCAAGGCTTGAGAACTTGGTTTCAGGTGTTGAATCCTCTAATCTTATTGAGGCTTTCAAAACTTTCGATGCCGATAGAGACGGTCTTCTTGAGGGGTATGCGTTAGTAACAAAATTCAAGTATTTTTTTGATACGAAGAAAGAATTAGAAACTATATTAAATGATTTCAATATATCATATTCGTTGGAAGATTTGGAAAATTTTTCAGAAACCGAGCAGGCTAAGATAATCAACAATTTTATTTATTATTGTAAGAGTTGGAGAGTTACGCTTGTAGACACGTATTTTGACCCTGACTTGTGTTTCTTGAAAGATATAATGAAAGTACAAAGAGCCAATCCCGTTGCATTGGGATTGGTCTACATGTTGATAGCCCGCAAATTCAATTTGAATATTTTTGGGGTTAACTTACCTAAAATCTTTGTACTTGCTTTTTGCAAAAAAGGAACTAAAGATATATTGTTTTATATCAATCCTTCCAATTTTGGCGCAATTTTTGGGCAACGCGAGGTTGAGTCTTTTTTAAGTCGCAACAATATTCCGTCCAAAAAAGAATATTTTATGCCTTGTTCTGACCAAACGGTTTTGCTAAGGCTATTGACACATCTTGAGTATTCGTACAAAACAAAAAAAATGTTTACAAAGGCTAATAGTGTGTCTATGTTAATAAAAACTTTCAGCAACCAATTGGACAAAGATACAAATTGGATATAAAAATATGTGTTTCTTAACTAATTGCGATGCCAAGAGCAAGCAATGCAATAAAAACTATTGCAGCAAAATATCTTTCCATTTTCTTTCTTTAGTAAAATTTAAGTTTCAATTTATTGTTTTAATTGACGGCGCAAAATTACAACATTTTTGTATATTTGCAAAGTTTTCATAGAAAAAATTAAATTTTTTTTTGTTTAAAAAAAATAGCAAATAAATGAAAAAGTTTTTATTGTTTTTAGGAATTTCTTTGTTGATAAAAATATCCTCAGCATGTACTAATTTTTTGGTAACAAAATCTGCTTCAGGAGGATGTGGTAATATGATTTCGTATGCTGCTGATTCGCACACGCTGTATGGTGCGCTTTATCATTTTCCTGCTGCTGACCATTTGGAAGGCTCATTTAGAGATGTTTACGATTGGGATTCAGGTAAATTTATGGGACGTATTCCTGAAGTTTCACATACTTTTAATGTTGTAGGCAATATGAATGAGTGTCAAGTTTCAATTGCAGAGACAACATACGGTGGTCTTGATAGTCTACAAAGTCAGGCGGGTGCAATAATTGATTACGGAAGTATGATTTATATTGCCTTGCAGAGAGCAAAAACTGCACGTGAAGCGATTCAAATAATGGCTTCATTAGCCGAAAATTATGGTTATGCTTCAGAGGGCGAATCTTTTTCGATTGCAGACAAAAACGAGGTTTGGATTATGGAAGTTATTGGAAAAGGAAATTATGAAAAAGGTATGGTTTGGGTTGCTAAAAAAGTTCCTGACGGGTATATTTCAGCACACGCAAATCAAGCGAGAATTACAACGTTTAATTATCAGAAAGTAAACCGTTTCGACGATAAAAAAGCCGATACTTTTAATTCTTTAGATGTTGTGTCATTTGCCATTGACCATAATTTTTATAAAGGTTCGGTTAAAGATTTTAGTTTTTCTGATGTTTATAATCCAGTAGATTTTGAAGGTGCAAGATTTTGTGATATAAGAGTTTGGGCTTTTTTTGCGGCTGCTGACCCGAATAATTTTGGCAAGAAAACAGCCTATTGGGATTATGCCAAAGGTAATGTTCAGCGCAAAACGCCTTATAAAAAAGGTATGTGTCAGACAAAAGAAAATTTTCCACAAAATCGTCTTCCTTTGTGGATAAAACCGCAGTATTATGTATCGGTTAGGGGCATGATGAATCAAATGCGAAATCATCTTGAAGGCACAGAACTTGATATGTCAAAAGATTTTGGTTCGGGTGCTTTTAATTGTCCTTATCGTTTTCGACCTTTGACTTTTGAGGTTGACGGCAAAGAATATCTTAACGAAAGAACAACTGCTACACAGCAGACAGGTTGGGTTTTTGTGGCTCAAATGAGAGATTTTTTGCCGGATTATTGTGGCGGACTTTTTTGGTTTGCAACCGATGACGCAGCAAATACAGTTTTTGCGCCTTTTTATTGTTCAATTACAAAAATTCCATACGAATATTCCTCTGAAAATGGTTCAATGTCGAAATGGTCGGACAATTCGTCGTTTTGGATTAACAATTTGATTGCAAATTTTGCGTATTCGCGTTATAATTTGGTTCATCCTGAAATTGAAAAAGTTCAGCAAAAGCAGGAAGAAGAGTTTGTCTTCAGAACCTCTGAAATTGATAAAGATGCCTCAAAGAAAAACAAGGACGAGGCTGTAAAATTTTTAGGTAAAATCGCGTAAAGAGTTGTTTACAAAACTTTTTATGAAATATATGGACGGCAACCAAAAAGAAACCGACGAAAATTTAAATGTCATTGAAAATGAAACGGGAATCCCGAAAGTAAAATTTCCCGGTTACGGTAAAAATTGGGAAGAAGAGGTTGTTAAACACACAGGCGACAAACTTTTGATAAAGCAATAAAAAAACGGGTTTTTTTAACCCGTTTTTTATTTTTCTATTCTTTCATTAAACCTTCGTCTCTGACACAAAGCAAAACGGCTGTTGCTGGAATGATATAGTATTTTTCGCTGTTGAACTGAATTTCTATCGCAGTATTTCGTTGATAAACAGCCAAATCACCTCGCTTGCATTGTAAAGGTATATATTTTACTTTTTCCTTTTTTTGCCACGGTTCTTCGTATTCAGGAACGTTAGGTATGGCGTATCCGGGGCCGGTTTTTATTACATAACCTAACGAGACCTGTTCTTTGTCGATAACGGTTGGAGGCAAATATAATCCCGATTGAGTTTTCTCTTGAGGAAATTTCGGTTTTATAAGCACCTTATCGCCCATAACGACAAGTTGTTCTAAGTCTTTCTCCCTTAAATTGACAGCCATAATTTTACTGAAGTTTTTTTAATGTTTCGTTAAGACGTTTGAATGCTTCTTGAATTCTGTCAAAACCAACAACATAACTCATTCTGATACATGAATCAACGCCGAATGCGCCGCCTGCTACTGTTGCAACATGTGCTACGTTTAGAAGGAAATCTGCAAGTTCAAACGAGTTTGAAATTTTCTTTCCGTTGTAACTTTTGCCAATGTACGCGCTGAAGTCAGGAAAGCAATAGAAAGTAGCCGGAGGTGTGTTGAGTTTTACGCCCGGAATATTTCTTAATCCTTCAACCATCATGTCGCGACGTTTGATAAGAATTTCGTTGTTTTTCTTTATAATTGATTGGTCTCCATTCAAAGCCTCAATAGTTGCTCTTTGTGCAATAGAACTTGCGCCAGAGGTGGTTTGACCTTGAAGTTTCTTTACTGCTTTTGCAATTTCAACCGTTGAAGCCATATAACCGATTCTCCAACCTGTCATTGCGTAAGCCTTTGATACACCGTTGATTACTATTGTTTGGTCTTTTACCTCAGGAAACTGTGCTATCGACTGATGTTCGCCAATATAGTTCAGATGTTCGTAAATCTCGTCTGAAATAATTGCAACCTCTGGATATTTTTTCAAAACATCAGCAAGAGCCTTGAGTTCTTCTTTTGTATAAACGCTACCTGAAGGATTTGATGGAGCGTTAAGAATAAAACCGTGAGTTTTAGGAGTAATTGCTTTTTCGAGTTGTTCAGCGGTTATTTTGTAATTGTTTTCGGCTTTTCCCTCAATGATAACGGGAGTTGCATTGCAAAGATGTGCAAGTTCGATGTAAGATACCCAATACGGGGTTGGAATAATTACTTCGTCGCCTTTCTCGAAAAGTACCTGAAATACATTAGCAAGACATTGTTTTGCTCCTGTTGAAACAACAACTTGATTTTCAGCATATTCAAGGTTGTTCTCGCGTTTAAATTTATTCTGAACGGCTTTTATAAGGTCTTTGTAGCCGGGTACGGGGCTGTAAAAAGAATAATTTTCGTCAATTGCTTTTTTAGCGGCCTCTTTAACATTATCTGGCGTAAAAAAATCCGGTTGTCCTACCGTTAAGTTTACTACGTCAATGCCTTGTTCTTTAAGTTCGGCACTTTTCTGACTCATTGCGAGAGTTTGCGATTCAGCAACTCTGTTGATTCTTGAAGATAATCTCACTGGCTGCAAAATTATAAAAAATACTTTTTTTTAAAAAGAAAATTTTTATTTTATTTCTCTAAAGAAAATTTTTTGTAAGTAAAAGGGAAAATATTTAATTTTGTGCTTTGAATTTTTTTTATTTTGGAATATAATGCTTTTACAATTAAAAATATCCAATTATGCCCTTATCCGCGAGACTGTAATTAATTTCAAGGACAATTTAACCGTAATTACAGGGGAAACGGGTGCAGGAAAATCCATTCTGCTTGGTGCGCTTTCGCTTGTAACGGGTTCGAGGGCGGAGGTTTCTGTTATAAAAAAAGGAGAGAAAAAAAGCGTTGTTGAGGCGCAATTCGATATATCCAATTATTCTTTGCAGCCTTTTTTTGAAGAAAACGACCTTGATTACGAGGATATTACAACAATTCGTAGGGAAATTCTTGACACAGGAAAATCTCGTTCTTTTATCAACGATACTCCCGTTGGGCTTAATGTTTTGAAAGATTTAGGAAATTTTCTTATTGACATTCATTCTCAGCACAAAACGTTGGAAATTGGCAAAGAAAATTTTCAAATTTCGGTTTTGGATTCTGTTTCTAACAACAAGACGGTATTGGAAGAATATAGAGATTTGTATTTGAAGTTCAAGAAAAAAACTTCAGAACTTCAACAACTTGAACAGCAGGCACTTCAAGCCAAAAAAGAATCGGAATATTTGCATTTTCGTTATGATGAACTTTTCAAAGCCAATCTTCAGGAGGGCGAACAGAAAGACCTCGAAGACGAACTTGAAATCTTAACGCACAATGAAGATATAAAAATTTCTATTTCCCAATCTTCCGACTTGATTATCAGCGCGGAAGAGGGTACTGTTTTGGAAAAGTTGAAAGAGTCTAAAAGCGAACTTGATAAAATTTCGGCTTATTATCCGCCCGCTTTGGATTTGTCTTCAAGATTGGACAGCGTTTATATTGAACTTCAGGATATTGGTCGCGAACTTTATTCTCTAAACGAAAACACAGAATATTCTCCCGAAAGATTGGATTTTGTAAATTCAAGATTATCATTGCTTTATAATTTACAAAAGAAATTTTTGGTTTCAAGTGTTGACGAATTAATCAAAGAAAGGGATTCGTTGAAAAGTAAACTTGATTTGGTAGAAGAATCTTCGGACAAAATTGACACTTTGAAAAAAGAACTTTCGCATATAAAAGTTGATTTGTCAAAAAAAGCCGAACTTCTTACTTCAAACCGTAAAAATTCGGTTAAGGGTTTGAAAACCGAAATCGAAAGTTTGATTTCTTCATTAGGTATAAAAGATGGGGTTTTTGATGTCGAGTTCAAGCCTTTGACAGAATTTTCTTCAAACGGCAAAGACCAGATTAAATTTCTATTTTCTGCTAACAAAAATTTGCCGCCAAACGACTTGTCAAAAACAGCCTCTGGCGGTGAACTTTCAAGATTGATGCTTTGTTTAAAATACATTTTGTCGCGCTCAGAAAAACTTCCGACTATAATTTTCGATGAAATCGATACTGGTATTTCGGGCGATGTTGCAGGGAAAACTGGATTGATGTTCAAGAAGATAGCCGGTTTTATGCAGGTGATTTGTATAACGCATTTGCCTCAAGTTGCCTCGTTTGGCAGTCATCATTTCAAGGTTTATAAACACGAAGAAAATTCTGCGATAGTCTCTGATATTCGGGAACTTCAATACGAAGAACGGGTAACGGAAATTGCTGCGATGTTGTCAGGAGAAAAAATAACAAATGCTGCTATCGAAAACGCCCGTGAATTGTTGAACAATTAAACAAACTTAAAAAAAATGTCTGATATTAATATTAAAAACAAAAAGGCTTCGTTTCAGTACGAATTTTTGGAAAAATATATTGCTGGAATACAACTTCTTGGAACTGAAATAAAATCAATTCGTTTGGGTAAGGCTTCGCTTGTGGATTCGTTTTGCAGTTTCGACAATCATGAACTTTACGCTAAAATGTATATTGGTGAATATTCTCACGGCGGATATGTAAATCATGATCCAAGAAGAGAAAGAAAATTGCTACTTTCAAGACGAGAGTTGGACAAGTTGGAAAAAAAGGTTCAAAACGTTGGTCTTACAATTATTCCGCTTCGTATGTTCTTGAACGACAAAGGATACGCCAAACTTGAAATTGCACTTTGTAGAGGTAAAAAAGTCGCTGATAAGCGTCAGTCTATCAAAGAGAAAGAAACTTTAAGAGAGATTGACCGTGCAATGAAATCACGTTACTAATTAAAGAAAAAATGCGTAAATTTTTTATCCTTTGCTTGATATTTTTTTGCGTTTCAAGGTCTTATTCGCAGCATCCTTTTTCTACAAAATGGGAGGTTTTGAAAACCGACAGGTTGAAAATAATTTATCCGCAAGGTCTTAAATATGATGCGTTAAGACTTTACGACGGTATTTCAAAGGTGTATGAGGGCGACACTTTGTCGATGAGGGTAAAGCCAAGACGTGTGCCGCTTGTGTTGTCTCCAACAAGTGTAACTTCAAATGGTTATGCAAGTCTTTTTCCTTATCGAATGTTTTTTTATAGCAAACCATTTTCGGATTGTTCGCTTTCGTCGATAGAATGGTTTGAAACTTTGTTGACACATGAATACCGTCATATTGTTCAGTATAGTGTTATAAATCATGGATTTACAAAATTTGCATCTTTCTTGTTTGGAGCATACGGCAGAAGTACTCTTTCGTATTCGATTCCGCAGTGGTTTTATGAAGGCGATGCAGTTTTTGCAGAAACTGTTTTAACAAGTCAGGGTAGGGGACGTACAGCGGATTTTGATAGTCAGATTGCTTCCATTGTTTGTGGTTTTGACAAAGATTTTAGGTTCGACAAAATGGTTTTGCGTTCTTATCGAGACTTTTTGCCAACGCATTATCCGCTTGGTTATATGCTTGTTACGAAAGCAAGACGAGATTTTGGTGAAGATGTTTTTCAAAAAGCCATCAGACGTTCAAGTTGGTATTCTTTTGTACCGTATGCGTTTTCGATTGGTTTTAAGAAATATTCTAAAATTAGTTTGGGAAAAAATTATAAAAACGCATTTTCAGAATTGCGCACTTTTTACAAAAATCGTCTTGATTCTGTTAACGCAGTTGAGTATGAACATTTCAACAAAGAAAAAAAACGTTTTTACACCAATTATGACAGTCCAATGTTTCTTACTGACACTTCTATGTTGTGTATAAAGTCGTCAATGTCAAAGCCTTCAGAATTTGTGATTGTTTATAAAAGTGGAAAAGAAAAAAAATTGTTTGAGGTTCATAGCACGGAGTTCGATACCGACGGAAAAATATTGATTTATGCCTCTCAAACGCCAGATTTGAGATGGTCGTTACGAGATTATTCTGATATTGTGGTTTATGATTTCAAGACAGGAAAAAAACAATATGTTACCAGAAAGCAGAAATATTTTTCGCCGAAACTTTCATCTGACGGAAAACGTTTTGCGGTTGTGGAATTTTCTGAAAATAGAGATTGTAGAATTGTTATTTTTAAATTAGAAAGTCTCTTTTTGGGGAAATATTCTGCCAAAATTCTTCAAACGATTGATTTACAGAAAAACGAGTATATTAGAAATTTATATTTTTTGGATAATAATTCTTTGGTTTATGTTTCAAATTATGACAATAAAAATACTATTAAAATTCTAAATCTCAACGATTTAACTTCAAAAATAGTAGTTGGTCCAATGAAAGAAAACATAAACGGAATTTGTGTTGAAGGTAGTGATATTTTTTATAGTTCGGATTTTTCTGGCATTGATAATATTTTTAAGGTTTCGATTTCTTCGGGAAAGATTCTTCAAGTTACCAATTCAAAATTTGGAGCCACGAATCCTGAAATTTTTGATAAAAAGTTGGTTTTCAATGATAATAGTTTTTTTGGGAAAAATGTAGTAGTTTTGGACAATTTGGACGGTTTTGAAAGGTTTAATGCTCGTCCGCTTAATTATTTTTCTAAGGTTTTAGAGAAAACACCAAGACCAAATGTCGATTTTATTGCGACATTAAAACCTGACACAACTAAAATAAAATCAAAACGTTATTCACAATTAAGCGATCCCATTAGAATTTATGGTTGGATTCCAAATGCAGGTTCGGGTTATGTTCAGGGAACGATTTTTTCTCAAAACAATTTGGAAACTTTGTTTTTATCGGCAACCGAAACGTATAATTATGATGACGATGTTTTCAGAACTGATGTAAATGCGCAATATTCAGGCTTTTATCCTATTTTGCAGTTTTCTGCATCTGTTGGTGAAAATGCTGATTATTATACAGTTAAGTTAGCGCGACAATTAGCAAATATAAAGTTGAAGTGGAAAGAGAATTTTTATTCTTTTCTTGTAAGGCTTCCGCTTAATTTGTCGCGTTTTCATTACTCTCAAAACGTTTCTTGTTATGGCGGAATGTTGTTTTATAATGTTTCTAATAAGCCGTTTTTTTATTTTGACGATATGAAACAAGGCAATTTCCCTGTTTATAATTTTGGTGCGGGTTATTCGTTTTCAACGCCGGGTGCTTATAGGGATTTTCAAAAGCCGTTTTATGTTTCTTTTAATTTTGACTATCGCAAATCTTTAAAGACAAGTTTAGAGGCTCAAATGTTATATTTGAGTGCTATGGTTTCTGTTAGAGGTATTTGGCGTCAAAACTATTTAACGATGCAAGGTGATGTTGTACAACAAAGTAAGTCTTTTGATGTCAATAAACTTTATCTATTTAATA